>CACJJV010000005.1 GCA_902593845.1 uncultured Pelagibacteraceae bacterium | reverse complement strand
ATGTCATGTGCTGGATATTTAAACTTCGGTGAAACAATAAAAATATTAAGAGTAAGGGGAGATGCAATGCAAAATTCAGTGCCAAAAGGTGAGGGTGGCATGCTAGCAGTTTTAGGATTGAAAATAGAAGATATTGAAAAAATTTTAAGAGATAATCAAAATAATTTCGTGGCACAAGTTGCAAATGATAATTCAGATGGCCAAATAGTTTTAAGTGGTAAAACTAATGATTTACAACTTTTAAGTAAATTTTTGAGAGACAATAAAATAAAGAATATTAAGCTGCCAGTTAGCGCCCCTTTTCATTGCGCTTTAATGAATAAAGCTACAGAGGTGATGAAAGAAGAATTAAAAAAAATTGATTTTAAACAATCTAAAAATATTTTAATTTCTAATGTTACTGCAAATGAAATTTCTAATATCGAAGATTTAAGGAGTTTACTTATAACCCAAATTGAAAAAAGAGTTCGTTGGAGAGAAAGTGTGCTCAATATGATTAACAATGGCGTGGATCAATTTATTGAAATTGGTCCAGGTAAGGTACTTTCAGGTCTAATTAAAAGAATTAATAAAGATATAAAAATTTCTTCAATTAATAGTCAATCAGATATAGAAAGTTTAAATATATGAATGATTTAAAAGAAAATAATATAATTGTAACCGGAGCAACTGGCGGGATAGGAAATTCTATAGTTAAAAAATTGTATGATGCTGGAGCAAATATTTTAGCCACAGGAACAAAAAGTGAAAAATTAGAGGAACTAAAAAAAAAATTTGAAGGTATCAAAATATTAAAATTTGATATATCGCAAACTGATAATCTAGAAAACTTTATTGAAGACGCGACTAAGCAAATTGGAGGCAAACTTGATTGTCTAGTTAACAATGCGGGTATTACCCAAGATAATTTAGCCATAAGGATGAGTATACAAGAATGGAAAAAAGTGATCGATATTAATCTTACTTCAACATTTTTAATTAGCAAGTTTGCAATAAAAAAAATGCTTAAAAATAAAAAAGGTAAAATTATAAATATTACATCTGTGGTTGGACATACTGGAAATTTAGGACAAACAAACTATACAGCTTCAAAAGCAGGAATTGTTGCAATGTCCAAAAGTTTAGCAATAGAATATGCCAAAAAAAATATTAACATTAATTGTATATCACCAGGTTTTATAAAAACAGCTATGACAGATAAAATAGATGAAAAATTCAAAGAGGTTATAATTTCTAAGATACCTTCCGCAAGGTTGGGAGAACCTGAAGATATTGCCAATGCGGTTATTTTTTTAGCCTCATCATACTCTGATTACATAAATGGAGAAACATTGCATGTAAATGGGGGCATGTATATGGCTTGACAATCCAGGTAATTAAACTATTAACGATTTATAATTAAAAAAGGATCAATATGTCAGAAGATGTTTCAAGTAAAGTTAAAAAAATTGTAGCTGATCACTTAGGGATTGATGAGTCAAAAGTTACTGAAGAGTCAAGTTTTATTGATGACTTAGGCGCTGATAGTCTAGATACTGTTGAGTTAGTAATGGCTTTTGAAGAAGAATTTGGTTCTGAGATTTCTGATAGTGAAGCAGAAAAAATCTTAACAGTAGGTGATGCAGTCAAATTTATTGAAGGCAAAGCTAACTAATAATTTTTAAATGCCCTCATCAAAAGATGGGATAATGGTTATTTTGTCTTCTCCATCAGGAGCAGGCAAGACCACATTAGTAAATTTACTTTCAAAGCAAAATAATTTTGAAATTTCTATATCTCATACAACAAGACGACCACGGCCAGGCGAAGTCCCAAACAAAGATTATTTTTTTGTAAACGATATTGAATTTAAAAGGTTAATTAATAATCAAGAATTTTTAGAATATGCAAAAGTTTTTAATAATTTTTATGGGACAACCAGAACTCCAATTATTGACAATCTAAATAAAGGAAAAAATGTTTTATTTGATATTGATTGGCAAGGCGCCGATCAAATAAAAAATAAAAAGCTTGATTATAAATTAATTACTTTTTTTATTTTGCCTCCTAGTAAAGAAATTTTGTTTGAAAGACTCTCAAATAGAGATATGAAAGATAAACTAATAGTTGAAGAAAGAATGCAGCAGTTTGAAAGAGATGTGCTTCATTGGATAAACTACGATTATGTAGTAATCAATGATGAATTGAATAATTGCTACATGAAAATAAAAAATTTGATAGATGCTGAAGTTAATAATGGATCAAAAGATTACGACTCTCATTATATAAGAAATCACGTTGAAAAATTAACTTCTTAAATTCTCATACTCTTTAGCTAATTTAAAATATGTTTCAAAATTTAAATTCTGTGGCCTTGAATTAAGGTCAATCCCAATTTTTGAGGCAATATTATTATTTCCATTAAACAACTGATAGTATGGCTTTTTAATCATTTTTCTTCTATGCATGAAAAATATTCTTGTTATTTTCTCCAAATTTTTTGCATTTTTTAATATAAAAAATTCTTTTTTAGGTTTTAAAAATAACACAGTGCTTTTAACTTTAGGCTTTGGTTGAAAACTTAATGGACTTACGTCACAAATTTTTTTAATATCCAATCTCCAGTTAGCTAAAATTGTTAACCTTCCATAGCTTTTGGTATTAAAATCAGAAATTATTCTATCTGCTACTTCTTTTTGGAACATAAGTACAAGGCAATCAAACCATATTATTTGCTTAATGTTTAATATCCACTTACATAGGATTTCAGTCGAGATATTGTAAGGCAGGTTACCAAAAACTGTCAAAGTTTTATTACTTAAAGAGTTTTCATCCATTTTTAAGATATCTTTATTAATGACATCAATTCTATTTTTAAATTTTACTTTTAGAAGATTTGCTAAACTATCATCTTTTTCAACTACTAAAACTTTTTTTGGACTCTTTTTTAATATCTCTTCAGTTAGATTACCAGTACCCGGACCTATCTCTAAAATATTCTTATTTTTTAATTTTAGAATATTTACTATTTTAACAATCATATTTTTATCAACAAGAAAGTTTTGGCCGAGACTTTTTTTAGCCCTAATCATCTTTTGTTTAAAAATTCTAATGATCTTATTAAACTCATTGGATTTGACATGTTCTTTCCAGCCATCTTTTCATTTGGTCCATGATCAGGTGTAACCCTTAAAAAAGGCAGTCCAATAGTTATATTTATAGCATCGTACTCAAAAATAGTTTTTATTGGTGTTAAAACTTGGTCATGATACATTCCAATAATTACATCAAATTTTTTTCTGTTGTTTTTTAAAAATATTGTATCAGCGGGAAAAGGACCTTTTACATTAATCTTATTTTTTAAATACTTTATTACTGGCTTTATAATCTTTATATCTTCATTAAATTTTAATACACTTTCACAATGGGGATTTAAACCTATAACAGCTATTCTTGGTTTAAATTTCAAAAATTTCTTATAAAACTCATCAACAATAATGATTTTATCTTTAATTTTTCTTTTTGTGATTTTTTTTGCTACTAATTTTAAAGGTAAATGTGTTGTTACAGGGCAAACTGAGAGTTTTTTATTATAAATAAGCATTGCAAACTTATTTTGATTAAAATTTTTTGCAACAAATTCAGTGACGCCAAGAAATTTTTTATTAAGGGTTTTGGATTTATTAATTGGTCCATTAATCATTTTATTAGTTAAACCTTTTTTAATGAGTTTAAAGGCAATTTTAAAACAATTGTGTACATAAAGGCTAGAGTCTTTATTTCTTACATTAATTAAGTAAATTTTTTTTTTTAAAAATTTTTTAGAGTAAATATCATTTAATTTAATTTGCTGAATATGTTTATTAAACTTAAATCTTTTAATCTCTGTATCCAAATTTTCTTTGTTGCATATTAAAATTAAAGGACTTAAATCAGATTTCAATTTGAGAGATTTAAAAAAAATTTCAAAAAAAATACTTTTTTTCTCTCCAGGGACAATTAAAATTGGACTAGAGCTCACTTATTACACTATTTAATTTAACTTTATTGTAAAAAACATTAGAAAATTTATCTAGTTGTTTTGACGTTTCAATCATAATCATCTTATTAAGTTCTTTTTCCTTATCAATCTCAACAGCTGTTTCTTTGATATCATTTATTCTTAAAATTATGTATTTATTACCGATTTTGATTGGGTCACTATATGAACTTTTTTTTAGATTATTTAATTCTCGATTAATTTCCAATGATAGATTGTTTTCTTTAATCCAACCTATCTTACCGCCTAGTTTAGAACTATCAGATATACTGTACAAATTTGCAGTATTTTCAAAACCATTATTTTCTATACTTTCTTGAATTTTTTTTGATTGTTCTTCGAAAGAGATATCCTGATTATTAACAAAAACTATCTCAGATAAATTATACTCCAAAAAAATTTTTTTTTTATCTAATTTTTCAATTTTATTAATTAACTTATTTTTATCAATCTTTACACTTTTGAAAAATTTAGCATAGATTAAATTTTTCCATTCATTCTCAATTTCAATCTTTTTTTTTATGTCATCTATAGAAATATTAAAATTGTTTAGATAATTTTCAAATTGGGATTGATTTGAATAATTTAAATTTTGTATCATTGTGTTTAATAAATCATTGACTTGGTTATTCTGTAAATTTAATTCTTTGTATTTAAGTATTTCAATTTTTCTTATTGTTTCTTTAATCATTGATTTTTTCGCAATTTCTATCAAATCATTTTTACCAATTTCTTTCAATTTTGGATTTAGAGCCAAGAGCAAATTACTTTCTTTTTCGAGATCGAAAGTTGTTAAAATCTGATCATTTATTTTCATAATGATTTGTAAATTAATTTTGGAATGGGAAAAATTATTTAACAAAAAAAAAATTAATACTAGAACGGTAATTTTTTTATTTAAGATCATTTCAAATTAGGAGTATTGAAGCCGCCAAATGGTAAAATCGACAACTTGAAAAAAAGATTTTCAGATGGTTTTAAATCTTGATCACTATAATATTCCTTATTGTATTCGAGAGCAGCAGTTAAACAATCATTTTGGAATTGATAAATAAGATTATAATATTCCGTAAAGTTTTTTTCTTTATTTTCTCTAGTTTCAAAAATTAGACTATTTTTATCATTAAATGTATAACGTGTTTCATTTTTCATATAGGAAGTTTTTGAGTCGCTATTATTTTCATTTAGATACTCAAATTTAGTACTTAAATTTTTTAAGTAGTATTGAAAACCAAAAAGTTCATAATTAGTATCGGTTAAATTATTTTTTAAAGAAAAATCGTAATCAATTTTCATATTATCAAAGGGGTTATACTCAATTAAACCTACAAAATCTGAAGTTTTGTCACCTAAATTAGTATTGGCTGGTAAATCCTTATTTTCCTCAAAACGAAGATTGTTTGCAAAACCAAATTTTATTTTTTGATTAAAATTTGTTCTATCTGTTTTGGTATATTCATAACCATATGTTACTGACAATCCTCCCTCATTTACCTCATCCAAACCTAATCTGTTTATATCATATATATTATCATAATTTATTTTGACATTATTTTTATGAATATCTTTTGTATGAGGTGTGCTTAAATTTAAAGTAAATTTTGGTGTTAGTGTATAATTGAATTTATCATTTTGTTTTTGAAGTGGGTATGTATAATTACTTTGAAATGTAGGCACTAAACTGATTGTGTCTTTATTTTTAAATTTTTCAGAATTTCTTGCCTCTGAACTTACATTTTTGATTAAGAATTTTTTATTATTTAAAATTCCACTATCAAGATATTTTTGATCTGAATTAAATTCTAAATCATTTATTAGAACTTTTTCAGTTATATTTGTATTATAATTCTTATAATATCCTCTTGATCTAAAAGAATAATTATTATTTATAGCTTTAGAAAAACTGAAATTCGGGACATATTCGTATCTATCGCTATCTCTTTTGCTTAAATCTTCATAAATATTTAAGTCAGTATTAATTGTTTGTCTTTCGTTATAAAAACTTAAATTTACTGAGTTTATTAAATTTGAAGTATTGTTTATGATTGGACTTTCAATCTTATATGCTTTTAAATATGTATCATCTGAGACTTGCTCTAGGTTAATATTCAGTTCTATATCATCGAAATTTTCACTCACATAATTCTTTTTAAAATTATAAAATAAATGGCCCTTAGAGCTTAAATCATTCGAAATAAATTGACTGAGATCAGCTATATGATCAGATTTTTTATTTTTTTGTCTAAATTCAGATTGAAATAAAAATTTATCATCATTAAAAAACCTGGGATTTAAAGTTATATCCTTATTTTCCGCTATTGCCAAAAAGTAAGGTAACTTAAGGGAAAGTCCTGTGGTGCTATTATCCTGTAACCTGGGTATAAGAAATCCTGTTTGTCTTTTTACTGTGGGATCAGGATGAAAAAATTTTGGAAAATAAAAAACTTTTTTATCATAAATTTTAAGGCTAGCCCCTTTATAAAAAACTATTTTTTTTATTTTATCATGCCTAATTTCATTTGCTCTCATTTCCCATGGAGGACATTCTTCCCTTCTTTTACAAAAAGTAAAACTACCTTTTTTGACAATAGTATTTTTATTGTTACTAATTAAACTTCTTCCCTTAATCCTAGGCTCGTTTTCCGAATTCTCAGAAATTTTGAAATTTAAACCAATATCTTTTGCGATTATCTCTTTTTTATTTAAATCTAAATATGCAATTTCCAAATCAAATGTATTTTTATTTTTATCTGTGATTTTTGTATTTGCTAATTTAATAATTTTGTTTTTTGCAGAGTATTCAAATTTATTTAATTCATAAGTATTATCAAATTCATCTATAATTTCACTTTTACTTTTTCCAAGAATTTTTTGATTAACTATGTCATAATAAATTTTATCTGAGAAAATAATTAAATTATTTTTTTTGTCGTCTATTCTTACTTTATCAGTAAAATCAATGCCTTCATTTTCTATATTATATTCAATTTTATCTGACTTAATTTCTAAATTTAAGTCAATTTTTGAAATTTTACCCTGTCTTACAATAATTAAAGATTTATCTTTGTAATATTCTATCTTTATTCCCTCAATGACGATTTCATCCTCTTTAATTTTTGCAATACCATTATTCACAATTGTTAAATTTTGATTATTAGTAATTTCAATTTCAGAGGCATCAAATTCGATTTCTTTTGCAAAGACGCTATTTAAGAATAAGATTTTATATAAAATAAAGAAAATTATAAAAATACTATTTTTCATTAATCCTTATTAAACCAATCATAGAAATAATACCTAAAAAAATTATAGGAAAATAAATGGACAAATAGATTGGTATTTTGTTTGTTAGCCCAAAAACACTAAAGATATTATTAATGTAATAAATAATCACAGACAGTGAAATACCCAATAAAACATGAAATATATATGGTTTATTTTTTTTTATATTTAACATTATTATTGAAGAAATAATGACCAAAATACTGAAATAAATCGGAAGCGATATTATTTTTAGAAAGTGTAAATCAATATCTTGAGAAGAATATCCTAAAAGCATGTTTTCTTTTTTTATATCAATTAATTGAAATAAATTAAATGAATTGAGATTTCTAAAAGCACTATTTATTTTAACAATATTGAAATGGGTTTTTAATATTTTAGTTTTCTCTGACTTTATCTGACTATTATCTTTAAATATAGTCGGATTTTTAATTACCCACTCATCATTAGTTATATCTATCTTTTTTGTATAAATGTTTTCTATTAAGTTAAAATTTTTATCAAATTTCGATATAAAAACATCCTCAAGAAATGGATCATTTTTTTCTGCACCATTAATGATATAAATTTCATTTTCAATTTCGTCTTTAATCCAAATACCATTATCATTCAAATGTTTAAGATATTTACCATCCTCTGAATAAACATTTTTAATATCGGAATAAATGAATTTTAATTTAGAGGAAATTGGATAATAGACTAAAATTATTATTATCCCGAAAAAAAAAGAGCATAATGCTAAAAGTTTAATCAAATAAAAATTATCAAGATTATTTATTTTAATTAATTCATTTTCTTTTTTTTTAATCAGATCAATAAAAAAAAGTTGTGCAGCAATTAAAATCATAAAAGGGAAAATTTCGAGAAGAGTAGTAGGAGCATCAAAAATTGCTAACATAAATGGTAAATAAAAAGCAGATTTAGAATCACTTAAAAATGTAATTTCCTCAAAAATTGTTAATACAAATGATAATGCAAAAAAGATTAATGTAAGTATCAATAATTTCTTAAAAAATAAATTTATAAAATATTTATCTAATGTTTTAACCATGATTTATTTTTGAAATTAAAAAATTATAGATTGAAAAATATATAATAATTGGAAGAAACATAACAAGTATAATTAATAATTTTGAACTCTCTATATATCTCATTAAGATTTCTGACAAAACTAAAATTAAAAAAACATATAAAAATACCTTGATGGTTCTCATTGAAAAATTATTATCTATTCTTGAAAAAGTTAATAAAAAACAACATACTAATGTTAAAAGTGGAAAATACATTGGTTTAATGAATCTTTTATATATTTCTTGATTGATATTTTTCAAACTTTCGAAATCACAAAGAAACATTTTTTCTCTATAAGTTGTATTTTTCATTAAACTTATAGAACACTCAATAATCTTTCTTGAAGGCAGCTCTTGCATTTTTGCAATTTTAATAGTTCTGGAGTCGAACTTTGATAAATTATAATCAATTTTGTCAAATTCAAAACTCATTAACTTATTATTGTTAGTACTTATTATTTTTCCCTCTAACAATTTAAAAACTTTTTTATCATTACTGTCTAAAAACCCCTCCTTCGCAAAAATTATTTGATTATTATCAGATGTTAAATCTAAGATATTCCCTTCTTGAATATATATGTTTTTAAAATAATTATTATCTGTTTTTTCATTTATAAAGATAGTTAATCCTGATACAGTATCTATGAATTTCCCTTGTTTAATCAAATTAGGTAAAAAATCCATATTTGAATTTTTTAAAAATTCTCTAGCTTTTAATTGACTCGATGGAGATACGATACTTCCAATTAATATTTGTAAAAACATAACAATTAAGGAGAAATTAATTAAGTTAGAAATAAATCTTTTTTTGGTAATACCATTGGTCCAAAAAATTAGTAATTCATTATTTTTTTCATACTTTATCAATTCAAAAAAAACAGAAATACCAAAAACAAAAGGTAGTATTCTATGAATTATTTTTGGAAAACTATATAAGTTATAATAAAAATAGATCGTGAAATTATGCCCATCATCAATAACAAAATCTAGGTAATTTGCAGCCTGAATTATCCAAACAATTAAACCTATAGTAAATGTAATAATCAAAGCTCTTAAAGATATGTCTAAAATTAGTTTTCTAAAAAGTATTTTTTCCATTGAAATATAATTGTTTTACTCATATATAGCATTATCTCGTACTGATTGTATTTAATTTTTATGAATATTAAAGTTAATTTTAAAAAACTGGTTTTTAGTAAGTATAATGCAAATTTAATATTATTTGCTGACGAAAAATTCAATATTACTGGTTTAAAAAAACACATCTCTAATTCAGAGTATTCATACATCTCAGATATCCTTAAAAAAAAAGATACTAAAAAAAAAATTGTAACTTTTGACATTAGCTCAAAAAAAAAAATAATTTTAGTTTCACTTAAAAAAAATCTTACTGACTCTGATGCAGAAAATTTAGGCGCCAAGTGCTACGTTATTTTAAGTGAATTGAAAGAAACACAATATATCGTAAATTCAGACACTATTCCAAATGGATTAAAAAATATTCTTGGATATTTTTTACATGGAATAAAACTAAAATCCTATAAATTTGAAAAATATAAAACAAAAAAAGATAAAGGTGATATTTTTATTAATACAGTAGGCAAGAATATTCCTAATAATAAAGACCAATTAAAATTTAGCTCCATAGAAAAAGGGACTTTTTATACTAGAGATTTAGTGTCAGAACCTGGAAATATTTTACATCCAGATGAATACGCTAAACGAATAAAGACTTTAAGTAAATTTGGTCTAAAAATTAGAATTTATAATGATAAGGAGTTAAAAAAATTAGGTATGAATACCTTGTTGGGTGTTGGTCAAGGAAGTATTAGAGGTTCTTATCTTGTAACAATGGAATGGAATGGAAAAAGAGATAAATCTAAACCTTTAGCTTTTGTTGGCAAAGGTGTTTGTTTTGATACTGGCGGTATATCATTAAAGCCAGCTAAGTTTATGGAAGACATGACTTATGACATGGCAGGCTCTGCAGTAGTAGTTGGATTGATGAAAAGCTTAGCTTTGAGAAAAGCAAAAATTAATGCAGTGGGAGTGGTTGGACTAGTTGAGAATATGCCTGGAGGTAATGCGCAAAGACCTGGTGATATTGTTAAGTCTTATAGTGGCAAAACAGTTGAGATCTTAAATACCGATGCGGAAGGAAGATTGGTACTTGCAGATGCACTTACCTTTACTGAGGAAAAGTTTAAACCAAAGTTTATTGTAGATCTAGCAACTTTGACTGGAGCAATTATTGTCTCGTTAGGCTCTGAATATGCAGGTTTATTTTCTAATGATGATAAATTATCTCAACAATTGATCGAGTCGGGTGAGCATGTTGAAGAAAAAGTCTGGAGGATGCCTTTAAATAAAAATTACGATAAATTGATAGACTCAAAAAATGCAGATATGCAAAATATTAATTACGTTGGTGGAGCTGGTTCCACTACTGCAGCGCAATTTCTACAAAGATTTATTTTAAATAAAACTCCTTGGGCACACTTAGATATAGCTGGTATGGCATTTTCAAAATATGGTGGAGCTTTAAATTCAGGTGGTGCAACAGGTTATGGAGTTAGATTATTAAACAAACTTATAGAGGATCATTATGAGTAATATTGAACAAACCTTATCTATTATTAAACCAGATGCTGTAGAGAGAAATCTCGAGGGCGAAATCAAAGAAATGTTCAAAAATAATGGTTTTCAAATTCTTAAAGAAAAAAAAATTCAAATTGAAAAGGTTGAAGCTGAAAAATTTTATAAAGTACATGAAACTAAGCCATTTTATAATGATTTATGCGATTATCTTTCATCAGGCCCGATAGTTGTTATGGTTCTTAAAAAAGAGAATGCAGTAAAAGGTAACAGAGAACTTATGGGTGCTACAAATCCAAAGGAAGCAGAGGATGGCACTATAAGAAAAAAATATGGAATCTCGATTGATAAAAATTCGGTTCATGGTTCAGACAGTGTAGAAAATGCAAAAATAGAAATTGAATTTTTTTTTAAAGACTAGTTAAATATCTTTAATATAGCTTTTGGATAAAGTTTATGTTCCTCTTTAAGGATCTTTCTATCTAATGAAATTTCAGTCTCATTTTTTGTAATTTTGACTTTTTTTTGAAGAATAATTTTTCCAGAGTCTAGTTTTTCCGAAACGTAATGAACCGAACAACCAGAGTATTTTTCATTATTCCATAAAGATCTTACACTAGTATTTAATCCTTTATATTTAGGTAGGTAAGATGGGTGAATATTAACAATTTTACCTTTAAATTTTTTTATAAAATTTTTTGATAAAATCCTCATAAATCCAGCAAGACAAATAAATTTTATATTTCTTTTATTAAGAATAATTAAAATTTTTTTTTCGGCAATTTTATTCCTCTTGAAACTAATTATTTTTTTTTTAACTTTGTATTGATCTGCATATTTTAATCCAAAAGCTTTTTTATTTGAAACTACTAAATCAATTATAATTGGAGAATATTTAGTTTTTGAGAATTTAAGCAAATTTTTTAAATTACTACCTCGTCCTGAGATAAAAATTGCGGTTTTTATCTTTTTAAGACCAGTCAATTTTTTCATTAAGTTTTACTCTATTTTTTCCAATAGCAATTTTTCCTATCACATAAGGTTGAAATTCTTTTACAAAATATTTTTTTACTCTAACCAAGTTTTTTGGATTTACTATTAAACAAAAACCTACTCCACAATTAAAAGTCTTAAGCATCTCTTTGTCACTTATCTTATTACTCTTAAGCCAACTAAAAATTTTAAGAGTTTTAATTTTTTTTAAATTTATTTCTGCACATAGGTTATTAGGTATTACTCTTCTTATATTATCTGCTAATCCACCACCAGTTATATTAGCACAACCATTTAATAAATCTTTTTTTACAAGTTTTAAAATTTCTTTTACATAAATTCTAGTTGGTCTTATTAGTTCTTTTTTGAGAAATGGATCTTTTTTAATATTTATTTTTTTTAGTTTCAATAGATGCCTAACTAACGAGAAACCATTAGAATGTAAGCCACTAGACGGAACAGCTAAAATCAAATCCCCTTTTTTTATTTTATTTTTATTTAGAACACTTTTTTTATCTGTAATCCCTACTGCAAAACCAGCTATATCAAATTTACCTTTCTCATAAGTATCTGGCATTTCAGCAGTCTCACCACCAACCAAACTACATTGTGAAATATTACACCCTTTAACTATCCCACGAATTATTGATTTCATTTTTTTTAAATCAATTTTATTAATTGAAATGTAGTCTAAAAAAAATAAAGGTTTTGCTCCTTGAACAATCAAATCATTGACACTCATAGCAACCAGATCTATTCCTATAGTGTCATATTTATTTAATAGGTTTGCAAATTCAATTTTTGTCCCTACACCATCGGTACAAGCCACTATTTTTGGATTTTTAATATCTTTGGGTAAGTCGTAAATAGAACCAAAGCCACCGATATTAGAATTCTTTTTATTGCCTCTTTTCTTTGATGAAATATTGGATATGAAACTTACAAATTTATCTGCAGCATCTATATTGACCCCACTTTTTTTATAGGTAAAGAGATTTTTATTCATTAATATAGGTTTTAAATTTAAGTATGTATTATATCAAATCTTTATATATTTTTTTTTCTACTCTAGCTTTAATAATATTTTTTTTTTCCACAGAGCCTGTTAGGGCAAAATCTTTTGAAATCAATGATATTGAAATTTCTCAGCCATTCGAAATAAATTTTGATAAAAATAGAGTAATTGATTTAGGATTTAAAAATGCTTTTTTTGAATTAATTTATTCTTTAATAAAATCTTCAGATTTTAAAAAAATTGATACTATTAAACTTAATGAAATCAAAAGTATGATTGAAACATTTTCTATTAAAGAGGAAAAATTTATAGACCAGAAATACCATCTAAATTTAGGTGTGTCATTTAATAAAAAAAAAATTTTTAAATATTTAGAAAAAAAAAATATTTTTCCATCACAAATCTTTAAAGAAAAATTTTTATTTATTCCAATAATTATAAATGAGAATGGAAATAGTCTTTCAATTTTTTCAAACAACCCTATTTATGATAACTGGAATAGGACAAATAAAAGATATCAATTAATTGATTATTTACTTCCTTCAGAGGATCTTGAGGACCTTAATCTTATTAAAGAAAAATTAGAATATATAGAAAATTATGACTTTAATGAGATTACAAAAAAATATTTCTTAAAGAATTCTATCATTTCACTGATTTTTAGAGGTGATAATGAAGTAAGAATCTTAACAAAAATTTATAACGACAAAAATGAGATTATAAAAAATAATTCTTTTAAGAATATAAATATAGACAACGAAACAGATCTTAATTTTTTAATCGAAAGTTTAAAAAATATATTTGAGGATACTTGGAAAAAATTAAATGAAATAAATACTTCAATTAAAGTTCCTATTACAATTAAGATTAAAAATGATGATTTAAAAAAATCAAATGATTTTGAATTATTTTTAAATGAAATAGATCTGGTAAGTGACTACTATATACAAAAATTAAACAAAGAATTCGTATTTTATGAAATCTTATTTAATGGAACAATCCAAAATTTCATTAATATAATGAAAAATAAGAAATATAATTTAAATACACAAAAAAAAGTTTGGATGATTGAATGAGAGAACTAGATCAAACAATAATTGAATTTGATTATGATAAGAATTTTAAAAGTGATAATTTTTATCTTTCTAAAAGTAATAAACATGTTTTTGATTTTTTAAACATGTGGCCAAAATGGGAGAAAAATTTTGTTAATGTAATAGGGGAAAAGCTTTCAGGAAAAACTCATTTAATAAATATTTTTTTACAAAAAAACAAGGGTATCAAGCTTGAAGGTAAATCTTTACGAAATGAAGATTTAAAAAAAATAAAGATTTATGAGAACATAGTAATAGAAAATTTATCTTCAGATACAGATGAAAAAATACTTTACAGTCTTTTTAATTTAGTTGAGCAAGATAATAAATTTATTATTGTTACATCTTTAAAACCAATAGTAAATTTTACTTTTGACTTAAAAGACTTAAAGTCAAGAACAAAAAATTTTATTTTATTAAATATCGAAAAACCTGATGATGAGCTAATATTTGCAATTATATTAAAAAATTTATCTGATCGACAGATCTCTTTAGATGATAAATTTATTGAGTTTATTATTAAAAGAATTGAGAGATCGTATAGTAAAATATATGATTTCATATATAAAATTGATCAACTAAGTTTAAAAAAAAAAAGATCAATTAATTTTAAAATTATAAAAGAAGTCTTAGGAGAATAATTGAACAAATTTAGAACTCATAAATGTAATGAACTAAGAAAAGAAAAAGTTGGAGATGAAGTAACACTTTCTGGCTGGATAAATAAAAAGAGAGACCACGGAAATCTTTTATTCATAGATTTGAGAGATAACTACGGAATAACTCAATGTATTATTGATAAAGAAAATTCTAATTTTAAAAAGTTAGAAAAAATACAATTAGAAACCGTAATTAGAATAGATGGAGAAGTAGTTGAAAGATCAAAGGACTCAATCAATAAAGACATTGAAACAGGGGAAATCGAAGTTGTAATTAAAAATTTCCAAGTCCTTGGCGAATGTAAGGAACTTCCATTGCCTGTTTTTACTGATCGTGAATATGCAGAAGAAATAAGACTTAAGTATCGTTTTTTAGATTTAAGAAGAAAAAAGATTCATGAAAATATTATACTTAGATCAAAAGTAATTTCATTTATTAGAAATGAGATGAGTAAGTTGGGATTCTTGGAATTTCAAACACCAATTTTAACATCTTCAAGTCCTGAAGGAGCAAGAGATTTTTTAGTACCAAGTAGATTAAATCCTGGAAAATTTTATGCACTTCCCCAAGCACCTCAACAATTTAAACAATTAGTAATGGTTTCTGGTTTTGATAAGTATTTTCAGATCGCACCTTGTTTTAGAGATGAAGATGCAAGAGCAGACAGAAGCCCTGGAGAATTTTACCAATTAGATCTAGAAATGTCTTTTGTTGAGCAGGAGGATGTTTTTAATGTAGTAGAAAAGTTATTTGTTAATACATTTAAAAAATTTTCAAATAAAAAATTATTATACAATCAGTTTCCAAGAATTTCATTTAGAGACTCGATGATTAAATACGGAACTGATAAACCTGACTTAAGAAATCCACTTATTATCAATGATGTCACTGAAATTTTTTTTAGAGAAGATGTTTCATTTGAAATATTTAAAAAATTAGTCAAATTTGGATCTAAAGTAAGATGTATTGTCACAAAAAACACAAAAGACAGACCTCGTAGTTTTTTTGATAATATTGATAAATGGGCTAAAGAACATGGCGCTTCGGGACTTGCGTATTTTACCATTGAAAAAGAAAAAGAAATTTCAGCAAAAGGTCCAGTAGGTAAATTTTTTTCAAAAGACTCTCTAAATGAAATTATGGTTAAAACAGGGGCAAAGGTGGGTGACAGTATTTTTTTTGCTTGTGGGAAATTGGAAGAAGTAGAAAAGATAACTGCATTAGCTAGAGATAAAATCGGAAAAGATTTGGGTTTAATCGATGAAAATGTTTTTGCATTTTGCTGGATCGTAGATTATCCAATGTATGAAATAGATAATCAAACAAACAAAATTAAATTTAGTCATAATCCTTTTTCTATGCCACAAGGAGATATCAACAAAATTAATTTTGACAAACCATTAGAAATACTCGCATATCAATATGACATTGTATGTAATGGAATAGAATTATCTTCGGGTGCGATTAGAAATCATATACCAGATCTAATGTATAAATTATTTGATGTTGCAGGTTACTCTAGATCTGAAGTTGATCAAAAATTTAGTGGAATGATAAACGCCTTAAGTTTTGGTGCTCCACCTCACGGAGGTATTGCCCCAGGAATTGATAGAATAATTATGTTACTAGCAAACGAAAAAAATATTCGAGAAGTTACAATGTTTCCAATGAATCAAAATGCACAGGATTTGATGATGAATGCACCTTCTAGTGTAAGTGAAAACCAACTTAAAGAGTTAAATTTATCTCTAAAAAGTAAAAAATAATTATTTTTTACCTTTAAGACTAATTTTAACATCAGATAAATCCACCAAATTTTTTTTGTAATTGTTTCTAACAAATCCTTTACTTGTTATATCTTTTACTATTTTCAGTAATTGATTTTGTTCATCAGAACTTTTTTCATCTGTAGATGAAACATCTAAATTACCTATGGATGGAGTATGTGCTAAATCTTCTCTGTTAAGATAAGAGATCGCTAGTTCCCTAAATATATAATCTAAAATTGAAGAGGCGCTTAAGATTCTATCATTACCGTTTACCTTTCCAGAGGGCTCAAATTTAGTCCCTATAAATGCACTCACAAATTCGTCCAGTGGAACTCCATATTGAAGTCCAAGCGAAACAGCGATAGCAAAATTATTCATTAGAGCTTTAACTAGCTCTCCCTCTTTACTTGTATCAATAAAGATTTCTCCGATTTTACCATCCTCATACTCACCAGTATGCAAATAAACTTTATGGTCACCAATAGTTGCTTTTTGAATATAACCTTTTCTTCTATCTGGCATACCAAATCTTTTTCCAGAATTTTCAGATTTTACAAAAGATTGAGAAACTATTTTTTCAACATTAGTAGTTTTGTTTTCGCTTTGAGTTTGAATTAAGTCAATTTTTTTATTTTGATCATTTTTTTTACTATTAGGATCAAGACTTTTTGTCTTTCGATTATCTAATTTTACATCCAGAACCTCAAATTTCCCATCATCTCTTTTTTCGAGATTCTTTAGCTCAGTTTCATTGATGTCATCCAGATAATGATTAACCTTAAAAGTGCACGTATAATAAGTTTCTACAAGATATTTTGCCATTTTTAATAATCCTTAAATTAAATTTGAAATTTGAATCTTTTTACTTATATACATTTACACATTTTAGTCTAATTTAAATTATACAATTTAAAATTGAAATTATTAATTTTTACATGTTGACATTCTTAAAAAAAATTTTCACTTGGTGGAATCGAGATACATTTGGTACTAGGATCAAAACTATATTATTTGGTAAATTGATTGGATCAGATGAATTTGGGAATAAATATTATCAAAGCAAAAAAGGAAAAAGGTGGGTAATTTATGCAAATGAAATTGATGCATCAAAAATTCCAGTTGAATGGTATTCTTGGATTCATTTCATGCCAAATAAAATTGAAAATATTCATAAATTAGAGAAACACAATTGGCAAAAACCTCACCAAGCTAATTTAACTGGTACTGACTCAGCTTACTATCCAAATAAAAACAATAAAAATGCAACTGAAAAAAAATATAAAAGTTGGAAATAAACTACATTTATTTTTATTTATATATTTATTTTCTATATTTATAACACTTAAAACTAGTGCTGAAATTAATCTTGATGGAAATAAAACTGACATAAAAATATTAGACAAGATTAGTTCCAAAAATGAGTTGATAAAATTAGTCAATAATGAGGAATATATTTATAAAGATTTAGCTATAAAAAGTATTAAATGTACTGACTCTAAATTTGATGATAATCCTGAGGTTAAGGCATATATCCAGGTAAGAGATTTAACAAAAAAAGATAGAAATAACGTTTTTGTTTTTAATGGTTGGATGTTCTCCTCAAGCCCCTCTATTGCACCTTTTGATCATCCTGTTTACGATATTTGGCTTATTAGCTGTTACTAAAGTATTTTATCATTATCTAACCAACTAACATTGAAATCAGAGTCGATAAATTTCTTATGATTTAGTAATTTTTTATGCAATGGGATTGTTGTGGTGATTCCCTCTATAACAAACTCATCTAAAGATCTATTCATCCTTTGAATGGCCTCTAATCTATTTCTACCATGGCAGATTAGCTTACAAATCATACTATCATAATAAGGAGTTACTTTATAACCCTGATATATTGCACCATCAACTCTGGTTCTGAAGCCCGATGGTTGATGACACATACCAATTAATCCAGGTGATGGTTGAAAATTTTTACTAGCATCTTCAGCGTTAATTCTGCATTCTATAGCATGCCCTCTTGGATTTATATCACTTTGTTTTAACGCTGTTTCTCCAGAAAACGCAATCCAAATTTGTTCTTTAATGATATCTATACCGGTTACCATTTCAGTAACAGGATGTTCAACTTGAACTCTTGTATTCATTTCAAGAAAATAAAATTTGCCATCCTCATAAATAAATTCAACGGTTCCAGCACCCATATAGCCAATTTTCGATACCATATTTACAGTTTTTTCAAAAAGATCTGTTCTTATCTCATCAGTTAAAACAGGGCTTGGTGTTTCCTCAATTAGTTTTTGGTGTCTTCTTTGAACAGAACAATCTCTTTCATGAAGATGAACAGTTCTATTTTTTCCAGCTAAGATTTGAACTTCAATGTGTCTCGGATTTTGAAAAAATTTTTCTATATATACTTCATCATTTCCAAAATATTTTTGAGCCTCAGATTTTGCAGTAGAAAACAACGTTTCAAATTCATTTTCTTTATGAACAATTTTCATACCTTTTCCACCGCCACCGCCTGATGCTTTGATTAAAACTGGAAAACCAATTTTTTTACACAATTCTTTAGCCTCTTTAACGTCTCTAACTCCACCCTCGGACCCCTCAATTACTGGTAAACCATTTTCTTTTGCAATCTTTTTTGCCTGTATTTTATCTCCCATCATTTCTATAAGTTTTGAGGATGCCCCTATGAATTTAATATTATTCTCCTCAAGAACTTTTGCAAAATTTGCATTTTCTGAGAGAAAACCATAACCAGGATGTACAGCTTCAGCATTAGTGATTTCTATTGCAGATAATAGGGCTGGAATATTTAAATAACTATTTGCCGGTTGGTGAGAACCCACACAAACACTCTCATCTGCCATTCTTACATGCATACTTTCTTTATCCACATCAGAATGAACGGCCACAGTTGAAATTCCCCATTCTTTGCAGGCTCTAATAATTCTAACCGCAATCTCTCCACGATTAGCTATCAAAATTTTTTTAAACATCAATCAAGAATTAATAGATTTTGACCAAATTCCACAGGTTGACCATCCTCAACACAAATTTCTTTTACAATCCCATCTGCAGTTGATGGCACATGGTTCATAGTTTTCATGGCCTCTACGATCATTACAGTATCACCTTTTTTAATTTTTTTCCCAACCTCAACAAATTTTTTTGCACCAGGTTCGGGCGCATGATATGCTGTTCCTATAATTGGTGATTTAACTTCAATTCCCGTTTTACTTTTCTCTGATAAATTATTATCTGAATTCTTTATTTCATTTTTTGTACTTGGAATATTTTGATTATTTACCGAGATATTATTTTTTGAAACTTTAATCTTAGTATCCTTCTCAGTATATTCTAACTCAGTAAGATTAAATTCGTCTAAATAGTCACTAAGTTCTTTGATAATTTTTTTGTTAATTTTCATTTTGTAAGAGTTTCTGCATCGAAATTATGGCTAAAATATAACCGTCAGAACCTAAACCAAAAATACCTCCTGTAACTACATCACTTATTAAAGATTTTTGTCTAAACTCCTCACGTTTATATATATTTGAAATATGGAGCTCAATGATTGGCCTTTTAAAAATACTTAAAGCGTCTCTTATTGCAACTGATGTGTGAGTAAATGCTGCAGCATTAATTATCATTCCATCGAAATTTTTTCTTGAGTTTTGTATCAAGCTAACTATTTCACCCTCAATATTTGATTGAGAAAAATCCGCATCTAATCCTAACTCTTTTGACTTATTTAAACAAATTTCTTTTAATTTTTCAAATGTGATAGACCCATATTGTGATTGTTCTCTTTCACCTAATAGATTAAGATTTGGGCCATTAATTATAATTATCTTATTATTCATTTAACATTTATATACGATGAAAAAAAAAATAAAAATAAAAATAAACGGCAAAATAAATAAAATTGATGATAAGACTAAATTATCTGACTTAATTAAAAATTTAAAAGTCCCTTTAAAAAAAGTTGCCATTGAATTAAATAGAGAAATAGTGGATAAAAAAAATCTAAATAAAATCAATTTAAAAGTAAATGATACAGTTGAAATTGTTCACTTTATTGGAGGCGGCTAGTTTTGAAAAAAGATAATTTTATTATTTCAAAGAAAAAATTTAACTCAAGATTGATCGTAGGCACCGGTAAATATAAAAGTATGACTGAATGCGCCAAGGCAATAAAAATATCTGGTGCTGATATTGTCACCGTTGCAGTCAGAAGAGTAAATATTATTAATAAAAAGAAACCTTTATTAATGGACTACATAGATCCAAAAAAAATAACTTATTTACCAAATACTGCTGGCTGTTTTAATTCAGATGAGGCGTTAAGAACACTTAGGCTTGCAAGAGAAATCGGAGGATGGAAATTGGTAAAGCTTGAGGTTTTAGGTGATAAACAGAATTTGTTTCCTGAGATGATTGAAACACTTAAATCTACAGAAATTTTATCAAAAGAAGGCTTTAAAGTTATGGTTTATTGTAACGATGATCCTTTAATGGCAAAAAGATTAGAGAATGCTGGAGCCGCAGCTATAATGCCGCTTGCAGCACCAATAGGATCTGGTTTGGGAATTTTAAATAAAATTAATATTCAGATTATAAGAAATCAAACAAATTTACCATTGATTATTGATGCTGGTTTAGGGCAAGCATCTGACGCAACAATTGCAATGGAATTAGGTTGCGATGGTGTATTGGTTAATACCGCTATTGCAAAAGCAAAAAAACCATTTGAAATGGCAAAAGCTTTTAGAAATGCAGTAATTGCTGGAAGGCAATCTTTTTTATCTGGAAGGATCGAAAAAAAAATAATGGGTAGTGCATCATCCCCAAAAAAAGGGGTTATTTAGTTTTTTTATAAAATTTTCTTTTTCTATAAGTTTTTTTTCTTTTCTTCATATCTATTATTTTTTTATCTTTGTTTAAATCATCAAGATTTTTAAGTTTCTCAAAATATTCTATTAGCTCAATTGTTTTTTTTGATTTATTTTTAATATCAATAATATATTCAGGGATAATCAAGTTGTTGTCTGAAATAATATCTATTTTCATTTTATTTTTCTTTTCGAAATAAGTTAAATCTTCAATAAAGTTTTCTTTTAAAAATGCTGAAATTTTATCACATACTCTTAACTCTACAAATTTAGCTTTATTTAGAACAGCTTTCAATTCAACTAATTTTAATATTTTTTGAGCAAAAGACTCATCTGTTAAAGCAACTTTCCATTTTACAGCACTTTCTCTTAGTCTTTGTCTTGACATTTCTAGTAATCCAAAGTTACTAATTCTTCCAATTTGAATTCTTGCTCTATCAGATCTACATTTCTCTTTAAGTCTTCTTTCGACCATTTTTCTATTACCGAAACTCAACATATCTATAAAGTCAATAATAATTAGTCCTGACAGGTCTCTAATTTTAATTTGTCTTGCGATCTCTTCTGCTGCCTCTAAATTTGTATCTAATGCAGTACTTTCAACATTTTTTTGTTTAATTGAACTTCCTGAGTTGATATCAATTGAAACTAAAGCTTCTGTCGGGTTTATTACTAAATATCCTCCTGAACTTAATTTTATTTCAGTGTCAAATATTTGATTTAATTTTTGTTCAATACCTTCTTCAAAGAATAATGGAGTTTTTCCTCTATACTTTTTAATTTTTTTAACTTGAGAAGGCATAAGCATTTTCATAAAATTTTGTGCTTTTTTATATCCCTCGTTGCCCTCTATTACTATACTTTTAGTATTTTCATCATACATGTCTCTTAGAGTTCTATTTATTATCTCACTTTCCTGATGAATTAGTGATGGAGCAATAGCGTTGATTGCATTATCTTTAATTTGGTTCCAAGATTTGATAAGAGTTTCTAAATCATGATTAATTTCATTTTTAGTTTTATTACTTCCAGCAGTTCTCACAATCAATCCCATTTCTTTGGGTATTTCGATTTCATTTAAGATTGATCTTATTTTTTTTCTGTCTGCTGGATTGAAAATTTTTCTTGATATACCACCCCCTTTGGGTGTGTTTGGCATCAAAACAATGTATTTACCAGCGATAGAAATGAAGGTACTAAGTGCTGCACCTTTTTGACCTCTCTCATCTTTAATAACCTGAACAAGAATGACTTGGTTTGGTTTAATTACTTCTTGAATTTTATATCTTTTAAATTTATTTCTACTTTCGATTTTTTTTTCTTTATCATCAAAATTTTTTTCTTTTCCCTCATTTTCTTTTTTTTCTATTTCTATGGGATCATCAACTTCTAGCTTACCTTCTGCTAAATTTTCTTCATCTTTTTCTTCAACCTTTTTTGATAATTCCTCTCTTAATTTCTCTTCCTCTTGCTTAATTTTTTCAAGATCGCTTTGTGGTATTTGGTAGTAGTCTGATTGAATATCATTAAAAGATAAGAAACCATGACGCTCTCTTCCGAAATCAACAAATGCCGCTTGTAAGGATGGTTCAATTCTACTGACTTTGCCTAGATATATATTGTTTTTTATGAGGTTATTTTTTGAACCTTCATATTCGTAGTCTTCAATATTATCTTTTGATTTAAGAACAACTCTTGTTTCATTAGGATGCGAAGCATCGATATATAAATTTTTTTCCATAGTTTTAATTTTAAGTGTTTCATTTAGTACTAATTTTTTTAAAAATTTTGTTTAACAATAATGCCTTATCTTTAACAAATTCCTATATATAATGAAATCAAAATGACAAAGTTGTTCAAAAATATTTTAGTTATATTATTAAGCATTTCCTTACTAACTGTGATTGCTATATTTAGCATTTTATGGACTTTTTCTAATAATATCCCTGATTATAAATTTCTTAAAAATTATAAGCCGCCTGTATCAAGTAAGATGTACTCTGGAGATGGGGATTTAGTTGCTGATTTTTCGAAAGAAAAAAGGATTTTTGTTCCTTATAGTACGATTCCCTCAAATGTTATTAATGCCTTTTTGTCTGCTGAAGATAAAAACTTTTTTACTCATCCTGGCGTTGATGCAAAAGGGGTTCTTAGAGCAACATTTAATAACATCACTAATATCATGACCTCAAAAAGACTTGAGGGTGCCTCTACAATAACTCAACAGGTTGCAAAAAACTTTTTATTAACCAATGAAGTTAGCATAAACAGAAAAATTAAAGAGGCAATTTTAGCGTTTAGAATAGAAAGAGCTTTAAATAAGGAGAGAATTTTAGAATTGTATCTTAACCAAATATATTTAGGTAGTGGAGCATATGGTGTTGCTGCTGCGAGTTTGGAATATTTTGATAAGTCAATTAAAGAACTAAATTATGCCGAGGCAGCATTGTTAGCAGCTTTACCAAAAGCACCCAGTAAATATAATCCTTATAACAACATTGATTTAGCAAAATTTAGAAGAGATCTAGTTCTAAAAAATTTGAATCAAAATGGATTTTTAACTTCTGAGAAATATATGGAATATAAAAATCAAAATATAAACTTGAAAAAAAAGAAAAAAATTTATTTAGAGGATGCACAATATTACATTGAAGATGTTAGAAAAAATATAATAGATAAACTTACTTATGAGAAAGTTTATAAACAAGGATATAATATAAATACACCAATAAATTTAAACCTTCAAAAAATTGCAACCGAATCATTAAGAAATGGTCTAATTGCTTATGATCAAAGAAAAGGATGGCGTGGTCCAATTATTAATCTGAATAATGATGATAATTGGCATCAGAATTTAGATAAGAAATATAAATTAGAGAATTCTATCAATTGGGAAATAGCAATTGTTAAAGAAATAGGTCAATTCCAAACAAAAATCGAAACAATCAATAAATTAAGTGGTTACATAAATTACAATGAAATCTCATGGACTAAAAAAGAGTTTGAAGATTTATTCAAAATCGGTGATTTAATTTATGTCAAGAAAGTTAAAGATACCTCTTATAGTTTAAAACAACTTCCAAAAATAAATGGTGGTATTGTTGTAATGGATCCCTTCACTGGACGTGTTTTAGCTTTGAGCGGAGGATTTAGTTTCAAATCAAGTGAATTCAATAGAGCTACACAAGCACTACGACAACCTGGCTCAGCTTTTAAACCATTTGTATACGCATTAGCACTAGAAAATAAATATACTCCATCATCATTAGTACTTGATGCACCTTTAGTTTTAGACCAAGGGGTTGATTTAAAAAAATGGAAACCAGAAAATTATGGTAAAAAGTTTTATGGACCCTCTACACTTAGAGTCGGGCTTGAAAAATCAAGAAACTTAATGACTGTAAGAATTGCACAAAACTTAGGTGTAGATAAAGTAGCCGAATTCTCTAAAAAATTAAAAATATATGATGACCCTGAAGAACTACTATCAATTTCCTTAGGATCAGCTGAAACAACTCTTTTAAGTTTGACTTCAGCATATTCATCGTTTGTAAATGGCGGAAAATTAATAAGCCCTATCATAATAGATAGAATTCAAGATAGCGAAGGTAATACAATAATTAATAATGAAAATAGAAAGTGTATGAATTGTGATAAAATTTCATTTACTGGAAAAGACTATCCTAAAATTGAAGATAATTATGATCAAGTAATGTCCAAGCAAACGGCTTATCAAGTTACAACTTTATTAGAGGGAGTTATAAAAAGAGGAACTGGTAAAAAATTAAGAGATTTACAACTAAACTTGGCTGGAAAAACTGGAACCACTAATGAAAACACTGATGCATGGTTTATTGGCTTTACGTCAAATTTAGTAATTGGAGTATATGTTGGAATGGATAATCCTAAACCATTAGGTAAATTTGAAACTGGATCAAAAGCAGCATTACCAATTTTTAGAGAATTTATTGAAAAATCAGTTAAAAAATCTGAAGCGAGGCCATTTAAGGTACCTGAAAAAATGACACTAATGGTAGTTGATCCGTTAACTGGAGAAAAGGCTAAATTTAATTCAAAAAATACAATTATTGAAGCTTATAAAAGTAAAAATGTTTTAAATGGAAAAGTATTGTATTCTGATAATAATAGAATCGATACAAATAATATATTAAAGTTTTATTAATGGACGATAAATATTTAGATCTTAAAAAAGAAATTGAAAAAATTAACCACAGAGTTAAGGAGTATCTTTGAAAAAAATAAGATTTACTCAAAACTGGATGATCTAGAAAAAAAAATGCTTGGTGCCAATTTTTGGCAAGATAAGTCAGATTCTCAAAAAACCATTAAAGAAAAAAAACTTTTTGAAGATTTAGTAAATTCATTCAAAGACTCAACTACTCAACTTAAAGATTTAGATGACCTTTATACCTTAGCCACAGATGAGAATAATCTTAATGTGAAAAAAGAAGTTATAGAAAATATTAGAGAATTGAGCTCAAAAATTAAGAAGAATGAAATAAAATGTTTTTTATCTAAGGAGGCAGACTCATTTGATTGTTATGTGGAAATTCATGCTGGTGCCGGTGGTACAGAAAGTCAAGATTGGGCTAATATGTTAAGAAGAATGTATATGAAGTGGTCAGATGGTAAGAATTACAAGTATAATTTAATAAGTGAACACAAAGGTGAAGAAGCAGGAATTAAATCTTCAACTATTAAAATTGAGGGAGATTATGTATTTGGGTGGCTAAAAAAAGAATCTGGAATTCACCGACTTGTAAGAATATCTCCTTTTGATTCTGGAGCAAGAAGACACACAAGCTTTGCAAGTATTTGGGTTTATCCGGTAGTTGATGAAAACTTGAATATAGAAATACTAGATAAGGACTTAAGAGTTGACACTTATCGTTCAAGTGGCGCTGGCGGACAACACGTTAATACAACTGATAGTGCTGTTAGAATAACTCATATCCCATCAAAAATAGTCGTACAATGTCAAAACGAGAGGTCTCAACATAAAAATAAAGAAACTTGTATGAATATGCTCAGAGCAAGACTTTACGATTTTGAAATGAAAAAAAAAGATAAAGAAAATCAAAGCAATGAAGCTTCTAAATCTGAAATAGGGTGGGGTCATCAAATTAGATCATATGTACTTCAACCTTACAGATTAGTTAAGGACAATAGGACAAACTTCGAAAGCACAAGCCCAGATAAAGTTTTAGATGGCGATATTGACGCTTTTTTAGAGAAATCTTTGTACCAAATTAAATGAAAAAAATAATTTTTAGATTTTTAATATTCACATTATTACTAATCTTTGGTTTTATTACTTACTTAAGTACTATTGGCATAAAAACGAAAGCTTTTAATGATCAAATAATTAAAGAAGTTAAAAAAATTAACAATCAATTAGAATTAGAGTTAGATAAAATTAGTATCATTTTAGACCCTTTTAAATTCAAATTAGTTTTAAAAACAATTGGAGCAAATCTTAAAAATAAAAACAAATTAATTAAACTAGAAAGTGTTAAATCTAATATTGATATAAAAACATTCATAAATAAAAAATTTTCTTTATCTGAGTTAGATATCAATACTAGGACTATAGAAATAAAAAACTTAATTTCATTTGTAAGATCAATTGAAGATAATCCGCAAATATTCGTATTAGAAAAGTTGGTTAAAAAGGGATATTTGATAGCAGATATAAATCTTAAATTTGATCAAAGAGGGAATATCAAAGACGATTTTATTATAAAAGGATTCGTAAAAGATGGCGAAGTAAAACCTTTTAAAAAAATAGATTTATCAAAAATAAATTTTATTTTTACTATTCAAAACAATGAATTTGAATTTAAAGAAATTAATTTATCATATGATGATAATGATTTCAGGTTTCCTGAGTTAATTTTAATTAAACAAAAAAATGAATTACTAATATCAGGCAAAAATAAGAATAAAAATTTAGTTTTAGATGAAAAAAAAATAAATCAATTATTTAATAGCGACCTTTACAATATAAAATTTGAGTCTGCGGAGTTCGATTTAGAAAATACTTTTTCTTTTAAAATAAATAATAAATACAAGATAGATGATTTAAAGATAAATTCCTTAATGAATTTAAAAAGTTCTAAAATTGTAAGCTCAAAAAATTTAAAAGAGTTTTTTCCGGAATTAAATGAGATAATTGAGTTATCAGATCACAAAATACAAATTGAATATAAAAAAGATCTACTAAGTATTATTGGCAATGGAAATATTTTAATCCAAAAAGAAGAAGATAATATTGATTATAATTTTTCGAAATCAAAAAGAAACCTAAAATTCGACACTTCATTAGAAATCAAAAAAAATCCATTTCATCTTAATTTTTTGAATTATAAAAAAGATCAAGATGATAAATTAAAAATTGTTATTCTCGGAGTTAAAAATCTTTTATCTAATGAAATCAATTTAAAAGATATCTCAATAAAAGAAAAAAATAATAAATTTGAATTTAAAAATTTATTTTTATCAAATAAATATAAAATTAAATCTATAAGCAAGGTAAATTTGGATTATTTAGATAATGACTCATTAAAAAATGAGTTATCTATTAAAAAAAAAGATAAAAATTATTTATTAGTTTCTAAGAGTTTTAATGCCACTAAAATTATAGATGATTTATTGAAAAATAATAAAAATCTTGAGAGCAAAAAAATTTTTTCTAAAAATTTTAAATTAAATATAAAGATAGAAGAAGCATTCCTTGATAAAAAACATCCAATAGAAAATTTAGGTGGATATTTAACATTCAATAATAGTGAAGTAATTGATGCAAATTTAGCTGGAGATTTTTCTGATAATCAGAGGATTAATTTAACTATCAGATCATCTTCAAATGAGAAAATTACAACTCTTTATTCTGATTTAGCTAAGCCTTTTGTAAAAAGGTACAAATTTATAAAGGGTTTTGAGGAAGGTAATTTAGATTTTTATTCTATCAAACAAAACAATGTTTCTAATTCAAAATTAATAATAGATAATTTTAAAGTACAAGAAGTGCCAGCTTTAGCAAAATTATTAACATTAGCATCTCTTCAAGGTATCGCTGACTTATTAACTGGTGAGGGAATAAGATTTACAGATTTTGAAATGAAATTTTCCAATAAGAATGATCTTATGAGAATAGAGGAGTTATATGCAATCGGTCCCGCTATTTCTTTATTGATGGAAGGATATATCGAAAGTGATGACTTGGTTAGTCTTAGAGGAACTATGGTTCCAGCAACGACAATTAATAGAACTATATCCTCAATTCCTCTTCTTGGAGATATTTTAGTGGGAAAAAAAGTTGGAGAAGGTGTATTTGGTGTGAGTTTTAAGATAAAAGGTCCTCCAAATAAATTAAAAACAACTGTGAACCCTGTGAAAACTCTTACACCAAGATTCATTACAAGAACTCTTGAAAAAATAAAAAAAAATTAGTTTATTTCAACTTTGATATGTCTTTTCTTACCCAAGGAGAGTTTAATTGTATTATCTTCAAATAATTTTTCACTTATAATTAGTTTCTCATCATTGATAATTTGATTATTAATTCTAACACCACTACCTTTAATCAATCTTCTTATCTCACTTTTAGATTTTTCTAACTTGGAAAGAATTATTAAATCAACAATACTTAACTTGTCATTCAATTGATCTTTTTTAATTGAAACAGAAGGTAATGCAGAACCTATTGAATTTTCTGAAAAAGTTTTTTTTGCAGTTTCTTCACTTTTTTTCGCTTCTTGTTCACCATGAAGCATAGAAGTGGTTTGATTTGCTAAAACAATTTTTTGTTCATTAATATTTTTTTCTTTAATTATCTCTATTTCATCAATACTTAAATCTGTGAAAAATTTCATGAATTTAGACACATCTCTATCATCTATATTTCTCCAAAATTGCCAATAATCGTATGGTGACAAAAATTTTTCATCCAACCATATCGCTCCATTTTCAGTTTTTCCCATTTTAGTACCTGTCGCTAACGTGATTAAAGGAGTAGTTAAACCATATGTTTGTTGATTAGAATGTCTTTTAATTAAATCTACACCATTAACTATATTACCCCATTGATCAGATCCACCGATTTGCAATGCACAATTTTCTTTTTTATTAAGTTCTAAAAAATCGTAAGCTTGTAAAATCATATAATTAAATTCCATGTAACTCAGAGATTGTTCTCTATCCAACCTTGTTTTTACACTTTCAAATGTTAACATTTTATTTATTGTAAAATGTTTTCCAATATCTCTCAAAAAAGAAATATAATTTAAATCTTTGAGCCACTTATAGTTATTAACAAATATTGGTTTTACATTTTTATCATTTGTATCTAAAAATTTTTTTAAAATTCTTTCAATATTTTTAGAATTTTTTTCAATTTCATCTTCACTTAAAATTTTTCGTGTTTTATCTTTACCAGATGGGTCTCCAATTCTTGTGGTTCCTCCACCTAACAATACAATTGGTTGGTGTCCATGTTTTTGGAGCATTCGTAAACACATAATTTGTAGGAGACTACCAACATGTAAACTTTCAGCTGTACAATCAAAACCAATGTAAGCTTTAATCTTTTTTTTCTCTAATAAACAAGATAATTCATTCTCATCAGTACATTGATAAAAGTATCCTCTGTCTTTAAATTCTTTTAAAAATTTATTCATAAGCGTATAATTCTACAATATACAAATTTTGTTAAAAAAAAATAATAATGAAAAAAAAGATATTTACCTCAATAGGTTTGATGAGCGGTACATCAATGGATGGAGTGGATTTATCTGTTATAAAATCTGATGGTAATGATCAATTTTCCTCTATTTATGATACTTATAAAGAGTTTGATCATAGGCTTTACAAGCAATTAATTAGTTTAAGAGATAAAATAAGCAATTTTCAAGATTTAAAAACTCATTCTATAGAGATTAATGATGTAGAAAAAAAATTTACATTATTCAACAGTCATTTAATAAATCAGGTAATTGGGGATATTAATGAAGATATTGATTTAATAGGTTTCCACGGTCAAACAGTATTTCATGACCCAAAAATTCAAATTTCAAAGCAATTAGGAGATGGAAAACTTTTATCAAGTTTATTTAAAAAAATTGTTATCAATAATTTTAGGCAAAATGATTTGAATCACGGAGGCCAGGGTGCTCCACTTACACCAATATTTCATAGTTTGATTTCAAGAATTATCCAAAAAAATTTTAATGTAAAATTGCCAATTAACATAATTAATATTGGAGGTATTACAAATATTACTCAAATCAAGGAGGATCTCAATAACTCTATAAACTTTTTTGCTTATGATGTAGGGCCAGGAAACTGTTTAATAGATGACTGGGTAAGAAATAATAAAGATCTAAAATTTGATAAAGATGGAAATTATGCAAATATTGGAAAAGTTGACGATCTAATTTTAAATCAAGCAATAGATAACTTTGAGTTTAAGTCTTACGAAACATCATTGGATGTAAAAGATTTTGATACATCATTTGTAAAAGGTTTGTCATTTGAGGACGGGTGTGCAACTTTAACCAAATTTACTGCATATTTAATTGCTGATGGTTTGAGGAAAATTAATAAACAAAATAATATTAATCCTCACCAATATATAATTTGTGGAGGTGGAAGAAAAAATAAATCTTTGATGCAATCGATTGAAAATTACTTGGTAAACAAAAATATAATTATAAAAGATATAGATGATTATAATTTTCATGGGAATTTTATCGAGTCACAAGCTTTTGCATATCTAGCTATCAGATCATATTTAAAATTACCAATCTCGTTTCCAAGCACAACAAGATGTAAAAAGGCTATTTCAGGTGGTGATATTTTACAAAATTTTTAATAAATAGAAGTTTCTTTTTTAATATAATTATTCAAACATTTATTTAATTGAGTTTCATTTTTTGTAAAAAAATGATTTGCTTCAGATACAGTTTGGAATTCTACTTTTATTCCTTTTTGTGCGCTAAGTTTATTATCTAAATCTTTAATAAATTCAAAAGGGACTAATTCATCTTTTTTTCCATAAACCATTAAGCCAGATGATGGACAAGGTGATAAAAAAGAAAAATCATAAACATTTGGTTGTGGTGAAATCGCAATAAATCTATTTATCTCAGGTCTACGCATTAACAACTGCATCGCGATAAGAGAACCGAAAGAAAATCCTGAAACCCAACATTGTGAATTATCAAAATTTTCTCTTTCTAACCAATCTAGTGCAGCTGCAGCATCTGCTAATTCTCCTTGTCCATTGTCAAATTCTCCGTCACTTTTACCAACACCTCTAAAGTTTACTCGACATACAGAAAAGTCATTTTCCATAAAAGCATGAAAAGTTTCTACAACAACTTTATTATTCATTGTTCCTCCATATTGAGGATGAGGTTGTAATACCAAAGCGATAGGTGAAGTACTTTTTTTACTTTTAAAATATTTTGCTTCGAGTCTCCCGGCAGGACCAGGTATGAATATTTCTAAAATTTTATTATCCATAATTGATATTGATAATTATTCTCAAAAAAAAATTACGTTTAACACATGTACGTGACAAAATGTTAGTATTTTTTTCTGTTAGATACTTGACTATTTTAGTCAGGTTTATATATACCCCAGTAAAATAAAGGTTTTATGAAATTAACATCTAAAGGCAGATATGCGGTAATGGCTTTAGTGGATCTGGCAAGGTTTAACAATATTAACCCAGTATCTCTAAGAGACATCTCGCTTAGACAAGGTATTTCGCTTGATTACTTAGAGCAAATTTTTTCTAAACTTAGAAAAAAAGAGATTGTTCAAAGTGTAAGAGGAAATCAAGGTGGCTACGTTTTAAATAAAAAAGCTAAAGAGATCAAACTTACAAATATTTTTGATGCTGTTGATGAAAAAGTTAAAACTGTTCAATGTAAAAAAGAGTCTAAAAAGGGCTGTAACGGTAAATCTACAAAATGTTTAACTCATAATTTATGGGATGAACTTGAAAATCATATTAATGATTTTTTTGAAAAAAAGAGTTTAGAAGATCTTATTCAAGATAACATCGAGAGAAGAATTTAAAAATGGATACTAGAGAAAAAGATATAGAAAAATTAAAAGATTATAAATACGGTTTTACAACTGATATTGAAAATATTAAAGCCCCAAAAGGCTTAAATGAGGATGTAATCAAGTTTATTTCTAATATTAAAAAAGAACCAAAATGGATGTTAGATTTTAGATTAAAGGCTTATGAGCGATTAAAACTTTTAAAAGAACCTGACTGGCAAAAACCAAAATATCCAAAAATTGATTATCAAGATTTATATTACTATTCAGCACCAAAAAGTATGAAGGATAAGCCAAAAAGTTTAGATGAGCTTGATCCTAAACTTTTAGAGACATATAAAAAACTTGGAATTCCATTACAAGAGCAAGCAAGATTAAACGGAATTGCTGTAGATGCCGTATTCGACTCTGTTTCAGTTGCTACTACTTTTAAAGGTGAGCTGACTAAACATGGAATAATTTTTTGTTCAATGTCAGAGGCAATTCAGAAACACCCTGATCTTGTAAAAAAATATTTAGGTACAGTTATACCAGTAACTGATCATTTCTTTGCCACACTGAACTCTGCTGTTTTTACAGATGGATCATTCGTCTATATTCCCAAGGGTGTTAAGTGTCCTATGGAACTATCAACTTATTTCAGAATTAATGCATCAGAGACAGGACAGTTCGAAAGAACGTTAATTATTGCTGATAAAGGAAGTTACGTGAGTTACCTTGAGGGATGCACCGCTCCCATGAGAGATGAAAATCAATTACACGCAGCAAATGTTGAATTGATTGCTTTAGACGATGCAGAAATAAAATATTCAACCGTACAAAATTGGTATCCAGGGGATGAAAATGGCAAAGGTGGAATTTATAATTTTGTGACTAAAAGAGGATTATGTAAGGGAAAAAATTCCAAGATTTCTTGGACGCAAGTTGAAACAGGTTCTGCTATAACTTGGAAATATCCAAGCTGTATATTAAAAGGTGATAATTCAATTGGTGAATTTTATTCAATAGCAATTACCAACAATCATCAAAAAGCAGACACTGGAACAAAGATGATTCATTTAGGAAAAAATACTAAAAGTAAAATTATTTCAAAAGGTATAAGTGCTGGATTTTCTGATATGACTTATAGAGGTTTAGTAGATATTAATTCAAAAGCTAAAAACTCTAGTAACTATACACAATGTGACTCATTATTAATGGGAAATAAATGTGGTGCACATACAGTCCCGTATATAAAAAATAAAAATTTTGACTCAAATATTGCACATGAAGCTACGACATCAAAAATAAGTGAAGAACAATTACATTATTGTCAACAAAGAGGACTTAATCCTGAGGAGGCTGTGGGATTAATTGTTAATGGCTTTTGTAAGGAAGTATTACAACAATTACCAATGGAGTTTGCAGTTGAGGCCCAGAAACTTGTAGGTATTAGCTTAGAGGGGAGTGTTGGTTAATGCTTAAAATAAGTAATTTAAACGCAAATGTTGAAAAAAAATCAATTTTAAAGGGTTTTTCGTTGAATATAAATCCTGGCGAAGTTCACGCAATTATGGGTCCAAACGGATCAGGAAAAAGTACATTATCTAACATTCTGTCAGGAAAAAAAGGGTATGAGATATCAGGTGATATCCTATTTGAAAATAAAAATTTATTTGATCTTGAAACCGAAGAAAGAGCGCACAAAGGAATATTTTTGGCTTTCCAATACCCATTAGAAATTCCAGGTGTTAATACAAATATTTTTTTAAAAACATCTTTAAATGCAATTAGAAAAGCAAGAGGCGAAAAAGAATTAGATGCAATTGAATTTTTAAAACTCGTTAAAGAGAAAGCTAAAGAATTAAAATTTGACGAGGAAAAACTAAATAGACAATTAAATGTTGGATTTTCAGGTGGAGAAAAAAAGAAAAATGAAATTCTGCAAATGTCTATGTTAGCCCCAAAATTATCTATTTTAGATGAGACAGACTCAGGCCTAGACATAGATGCGCTTAAAATAGTAGCAGATGGAGTTAATACTTTAAGAAATAAGGATAATTCTTTTTTAATAATAACACATTATCAAAGATTATTAGATTACATCAAACCTAATTTTGTTCACGTTTTAATGAACGGAAAGATAATAAGATCTGGTGGTCCAGAATTAGCAATCGAATTAGAAAAAAAAGGATACGAAAGTTTTAATTAAATGAACGAGCAATTACAATCAGACTTTGATAAATTAGTAAAAACTTCAAAATTTTCTAATGAAGAAATCAATTTTAAAAAAAATTTTTTAAATAATTTTATAAAAAAGGGTTTTCCAAATAGAAAGCAAGAAGATTGGAAATTTTTAGATATTAGCCAGATCATTAAAAAGAATATTAGTGATTTAAGTTATTTCAATGATTATTCACAATCTAATAAAATCGATCCGTCAATTTTTGTTGATGGTTTGGAGCATAATAAAATTATTTTTATAAATGGAAGGATCGAAAAAATTGATTTTAACTTCGAAGACCAAAATAAAATTGAAATAATTGATGAAACTAAAAAAGAAATATCATTTGATTATGAAAATTCATTAATTGATTTGAATAGTGCATTTACTGATAAAGTTTTTAAAATTTTGATTAAAAAAGACTATTCTCTAAAAAAACCTTTGATAATTTATCATTCAACAAATGATAAAATAAAGTCAACTAATATCAATTTGAGATTAGATTTTGAGTTAGGAGAAAATAGTTGTTTAAAGCTTATTGATTATTTTGCTAATAACACAACGAAAAACTTTATTAATATTTTTTACAACTTCAATTTAAAAAAAAATTCAATCCTTAAAAACTATAAAATTGATAAATTTATTAATAATAATTTAAAATACTCTTTTAACAATATTGAACAGGACAATAACAGTGTCTCAGAAACATTCATATTATCTGCTGGTTCAGATTATTTTAAAAATGAGATTAATTGTAATTTAAATGGCGAGTATTCATCAGCATTTATTAATGGTATTTTTTCCTTAAAGGAAAATCAACAACACGAAATTAGAACTACAATAAATCATTTAGTGGAAAACACAAAAAGTTATCAGCTTATTAAAAGTGTTCTTGGAAAAAATTCAAAATCTGCATATCAAGGAAGAATATTTGTAAATTCAAAAGCTCAAAAAACCGATGGATATCAATTGAGTAAAGCAATACTACTCGATGAGACATCAGAGTTTAATGCAAAACCAGAATTAGAAATTTATGCTGATGATGTAAAATGTTCTCACGGATCAGCATCTGGTAGCTTAGATGAAAATTCAATTTTTTACTTAATGTCTCGTGGTTTGAATTATCAACAGTCAAAAGAACTTTTGATTAATGGGTTTTTAATGGATGTTGTTGAAAAGATTACTGACGTAGAAATAAAAAACTTAATTACAAATATTATTGGATTAAAACAATGAATATAAATAACATTAGAAAAGAGTTTCCGATTTTTGATGAAAAAATTCAGAATAACGATTTAGTTTACCTAGATAGCGCTAATTCATCTCAAAAACCTAAGGTAGTTCTAGATAGAATAAATGATTTTTATTCTAAACAATTTTCAAATGTAGGAAGAAGCATACATTATTTAGCTGTTGCAGCTACTAATTTGTATGAAAATACAAGAACTTCTGTCCAAAAATATATAAATGCGAAAGATAAAAATGAAATTGTATTTACCAAAGGTGCTACAGAAGCTTTAAATTTGGTTGCTAATACTTTAGGTCAAGCGATCTTGGAGCCAAATGACGAAATTTTGATTACAGAGCTAGAACATCACTCAAATTATGTTCCATGGCATTTTTTAAGAAAATCCAAAAATATAAAAATAAAGTTTGTAGAGATAAATGAAGATGGAGATATTCCGATTGAAAATATAGAAAAAGAAATTACAGATAAAACTAAAGTAATAGCAATAACTCATTTATCCAATGTTACTGGTGCAGTTTTACCAATCAAAGAGATAACCCAATTAGCACATTCAAAGGGCATAATTGTTGTAGTAGATGGATGCCAGGGAGGACCACATTTAAAATTAGATATGCAAGACCTGGATTGTGATTTTTATGCAATATCATGTCATAAAATGTATGGCCCGACGGGACTTGGGGTTTTGTATGGAAAAAAGAAATGGTTAGAGCAACTTCCACCATATCAAGGAGGTGGAGGAATGATAAATGAAGTTAAAAAAGATAGAATTTCTTATGGTGAACTTCCAAATAAATATGAAGCTGGAACAATGGCTACAGCTCAAGTTATCGCGTTTGATCAATCAATAAAATTTTTAGAAAGTATTGGAATTGAAAATATAATAAAACATGAAAAAGAATTAATTGAATATGGTCAAGAAATTTTAAAAAAAAATAATTCTGTGAAGCTAATTGGAAATCCAAAAGAGAGAGGCGGAGTTCTATCTTTTACTGTAGAAGGGGTTCATCCACATGATATTGCAACCATTCTGGATGAAACTGGAGTTGCTATTAGAGCGGGTCATCATTGTTGTCAAATACTTCATGACAAACTAGGTATACCCGCAAGCGCACGAGCATCTTTAGGAGTTTATAACACTAAAGATGATTTAGATAAGTTAAATGAAGGTATTAATAATTGTAAAAAAATTTTCGATTTAAAATGAACTTAAAAGAATTATATCAAGAAATAATTTTAGAGCATGGAAAGAACCCTCGAAATTTGGGTAAAACAGAAAATTTTAATAAGGATGCAAAAGGCAATAATCCATTATGTGGGGATAATGTACATGTCTATCTTAAATTAAATGACCAAAGAAAAGTAGAGGATATTTCTTTTGAAGGAAGTGGATGTGCAATATCAATGGCATCAGCTTCAATAATGACTGATTTGATTAAAGGCAAAAGTGATAATGAAGCTAAAGAAATAATTGAGGATTTTTTAGGAATGATTAAAGAAAATCCTGAACTTAAAAATAATATTTTAAAAGAGGACGATAAAACGAAATTGATGTGTTTATCAGGTGTTAAACAATATCCAATGAGAGTTAAATGTGCTACCTTATCATGGCACACTTTGGTGTCTGCAATGGAAAATGATGGGAAAGAAATAACTACAGAAAATTAATTATGGATATAAAAAACAAAATAATTGAGGAAATCAGAAAAATTTATGATCCTGAATTACCAGTGAACATTTATGAACTTGGTTTAATTTATGATATACAGGTAAATGGTCGTAAGGCTGAAATTAAGATGACATTAACTACACCGAATTGTCCTGTTGCAGAAAGTTTACCAAAAGAGGTAAAAGAGGGTGCAATGCAAGTAGAGGGAATAGATGATGTAAATCTTGAATTGGTTTGGGACCCTCCTTGGAATAAAGATATGATGTCAGATGCAGCTAAATTGGAGTTAAACTTATAATGAGCCCTATTATTAAATTAAGTGATAATGCAGCTTTAAGAATTAAAGAAATAATGTCTAACGCTGAAAAAAATGCGATAGGTGTGAGAGTTTCTGTAAAATCAGGTGGTTGTGCAGGCATGTCATACGTTATGGAATATTCAAAAGAGGTAAATCCTAATGATGAGTTGATCGAGGATAAAGGAGTAAAAGTTTACATTGATTCGGCGGCAGTTATGTATCTTCTAGGCACTGAGATGGATTATAAGAAGGAGGATTTTTCATCATCATTTGTCTTCAATAATCCCAATGAAACCGAGCGTTGTGGCTGCGGAGAGTCTTTTAAAGTATAATCCCATTTTGAACATATCAGAGTTGCAATAAACGCATAGATTGATAATATCTACCTATGAATGTCTTTGAAATCAGAAATTTGCAAAACAGCGAGGACAGAAAAGAAAAGAGAAAAACTTTTTTAAGATCTCTTATAAAATCTGTTGATACTGGAGCAAATGGAACACTTGATTACATTGTTAAAAAAGGTTCTGGCAAAAACAAAATTGCTAAAACCAGACAATAAAAATTAACAACTGTAATACATCTCAAACTCTATCGGATGAGGTGTGTGTTCAAAATTGTGTATTTCTTCAAACTTTAATGCAATATAAGCATCTATTTGATCATCAGTAAATACATTACCTTGTTTTAAGAAATCTCTATCTTTATCAAGACTTTCCATTGCTTCTCTTAAAGATCCACAAACAGTTGGAATTTTTTTAACTTCATCTTCCGATAAAGCATAAAGATCTTTATCAAATGATTTACCTGGATCAATTTTATTCTTAATTCCATCTAAGCCAGCCATTAACATTGCAGAGAAAGTTAAATATGGATTACCAGCAGCATCACCAAATCTAATTTCACATCTAGCTGCTTTTTTACTTAGAGTAATAGGAATTCTACAAGATGCTGATCTATTTCTAGCCGAATAAGCTAATAAAACTGGAGCCTCAAATCCTGGAATTAATCTTTTGTAACTATTCGTCGTAGCGTTTGAAAAAGCATTAATTGCTTTTGCATGTTTTAAAATTCCACCTATATAGTGTAAAGCTGTATCAGATAAGCCTGCATATTTATCACCAGAAAATAATGCAGTATCACCTTTCCAAATCGATTGGTGAACGTGCATACCTGAACCATTGTCACCTTTAACTGGTTTGGGCATAAAAGTAGCTGTCTTACCAAACGAGTTAGAAACCATGTGAACAGCATATTTATAAAGCTGTAAGTTATCCGCTTGATCCACAAGAGTTCCAAAATACATTCCAAGTTCGTGTTGACTAGGTGCAACTTCATGGTGGTGTTTTTCAACTTTAATTCCCATTTCCTTCATAGCTTTTAGATATTCACTTCTCATATCTTGTTCACTATCAACAGGCGGAACAGGGAAATAACCACCTTTAATTCCTGGTCTATGACCCATGTTACCGTTTTCATATTCTCTTCCTGAATTGTAAGGACCTTCCTTACTATCTATTTTAAATCCGGTTTCATTCATGTCATTTTTGAATTTTACGTCATCAAAAACAAAAAATTCAGCTTCAGGACCAAAAAATGCTTTATCTCCAATTCCTGAACTTTTTAAGTAAGCCTCAGCTTTTTTAGCTGTTCCTCTAGGATCTCTTTCATAAGGATCCTTTTTAATTGCATCTAAAACATCGCAAAAAAGATTTAATGTATTATGAGATGTGAATGGATCTACGATCGCTCTAGAATTATCTGGCTTAAGGATCATGTCAGATTCATTAATAGCTTTCCAGCCTGCTATAGAGGAACCGTCAAAAAAAATCCCTTCATTCAACATATCTTCATCCACCATTTTGGCATCCATGGTTACATGTTGAAGTTTACCTCTAGGATCGGTAAATCTTAGATCTACGTATTCAATATCTTTATCTTTAATAGTTTTTAATACATCACTTGAACTCATAATCTCTCCTTTATAATTCTGGACGTTGTAATAACAAAAAAAGACTGATAGATAATGCTCTTTTAATTGATATCACCTATGCATTTTTTACATAAGTTTAATAGGTAATTTGCAAATTGACTAACAATTAAAAGTTGAATAATGAGTTTATTAAAAAAAGAGCCAGTCCAAAGAGTTGAAAAAATCCTCAAAGATTTTGATGAATCTCAAAATATAATTGTTTTAGAAACCTCTGCTAAGACTGCCCTTGAGGCAGCTTCATCTTTAGGTTGTGAGGTAGGAGCAATTGTAAAAAGTTTACTCTTTAAAACTGAGAATAGTTACACTTTATGCTTAGTTGCAGGTGATAAAAGGGCTTCATTAAATAGGATTAAGAAGGCACTTAAAATAAAGGATGCATCTATGGCTTCAGCTGAAGATGTAAAAAATATTACAGGTTATACAATCGGAGGAGTTTCACCCGTTGGTCATTTAAAAAAGATTGAAATTCTAATAGATAAATCTTTAAGTAGATTTAATTTGTTGTTTGCTGCTGCTGGTCATCCAAACTGTGTATTTAAAATAGATTTTACAAATTTAAAAAATATTACAAATGGAATTACTGAAGAGATTACTGAATGAGACAAGCTAAAATTACTGATTACCTTTTATTAATTTTGCTTGCATTAATTTGGGCTTCTGCCTTTTTCAATATTAAAATTGCAACATACTCATATGGTCCAGTTACCATCGCATTTTTAAGAGTTTTTTTTGGAGCTATTCCAGTTTTATTACTTTGTTATTATAAAAATATAAAAATAGAAGCATTCTCAAAAGATTGGCATTGGTTTGCTATGATTGGATTTATAAACTTAGTAGCACCTTTTTATTTGATTGCTTATGGAGTTCAATCAGTTCAAAGTAACTTAGCAGCAATTTTAATGTCAACAACACCTTTAAGCTCAACTGTTCTAGGTCATTTTTATACGACAAATGAAAAGTTTAATTTTATTAAAACATTTGGAATTTTAATAGGGTTTTCAGGAATACTGTATTTATTTTCAGATAATTTATTGATCGATGAAAATAATTTTCTATCCGCTCTATTAATTCTTTTAGGCTCAACTTGTTATGTAATTGGTGGTGTACTAACTTTAAAAATTAGTAAGAAAAAAAATGAAAACGTAACGGGATCTATATTAATTTGGGCTACAATTATTTTGATGCCACTCGTCAGTTTTATAGAACAGCCTTGGAATTTAACACCAAGATTAGACTCGACAATTTCCGTTATTTATTTAGGTCTTGTTTCAACAGGTATTGCTTGGTTGTTACGATTTAGAATTTTAGTTAATAATGGTTTAATTTTTCAATCACAAGTGTCATATCTAATTCCAATTTTTGGAACAATTTTAAGTTATATATTTCTAAAAGAATTAATTACCACAAAAGTATTAATTTCTTTAATCGCTGTTTCAGTTGGAATTTATTTTGTAAGAAAAGCTGATTACAAAAAAACTATTTAAGTTTAGAAAAAGCTTTAATATGTAAAGGTGTAGTTTCACAACAACCACCAATAATTGTAGCTCCTGCATCTTTGAATTTTTTTGCAAATTCTAGCATTTTTTCTGGAGTTAAATCTTTTCTTACCCCAAGGAATTCATTTGGATTTCCAGTTTTATGTTTTTTATATGCATCGTTATAATTAGGTTTTGAATTTGTTTTTATAAAAGCATTCAATTTAAATCCAAATGGAATTCCCAAATTTTTTATTTCTTTAAGATTGAGTTCAAAATTTTCAGGTGAAACACAAGATAATATAATTCCCATTAATTTATTATGTTCTATATCATTTATAATTTTTTTAATTTTTTCACCACTTGGTAAATGATTGCCTTCAGAAATATGTGCACCTACTAAATAAGGTTTGTTAAATTCTTTTATACTTTCTATAGCAATTTTAAATTCCCTAATACTGCTTAGGACGTCAAAATAAAAAAAATCAATATAAGGATTTAATAGTTTTGCTTGACTATTAAAATTTTCTCTCATCTCATCATCAGCACTGTTATCTGCTTCATAAGTTAAGTTTTGTGGAGGCAAACCACCAGCTACTAAAACATTAGGATAACTTTCTTTTGCTTTTTGAGCAATTTCTCCAGCTTTTTTATTGAGATATTCATATTTATCAAAAACATTATTATCCCTTAAACGGGATTTTCTTGTTGTAAAAGTTGTAGTGACAATTACTTCAGCACCTGCTTTAATAAAATCTAGATGAGTATCCAATAAAAGCTGGTGGTATTTTTCTTGAAGTAAAGCGTTAGCACTCCATAATGTACCATTAGGCTCCATACCCCTAGCAAGTAATTCCTGGCCCATACCACCATCTAAAATTCTAACTTTATCAAAGAAATTTTGATCCATATGTAAGGTCTACTTATAGAAAAAAAAATATTAATCACTTAAAATTTAACCACTAGATATTGTATTCTTTCAATCGCAGGTAGTAAATAAGATTTAAAGAAATAGACATGGACTAATATTACGAGTTTAATTAGTTATGGCTACTAAAAGAAAAAAAAAAGCTAAGCCAAAAACCAATAAAAAAAAATCTAAATTGGTTAAATCTTCTAGAAAAAAAATAAGAACGAAAAAAAGAATTAGGACAAAAAAGTCTGCGACTAAGAAGCGTTCTAAAAAATCTAGAAAAAATAATAAGCTTAAAGCAACAAAAAAAACAAGAGGAGTAAAAAAAATGAGTGCAGAAGCTATGAAAGTGTCATCTGTATTAGATACTTCTCATTTGAAAGTAAAATTCCCGTTCAAAGCAAAATACGGGAACTACATTAACGGTAAGTTTGTAGAACCAAAATCTGGAAAGTATTTTGACAATACATCTCCGATTTCAAATGAAGTAATCTGTTCAGTTGCACGGTCAAATGAAAAAGACGTAGATGCAGCATTAGATGCAGCTCACGCAGCTTTCCCAACTTGGGGCAAAACTTCAATTACGGAAAGATCAAACATTCTTCTTAAAATTGCAGATGTCATTGAGAAAAATCTTAATGTATTAGCAACAGCTGAATGTTTAGATAATGGTAAGCCAATTAGAGAATGTATGGCTGCTGATTTACCACTAGTGATAGATCATTGGAGATATTTTGCTGGAGTAATCAGAGCAGAGGAAGGTTCAGTTGCTGAAATTAGTAACAGTGAATATTCTTATCACATTCCAGAACCACTAGGTGTAGTTGGACAAATTATACCATGGAACTTTCCATTACTAATGGCAACTTGGAAACTTGCTCCAGCTTTAGCAGCAGGAAACTGTGTAGTGCTAAAACCAGCTGAGCAAACACCAGCATCAATCATGTTACTTATGGAACTAATTGGAGATTTATTACCTCCAGGAGTAGTTAACGTAGTAAGTGGCTTTGGTTTAGAAGCTGGAAAACCACTAGCATCATCAAAAAGAATCAAAAAGATTGCTTTCACTGGTGAAACAACAACTGGTAGATTGATTATGCAATATGCATCTCAAAACTTAATACCAATTACGTTAGAGCTGGGTGGAAAATCTCCTAATATTTTCTTTGAAGACGTCATGTCAAAAGATGATGACTTCTTAGATAAATGCTTAGAAGGTTTTGCAATGTTCACATTAAACCAAGGTGAAGTTTGTACTTGTCCAAGCAGAGTACTAGTTCAAGAGTCTATCTATGATAAGTTCATGGAGAAGGCTATTGCTAGAACAAAAGCTGTAAAACAAGACAATCCTTTGAAAATGGAAACAATGATTGGAGCACAAGCATCATTAGAACAGATGGAAAAAATCAAATCTTATCTAGATTTAGGTAAGAAAGAAGGTGCCAAAGTTCTATGTGGTGGAAATGTTGCAAAAATCAATAGTGGTTTAGAAAAAGGAAACTACATTGAACCAACTATTTTTGAGGGTAATAACTCAATGCGTATCTTCCAAGAAGAAATTTTTGGACCAGTTGTATCAGTAACTAAATTTAAAGATGAGGCAGAAGCATTACAAATTGCTAATGACACTCTTTATGGTTTAGGTGCTGGTGTTTGGACTAGAAATGGAAATATCGCTTACAGAATGGGCAGAGAAATACAAGCTGGTAGAGTATGGACTAACTGTTACCACGCTTATCCTGCACATGCTGCATTCGGCGGATACAAACAATCTGGTATCGGAAGAGAAACACATAAAATGATGCTTAACCACTACAGACAAGTGAAGAATCTTCACGTGTCTTACAGTGAGAAGAAATTAGGCTTCTTTTAAAAACAATCTAATATATAATGGCCCGTGAGGAATCATGGGCCATATTTTTTATGAAAGTAAAAGCAACAAGTTCAGCACTAAAATTGATTGAAGAGCTTAAAGCCCAACATGGTGAAGAGCTATTATTTCACCAGTCTGGTGGATGTTGTGACGGAAGTGCACCAATGTGTTATCCTAGAAATGAGTACATGGTTGGTTCTAGCGACGTTAAGCTTGGAGAAATTGGTGGAGTGCCTTTTTATATGAACGATGACCAATATGAAAAATGGAAACATACTGATTTAACAATAGATGCCGTTAATGGTATTGGTGGAATGTTTTCATTAGATAATGGTACTGGAAAAAGATTTTTGACAAAATCTGAGATTTGTCTGGTTGTGGATAACGACCCAAAGAAAAATTAATTATTCATTAATTTTTTATGTCTGTTTACTTAAGTTCTCAAAAAATCATTAAAGATTGGATAGATTATAACAATCATATGAACGTATCATATTATCTTTTGATCTTTGATAAATATGGAGCAGACACTTTAAATAATATATTTAAAATGGGAGAGCACTCAGCAAAAACAACTGGTAAAAGCACTATGATAGTAGAGTCAAATATTACCTACAATCAAGAGCTCAAAGTTGATGATGAGGTTGACGTTAATTTAGTTTATTTTGATCACGACAAAAAAAGACTGCAATATAAAATGGAAATGGTTCATAAAGAAAAAAAGTTTCTCGCATCAACTATAGAAGTTCTCGCTTTATATGTTGATCTAAATAGTAGAAAAGTTTCTGAATTTGAAGATGAAAAAGTAAAAATTATGGATGATTACATCCAAAAACATTCTTCAAAATTTAATAACGAAAATCTTAAATTTTCTTCCAAATTAAAAAAATTAATATAACTTCCAGTCCGCAGCCGGAAGTTATACTAAAAGATTATTGACCTGGGGCTTTGTAACCAATTTTACTAGCTTTTGTTGTAGCTTTTGTAAAATCAATTGCTTCAAGCATTGTCAAATTTCTTACAGCTCCAGATGCTTCAACAACCAATTTAATTGCTGCAAAATCATCAAAACTTGGAACGTCAGTAACAACTACAAAATCATAAGAACCTCTAACGATATCCATGCTATGCATTGTTCCACCCATAGCTTTTGTTAATTGTTCTACAACAGCTTTTCTATCACTTGTTGGATCTTTTAAAAAACCCTGAAAAGCTTTTTCAGTGTAATTACCCATTATATATGCTTTCATCTTGAACTCCTTTTTTAAAATAAGAGTATCATCTAATCAGAGATAATTAATGTGTAAAAATTACATAGTAGACACAACTTATAGTAATGCTAAATTGAATTTATGTACGAAAAATTTGGACAATTTATCGATGGTAAATGGCAAAAATCATCAGATGGAGGAACTTACGAAGTAATTAATCCAGCAAATGAAGAAGTTTTGGGAAAAGCCTCTAAAGCTACGCCTGAGGATGTTGATAGAGCATTAAAGTCTGCTGCAAAAGGATTAGAAGTCTGGAAAAAAACTGCTCCTTGGCAAAGATCTTACATCATCAGAAGAATAGCAGACAAAATGAGAGAGAAACAAGATGTGCTTGCTAAATGGATGACATTAGAAGTTGGAAAACCTTTCGCAGAAGCTAAAGGTGAAGTAGGAGGTGCTGCAGATATTTTTGAATGGAATGCCGAAGAAACAAAAAGAATTTATGGACAAACTGTTGAAAGTAGATTTGAGGATACAAGAGTACATGTTTACTATCAACCAGTTGGTGTTGTTGCAGCATTAACACCTTGGAATTTTCCTGCAGTATTATCTGCTAGAAAAATTTCAACTGCATTAGCGGCTGGGTGTTCTGTTATAGTTAAACCCGATGTAATAACTCCAGGAATTGTAATGGAGATGGTTGATATATGTAGAGAATGTGGTGTCCCACCAGGCGTAGTGAATCTTTTATCAGGTGATCCACCAAGTATCGCTCAACAATTGATAGCTTCAGATATAGTCAAAAAAATTTCTATAACTGGATCATCGAGAGTTGGAAAGCTAATATTAAAACAAGCCGCAGATAAAGTTCAAAGAGTAACAATGGAGTTGTCAGGTCATTCACCTTTTATTGTGTTTGATGATGCTGATATTAAAAAGGCAGCTGATATGGCAATTGCTGCTAAATTTAGAAACAATGGTCAAGTTTGTATATCGCCTAACAGATTTTATATTCACGAGAGAAAAAAGGACGAATTTGTAAATTTATTTATCGAGAAAACAAAAAAATTGAAAATAGGTGACGGTATGGATCCTTCAACTCAATTAGGTCCATTAACCACAAAAAAGAGGCTAAACGAAATAGAGGAATTAGTTGAAAAAACTAAAGATGAAGGTGCAAAAGTTTTACTAGGTGGAAAAAGACCCTCTGGGTTTAATAAAGGTTTTTATTATGAACCCACAATATTTGATGACGTAAAAGATGATTTTACGATAATGAAACAAGAGCCTTTTGGGCCGTTGGTTCCAATGTTATCATTCAAATCTTTTGATGATGTAATTAAAAGAGCTAATAATCATGAGCTTGGTTTGTGTAGTTATGTATGCACCAACTCAATGGAGACAGCACATCTTGCGTCAGAACAATTAGAAACAGGTTCAGTCGCTGTTAACACACCTATGGTAGCTATTGCAGAAGCACCTTTTGGGGGAATTAAACAAAGTGGTTATGGACGTGAAGGTGGGTCAATGGCAATAAAAGATTATCTAAACATTAAATATACTCATCTTGGTATTAAAGGTTAATTGATGAAACTTTTAAGGGTTGGTGAGCATGGCAAGGAAATACCTGCAATTATTGACAATCAAAACAATTTTCGAAATTTATCAAATATTTTAAAAGATTTTACACCAGAAAATTTGAATTTTGAAAATTTAGATAAAATAAAAAAGCTAGATTTAAATTCTCTTCCATTAATTGAAAGCACCAAGAGAATTGGACCTTGTGTGATAAAACCAGCAAATTTTATCGCAATAGGATTAAATTATAAGGCACATGCTGAGGAAACAAATTCTGATGCTCCAAAAGAACCAATTGTTTTTAATAAATCTCCAAATTGTATTGTCGGACCAAATGATAATATTGTAATACCGAAAAATTCAAAGTCTTTAGATCACGAAGTAGAAATTGCAATGGTTATTGGAAGTAAAGCTAAATATGTTAAAGAGGATGAAGCTCAGAAACATGTATTAGGTTATTGTATTTGTAATGATATAAGTGAGAGAGAATGGCAAAAAGATAGAGGTGGTCAATGGGTAAAAGGAAAATCTGGAGACACCTTTGGTCCATTGGGTCCGTATTTGATAACAAAGGATGAAATTGACGATTTATTTAATTTAAATTTATCTTTAGATCTTAATGGAAAAAGAAGACAAACTGGAAATACCAGTTTAATGATATTTAATTTTAATTTTTTAATTTCACATATCAGTCAATTTATAACTTTAATGCCAGGTGATATTATCACAACAGGCACACCTGCAGGAGTGGGGATGGGAATGAATCCACCAGATTATTTAAAAAACGGTGATGAAATGATTTTAAGAGTAGATAATCTTGGCGAACAAAAATTGAAAGTTGTAGAAGAAAAATAATGATTGAATTAATTATTGCATTTGGAGCTGGATTGATAAGTTTTTTATCACCATGCGTTTTACCACTTATACCTGGTTATATTTCTTATATTTCTGGAAGTTCTATAAATGAACTTGTTGATAAAAAGAACATCAATTTATTTCCAATTATTCTATTTACATTTGGCTTTTCTTTAGTCTTTATAACCTTTGGAGCAGCCTCAACTTTTCTAGGACAAATTTTTCTGGAGAATTCTTATGAATTAAGAATAGCAGCAGGACTAGTTATAATAATCTTATCGCTTCATATAATTGGAATAATAAATTTAAAATTTTTAAATTATGAAAAGAGAATTCAAACAAATATTAACAAAAGTGTATTCAGCCCAATATTAATAGGAATGGCATTTGCATTTGGTTGGACACCATGTATTGGACCTATTTTAGGATCTATTTTAGTTTTGGCTGCAACTGAGGAAAGTTTAAGCCAAGGAATATTATTGTTATCTTTTTATTCTATTGGATTAGCTATTCCATTTATTTTATCAGGTTATTTAATACAAAGGTTCCTGATCTTTTCAAAAAATTTTAGAAAGAATATTAATTTAGTATCAAAAATAGGTGGAATAATTCTACTAATTACTGGTATTTTGATATTAACTAATCAATTGCAAGCCTTGGGATATTATTTATTAAATATTTTTCCATTCTTACAAAATTTTGGGTAAATTAAATTATGAAAATTTATCAAATAGATTCTAGCGCTAGAAAAGATGGTTCAACTTCAAGAGCTTTAGCAAAAAAGCTTTTAGATAAAATAAAAAAACCTGATGATGAAGTTATTTATAGAGATCTAAATGATGAAATGGTTTTTGTGTCTAATTTAACAGAGTCAGGGATGAAAATAGATCCAAAAGATCAAACAGAGACACATAAAAAAATGTTCAAACTTTCAGATACACTTGTAAAAGAATTAAAAGAGAGTGATATCATAATCATTTCTGCTCCAATTTATAATTATGGACCTCCAGCAACTTTAAAAGCCTGGTCGGATCTTGCAGCAAGAGTAGGGGAAACTTTTAGATTTAAACCCAATGGAAGAAGGGAAGGGTTACTAAAAAATAAGAAAGCTTATTTAGTAATTACTTCGGGTGGGACAAAGCTAAATAGCAATGAGGATTTTCTAACTCCTTGGTTGAAGTTTATTTTAAATTTTTTTGGCATAGAAAAGGTAGAGGTAGTAAGTGCTGATCAAATGTCCCTTGATTATGAAAAATCAATAAAAGAGGCTGAAAAACAGATAGAAAATTTATCCTAATAATTAAATTTTCTTTTTAAATGTTTAAGCCTGCCCTCAGTACTATCATAATCAATATAACATCCCTGAAGAAAACGATTTCCCTCATTAGCATCATAAGTGGTTCTGCCATGCAATAACCTATAGTTATCCATCATTAACAGATCCCCTGGAAGAAGTTTAAATTCTATTTTAAAATTTTCTGAATTATAGAGTTCAGATATTTTTTTTCTTGCAGAATAAAATAAATCTAATTTTTCTTTGTCAATTAAAGGGACAAAATCTAATCTTGGACTAAAACGTACTTGTTTGAAATTACTGTTTTCATCTAACTGAATCATTTCAGCCCAATCCTCTAAAATCACACTTTCATCAATAAATTGAAAACGTATTTTTACTTCAGTTAAAATTTTATAATATTCTGGACAATCTTTTTTAAGTTTCTCAGAAACAGTATATCCATCAACTAGAGTTGATAAACCTCCTGTAACTTCATTTTCTATACAATGAAGCATTTGAATACATGGCACAGGATTCCTATATGGATTATCAGTATGAGGAGCCAAAGGCAAAGAGGTGTAAGCTAAGTCATTTGGATTTGGTTTTGATTTTACATTAAAGAATTCACCAAAGTTTGTACGTCTCACACTTCCTATAGAATTTGCAAAGTTTATAATAAAATTATTTTTTGTTGGAACATTTTTAAAAATTACAAAGCCATATTGATAAAAATTAATCAAGGCTTTGTACATTTCATCTGTTTCAAATAAATTTTCTTTGAATTTGAAAGTACTTTGATCTCTAAATGAAGAGTCCCATTTTATTTTTTCAATTTGTTTCACATCATTAATATTTGAAAATTCTTTAAAAATATCAACTATAGCAATTTTTGTTGAAGCCCCGTCATTGAATTTAATTTCTAAAAAATTACTATTTAAGCTTAAATCTTTGATTTGAATGTTTTCTGGTAATTGAGTTGGGTCAAATAATCTTTGTTGAGTAGACTTATCAACAAAGTTTTCTCCTTTAACTCTTTCTCTAAGCCAAAATGGGTGGATCTCTTTTTTATGACCCTTATTTTCAAAAAATACTTTGTTATCTTTTAACTCTAATTTCATGTATTTTTAAATCATTATTTAAAATTTTGCTTTAATCAATAGTAATAAAATAGTATTAGAGCGTTGTGCAAATTTTAAAATCATCAGATTATAAACTTTATTCTAAGTTCATTGAAAGTTTAGCTAAGAAATTAACTAGATTTTATTACTCTAAATTAAATAAACCCTTTAAAGTATCGAATAAACTTAGAAGCGGTTATGACCCTGTAACAACTGCTGACAAGGCTTTTGAGCGATTCATTAGAAATGAGATTAAAAAAAGGTTTCCAAATCACCAAATTATAGGTGAAGAATTTGGCTACAAAAAAACTAAAAGTGATTATTCATGGGTTATAGATCCCATAGATGGAACTCGATCATTTGTGATAGGAAATCCAACTTGGAGTAATTTGATATCTTTAAATTATAAAGGTAACCCAGTCGTAGGTCTTGCTAATTTTCCAATTCTTAAAAAGTTTTATTTTAATACCTCATTTAATTCTGCGTATGTTTCAGAAAATGGAAAGAAAAAGAAAATACTTGTTAACCAAAAAGCAACTTATTCTAAAATGAAATTGTCTGCAGCTTTTCACGGCAGCCTGTCATTGAATAAACAAAAAAAAATTCCTCAAATTTTAAAAAGAATGCAATTTCCCTGTTCGGATGCTTTAAGTTATTCTCATTTTGCCGAGGGTAAACTTGATGTTGTTATTCAATGTGGAAATAAAATTTGGGATATTCATTCTTTAATACCAATTATTGAGGCTGCAAAAGGAATTGTCTCGACTTGGAAAAATGATGATGCTAAGAAAGCTGGAAATATTATTTGTTCAGCTAATAATAATTTACATAAAAAAATGCTTAAAATTTTAAAACCAGTTTCTAGCTAGTTTTACCCAAAGTATTTAAAAGAATTACACCAATAATTATTAAACTTATTCCAATAATCCCATAAAGGTTTGGAATTTGCTGATATTTAAAAACACCAAACAGTGTTACTGCAGTAATTGTTAAACCTCCATATGTTGCGTATGTAAAACCAACTGGGATAACATTCATAGCTTTAGATAAACAAAAAATACAAGCAACTATAGATATTATACAAAAAATAGTTGGCCCAATTATTGTAAATCCATTAGTTGATTTTAAAAAACCATTTGAAGTTATTCCAAGAAGGATCGCTAAAGCTAAAAAGATATAACCAGATAAATTTGCCATAAATTATCCTGTTTTACCCAGCAGATTAACAATTAAGACTCCTGATATAATTAATATCAAACCAATGATTGTGAATAGATCAGGCACTTGATTGAATTTATATATTCCAACAATTGAAGTCGCTACTATGCATAAACCAGCAAAAGATGCGTAGGTAATACCAACAGGTATAGTTTTCATCACTATTGAAAGAGTAAACATGCAACCAATTATTGTGATTGCAGTAATTAAACTAGGAACTAACAATGTGAAACCATTTGCACTTTTTGCAAAACTATTTGCTGCAGTTCCTAATATGACAGCAAGTATAAGAATTAGAAAAGCTATAACGTTACTCACAAATAAAAGATATTCTTATTTGGTAATTTTATCTACAAATTTTTTAATCGGGGGACCTACAAGAAGGGCTGCAATTATTGCAATTGGAAGACTTACTGACCATGCTTTAAAAAAACGTTCGACATACTCATTATCCATTCCAGTATTTATATAAGTAATTATTAGTGTCATTAAAAGACTCATCCCAAATCCCATAACTAATATAAATAAAAGGTTAGAATATTTTTTTGGAAACATTTTTAAATACTTTGTTTCTGCAATTCAATTTGAAGCTTTTCCATCATAATCATAGGAGACTTCATAAACGGATGAACTTTATGAGCTTCAATGTAACTATCAATAGCTTTTTGGTAGTTTTTTAAAGCTGTTTGAACTAAACCTTGGCCTGTTAGTGCACCGAAATGTCTTTTTTCTATCTTAAGTACCTTGTCAATATCAGCTTGTGATAGCTCGTATTTACCCATTAAATATAATACTGTTGCTCTTTTATTCCAAGCCTCTGCCCAATTAGGATCAAGCTCAATTACTTTAGTAAATTTATCATATGCAGCATCAAGTTTATTATCCATCATTGCAGTCGACCCATCAGCTAATAACTTTGTTAAATTATTTTTAGTTGGGTGAGTAGTCCAAAGATCCCAAATTTTATCCTCTATTTTTTTTGAATTTTCAAAATTTAAAGCACTTTTTAATTGAATAAATAATTTATCAATTTCTTTTTTATTATCATCAGCCAATAAAGACGATGAAAATAAGAAAAAAATAAAAGTGAATGAAATTTTTTTCACTTACTTAGACATTGGAGTAGCGCCGGTTTCTAAACTAACAATTTTTCCGTCTTTATATCTATAAACCGCCATTACAGCTTCAACATTTCCGTCATTAAATGTAACAAAAGAATGGTGTACACCCACTTCATCATTTTCATATACAACCCTAGTTTTATCTTGATTGATATCTCCACTCATTGCCCATCTTATAACATCAGCTTTTCCTAAAGAATTTCCAGATTTATGCATTGTGAATTTAAAATCATCATGCAAAAGTTCATTCATAGTTGCCTCATCTTTTTTATCTATTGCATCAGTATATCTTTTTAATATCGACATTTTATACTCCTTTAATTATTATTCCGTTACCAATTGAGTTTTCTAAACGGATTTGTTTAATTGGTTTGTATTCATCAGAGTTATACCATTCTAAAGCTTTTTCATAACTTGGAAACTTAATAACAACTGTTCTAGGATATGCCCAAGTTCCTTCTAATACTTTTGTTTCACCACCTCTAACAATATATTCCCCACCAAATTTTTCAGCAATCGGTTTCACTTTTTCTACGTACTCTTTATATTCCTCAGGTTTTTTTACATCTATGTTGAATATCGCAAACCCAGACATTAAGTGTAAATTTTATCAGCTAAACCGTAGCATAAAATTGCACTCATAATCGTAAATACGAACGGTGCAATAACACCCTCGTTTGTAGTTTTTTCATTCACACCTGTTTTATTTATTTTAATAGAATAAAAATTACATAAAAAAATACATAGATTATTTATAAAAACTAAATTTAAGAATCCCCATGTATTTTCCAAACCCCCAGGTCTAATAAAACCTACATAGATTGACATTAAAAATACAGCAAGCATAAATGCTCCTGCCATTCTAATCATTATTGCTCCACTTGGATCAATACCAAATCTTTCCATAAAGCTTTTAGTGCCAAAAATAGTTTGAAATGCATAAACACCAACTCCAATAAAATGAACTAAGTAAATTATTAAATAAAATATTCCATTAAATTTTTCTATCATTTTGTCTCCTAATCGTTAAAAACCATTCTCATTTCATCCTGAATTGTACCTTCTTTAAAAACACCCTTCATTTTTTTTTGAAGTTCAACGAATTCAGGATCAGCTGACATATTTGTATCATTTTCAAATGCTTTATCAGTAAACTGCTCGCCAACAAGTGTTTCTCTTACCGTCCTTGGGTTTCCACCAATTTGAAATGAAAAGTAAACTTCATGATCTGGATAATGTTTTTTTCTAACTTTTGCTAATCCTTTAGAAATTTCCATGGCCTCACCAAGTTTATCATCATAAACACCGATAGTTCTTGTGTAGATTGCTTTCATAAATTTTCCTTTTAAGCGTTATAGTCCATCACCTGGTCAGTACATTCAGTAAATTTATGGGGTTCGAAGAAATCATTCATTTGACCTAATTGATTATTGATATCTGCTTCACTGTTAGCTTTCCACCAGCAAAACATTTGCATTGTGTCACCTGGGGTATTCCAAGTCATTTGACATGCCGCTTTATCACTTGTCATTGATTTAACAATATCTTCCATTTTCATTGAAGCTACTGTTTCACTAAATTTTGCTTTCATCTCTTTCGATTTGAAAGTATGAGTTACCATATAGTTTTTCATTTTCTCTCCTTAATATAAAGTTTGGACTACTTTTTTTACTCTTTCAGCTCCATTAGGAACCAAAGCTTCAACAAAAGTATGACATTTGTCAGTTTTAGCTTTGTCGTATTTGGAACCGTAATGTTTATCAACTGCTTTGTTTACTCCAGCATCCCAATCTTTTTCTGGAATACCTATTTCAAGAGCATAAGTTTTTAAAACTTTTACAGTTGAAATTGATTTTTCTTTCATTCCGTACTCAAATTTTTCACCTGATGGAAGAAAGTAGTTAGCCATATAAATACCAACACAATCCCATGCTTTTGATTTATCTTTGTCACTCATTCCTGCATTAGCAGATGTAAAAATGAAAAAAGATAAAATTATAATAATTTTTTTCATAATCCCTCAACGTTAAATAATATTAGTATAAAAATGTAACTGTTTTGTTACATGCCTGGTATGCGTTATTATAACCAGCTTGGAATAGGGAGGTTTTTTTCCTTTAAAAAAGATTTATTGAACATCTTTGAGTTGTATTTATCTGATCTATCACAAAGAATTGTTACAATTGTTTTTCCTGGACCTAGCTCTTTTCCTAATCTAATTGCACCTGCAATATTTACTCCACAACTAGTTCCTAAACTTAACCCCTCATGCTGTATTAAATCATAAAGCACGGGTAAAGACTCTTGATCACTGATTGAAAAAGCACCATCAATTTTAGCTTCAGCAAAGTTTTTAGTTATTCTGCTTGAACCAATACCTTCGGTTATTGATCCACCCTCAGCTTTAAGTTCACCATTCATAATGTGATTATAGAGTGCAGAGCCTGTTGGATCTGACAAATAAATTTTTATATCTTTATTTTTTTCTTTAAGAAATTTACTTACACCACCGATGGTGCCTCCTGTTCCTGATGCGCAGACAAAGCCATCTACTTTACCATCAGTTTGTTCCCAAATTTCTGGTCCAGTCGTTTCGTAATGTCCTTTTGCATTAGCAGTGTTATCAAATTGATTTGCCCAAACTACACCATTATTATTTGCACTTTTTAATTCTTCAGCAAGACGACCTGCAACTTTTACATAGTTACCATCATCCTTATAAGGCTTGGGTGGCACCAGTCTAAGATCTGCACCAATATTTTTTAAAGTATCTTTTTTTTCTTGGGTTTGGTTATCATTCATTACAATTATTGTTTTATAACCTAAGGAATTTCCTAAAAGACATAAACCAATCCCAGTATTACCTGCGGTACCTTCAACAACAATTCCACCTTTTGAAATTAACTTTTTTTCTTGTGCATCTTTTATCAATGCAAGAGCAGCTCTATCTTTAACGGATCCACCTGGATTTAGATACTCCGCTTTTCCATAAATATTACATCCAGTGATCTCTGAGGCTGCTTTTAATTTTATTAAAGGTGTATTGCCAACCGACTCGATAAAGTTATTTTTTATTTGTGACATTAATCTTTATCTTTATCAGTAACAGCATAAGGTTGAAATCCTTTTGTAGCATCACCAACTCTTGTAGCTGGAATTCCTACCATTATTGATTTCTCTGGAACATTTTTAGTAACCACTGCATTTGCACCGATTAAGGAATTTTTACCAATTGTTATTGGTCCTAAAATTTGAGCACCAGATCCAACAACAACATTATCTTCTAAAGTCGGGTGTCTTTTAGTATCTCTTTGATCATTAGTGTTTATACTTGGAGCAATTCCACCTAATGTAACATTATGATAAATTGTAACATTATTTCCAATCTCAGATGTCTCACCGATCACAACTCCCATACCGTGATCAATAAATAAATTTTTTCCAATCTTTGCCTTTGGATGAATTTCTATTCCTGTTAAAAATCTTGAAAATTGAGAAATGATTCTTGCAACTAAATTAAATTTTGCAATTGCAAAAAAATTTGCAATTTTATGAAAAAAAATAGCCTTAACCCCTGGGTAAGTTAAGATTAGACTTAACTTAGATTTTGCCGCAGGATCTCTGTCTATTATAGATTGTAAAAAATCAGTCATATAATTTTGTCAGCTTGATAAAAATAATTAATGTCTATATAGTGCTTCTAAACAGTATTTAAAGGAGAAATAATGTACAAAAATACTAATTGTTTTCATCTAGCAATCCCATGCGGAGATCTAGAAACAGCAAAAAAGTTTTATAGTGAAACATTGGGCTGCCGACTTGATAATTCAGCACAAGAGTGGGCTGATGTTGACTTTTGGGGAAATGAATTAACTCTCCATGCAAGTGAACATAAACTAGATAACGAAAGACACGATGTAGATATGGGTAACGTTTCTGTTCCACATTTTGGAGTTCATTTATCAAGAAAAGATTTTGATACTTTAAAAAATAGATTGAAAGAAAAAGGTGCAAAGTATTATGATGAACCTTATCTAAGATTTAAAGGAACAAAATACGAGCAAGAAACATTTTTTGTAAAAGACCCTAACGAAAATATTCTAGAGATTAAAACTTTAACAGCTAATCCAGAATAATTTTAGTTTAGATGGAATACCTGGTATTAGGTTTTATTACCGGGCTTAGTTTAATCCTAGCGATTGGTGCACAAAATATCTTTGTAATAGAGCAAGGGCTTAAAAAACAGTATGTTTTTTTAGTCTGTTTAATTTGTTCATTTTCAGATTTAATTTTAATATTTTCAGGCATTCTTTTATTCCACTTTTTCCATCAATATTTTAATATATTTATAGAGCTTACTTTAAACATCTGTTTAATAATTTTTTTAATCTATTTCATATATTCAAAAATTAAATCTTTTAGTCTTAGTGTTAATTTCAATATTGAAAAAAAAGATACCACTAGTGCTAAGATTATATTAAAAACACTTGGTTTCACCTATCTAAACGCACATGTTTATTCCGATACAGTTTTCTTTTTAGGAAATTTTTCAAAAAATTTTTTATTTGATGAAAAAATTTATTTTGGTATTGGCGCTTCTGTAGCATCTTTCATATTTTTCTTTTTACTTGGTTACTCATCAGTATATTTTTCAAGATATGCTCAAAGTGATAAAACGTGGAAATATATTAATGGATTCATTATCAGCTTCATGTCTTTGCTGACAATTTATATAATTAAAGAAACTGCATATTTTCTTTAATTAAAAGCATTTTGACTGACAACTATAGCACATGTTAAAATCTCAATTTCAAACTAATCTTATCTAATATGCTTTTAAGAAGAAAAATTTTAAAATTATTTGGACTCTCTATACTTTTTGTATCATTGCCTTATCAATTCTTAAAATCAGCTACAAAAAAAATTATTAATCCTGATCTGACTAAAACCCAAAAAGATATAATGTTTAATGAGGGCACTGAGAGACCATTTACCAGTGAATTACTAAAAGAAAAAAGAGATGGATTTTATCATTGTGCAAATTGTGGAGCAAAATTATTTTCATCAAAAGCAAAATTCGATAGTGGAACGGGTTGGCCTTCTTTTTCTGAAGCTTTGCCAGGAGCTTTTAAAACTAAGATTGATTATTCTTTTGGAATGAAAAGAATTGAATATCATTGTGCAAATTGTGGTGCACATCATGGCCACGTTTTTTTAGATGGACCTACTGCTACTGGAAAAAGATTTTGTAATAATGGATTGTGTTTAATTTTTGTACCAGAGAATTAATTAGAAAAACCATATTTTCTAAGTCTTACATCTCCTGTTCTTGCATGAGCTTCCATTCCCTCGTATCTAGAAATTCTAGCTGCAGCAGCACCAACTAATTTAGTAGACTCTTTTGTCATTCTTTGAAAGCTTAAAGTTTTAATAAATTTTCCAACAAATAATCCACCCGTGTATCTTCCTGCACCTTTAGTTGGTAAGATATGATTTGTACCAGAACATTTGTCGCCATATGCAACAGTTGTTTCTTCACCCACAAACAAAGAACCATAATTTGTTAATCTTTCATGAAACCATTCTAAATTTTCGGTCTGGACTTCTAAATGTTCAGGTGCATATTCGTCACTAATTTTAACTATCTCTTCATCAGTGTCACAAAGTATTACTTCACCATAATCTCTCCACGCTGCTTCAGCACTTGTTCTTGGAACTTCTGGAAGTTCTGCGATTAATTCTGGAACTCTTTTCATTACTTTTTCGGCTAATTCTTTACTAGTTGTATAAAGCCAACATGGTGAGTTATATCCATGCTCAGCTTGTCCTACTAAATCTACCGCAACAATTTCTGGATCAGCTTTAGCATCTGCTATAATTCCAATTTCAGTTGGTCCTGCAAACAAATCAATACCAACTTTTCCATATAAAATTCTTTTAGCCTCAGCTACAAATTGATTTCCTGGTCCTACAATTATATCTGCAGGGGGATTTTTGAATAATCCATTAGTCATTGCTGCAATTGCAGGAACTCCTCCTAAATTTAAAATAACATCTGCACCGCAAAGATCAGCTGTGTATACAATAGTAGGGTGGGCACCAACACCTTCTTTGGGAGGACTACACGCAATAATATTTTTTACTCCAGCAACTTTTGCTGTAGTTACACTCATTACAGCAGATGCAATATGAGCGTATCTTCCACCTGGGATGTAGCAACCTGCTGTATTTACAGGCACTAATTTTTGACCTGCATACAAACCATCAGAAAGTTCTACTTCAAAATCTTGTCCATAATTTTTAAGTTGTGCTTCAGCAAATTTTCTAACCCTTTCAAATGAAAATTGAATATCATCTTTTGTTTTTTGATCTAAGGTTTTTTTAATTTCCTCAATTTTGTCTTTTGATACTATGATTTCCCCATCATACTTGTCGAATTTTTTAGTTAAATCGATGCAGCCTTGTTCTTTTGTTTTTTCGATATTTTTTAATAAATCTTGAACTATCCCTGTTGTCTTATTATCGTCAGTGGACGAAGTTTTTGGAGACTTTTTTAAATAAGTAATAGCCATTAATACATTTTTATAATTGATGAATTATTTAAGATAAATTTAATTTTATTGCAATCAAACATTTAATCTAGTGCAACAACAGCTGCAGCTATTGATGCTAGTCTAGCAGGCGCTTCATCAGAGCGGCTAGTAATTACCACAGGTACTTTACCACCTACAACTACTCCTGCAGCACATGCACCACTAAAATATATTAACATCTTAACCAATGCATTACCTGTCTCAACACTAGGCACTAATAAAACATCAGCAATTCCCGCAACATCATTTTTAATACCTTTAATAGCTGCAGATTTTTTTGATATACTATTATCAAAAGCCAAAGGCCCAAATACATCGGCATTTAAATTTTCTTTTTTTGCAAGATTTGTAATTTCTTCAGCTTCTTTAGAACTTGGAACACTATCTAAAACTTCTTCTGTGGCAGACAACACTGCAATTTTTGGTTTTTCAATTCCAATTCTATGAGAAAAATTAATTACATTTTTTAAGATATGCATTTTGGTTTTTACATTTGGTAACACATTTAAAGCACCATCAGTAATTATAAGAGGTTTATCATCTTTTTCTAACGTCATATGCCAGATATGACTTAACCTTGTTTTTCCCAACAAGTTATATTCTCTTTTTAGAACCTCTTTCATTAAAATATCTGTATGTATATGTCCTTTGACTATAATTCTTATTTTTCCTTCACTAGCTAGTTTTGCAGCTATACCTGCAGTATTATTTTCAACTGGTTCATTAATAATTTCATATTTAGAAATATCCCACTTTAAGTCTGCTGCACACTTTAGAATTTCTTTTTCATCTCCTATAAAAATTGGATCAATTAAATTTTCTTTGACCGCATCTTGAACAGATAACATTGGCAATGGTTTCCCAGCATTAACAATTCCAGCTTTCACTCCTTTATTTTTTAGAGCAGCATTTAATAGATTATTTGGAACAATAATTTCTTTATTTGAAAGCATGATTAGTTTTTTAAAATTTCAAATTCTTTTTGAATAATTTTAGACATTTTAATTTCTTTTTTTAAATTCATTTTATATCTTTTATATTTATTTTGCCCTGGATACATTATTTCTTTTATTCCTTTAACTTTAGGTAGTCGTTTTACTCTTTTGATATTATCTTTAATCCTTTGATTATAATCTTTTACAAATAAATTTGTTTTAAATGTGATAAATAAATGCCCTATATTTTGTGGTCCGGTAAAATCTTCAAAAGGATCTTTAACTCTGCCAGCATGATTACCACCAGTTAAAACACCACTCAATATATCAACCATCCATGCTAATCCTGAACCTCTAAATCCTGCAATAGGTAACTGAACACCTTTAAGAGCTTTGTTTGCATCGATTGTTGGTTTACCAAACTTATCTAAAGCAACACCCAATGGTAGTTTCTGATTATTTTTTGATGCAAATCTAATCTTTCCTCTATTGATCATGGAGATTGATGAGTCAAAAATAAAAGGTATTTTTGAGCCACTAGGAGTTCCGAAACAAACTGGATTAGTGCCAAATAAGCTTTTAAAAGCACCATGCGGAGCCACAGCTGGTGGACCGTTGGTATATATCATGGTAACCAAATTTTTTTTTACGGCTTGTTCTGCGTAATAACCAGAGAGACCATAATGGCCACTGTTTCTAACAGCAACTAAACCTATTCCAGTTTTTTTGGCATTTGAAATAGCCTTTTTAATAGCTATATCAGCTGCAACAAACCCTATACTATTATCGGCATCAATATGTGAAATTGATTGTGATATCTTTTTAATCTTTATTTTGGGTTTTGGATTAATTACTTTTTTTGATATTCGATCACAATACATTTTTAATCTTGAAATACCATGACCAAAAGCACCGACTAGCTCTGCGTTGATCAAAGCATTAGCAGAAATCTTAGCGTGGTCTTGACTTAGACCATATTTTTTAAATATTTTGATAACTTCTTTTTTTAGTATTGGAGCTTTCAACTTAACCTTTTCCACGCCATGGAATTGTTTTATCAATTATTTTTCTAAGTGTTATATCAAATAATAATCCAAGCATTCCCATGATAAAAATTGTTATCCAAATCACCTCATATTGAAAATATTTCTTGGCTACATTTTCAACAAAACCAATACCAGTAGTACCAGCTAAAAATTCTGCAGCTACCAAGGTTCCCCAACACATACCTACTGCAACTCTTATACCAGTAAGTATCTCTGGTAATGAGTTTGGAAAAATAACATGTCTTAATATTTGTCTTTTTGATGCTCCTAATGAGTGAGCTGCATGAATTTTTGATAATTGTGTTCCCGATGCACCTGCTCTTGCAGAAATAATCATTATAGATAAAGAAACCATAAATAGTAAAAATACTTTTCCAGTATTATCAATTCCTAAGACCGAAATTATAAGAGGAGCCCATGCAAGAGGAGGAACAGGTCTATAAAGCTCAATCAAAGGATCAAAAAAACCTTTTGCAAATCTATTTAAACCCATAAATAGACCAAGAGGGACACCAATTAATATGCCAAAAACTAAACCAAGAAAAACTCTTAAAAAAGAATCCCAAATATGACCATAAGGAACAGGCACTTTAAATAAATTAAAATCACCAGTTACAATTTTTAAAACTCCACCTTTGAAGTTTTGTTTTACTATTCCATCTTTACTATGAACAGGATACTCACCTGGTAAAATATCTGCAATCCAGTCTGGCAAAATAAAGCCAATCATTTTGCTCACATCAACCATTTGTATCCACAATAAAGGAATATCTTTATACCCTACACTGGGTTTTGACATTAATATAAATTTATTGAAGGTATCAGATGGTTTAGGCAACCACCTACCTGATCCCTGTTCTGAACAACTTGGACCACTGGCAACAATAGTTCCTGCAGGAAATAAAAAAATATCAATTAATCTCAGTCCACCTTGTTCTTTTTTTTGAGCATTATCAAATTTAACAATTGCTGTCTGCATCTTATCTAATGCATTAGGAGGGTAAATACTTGCAAATTCTATTCTTCTAGCGATCTTAACAATATTTTTTGCGTATGTTGAAGCCACTTCCTCACTATCACTTAAACTTTTTCTATAAGATTTGATTTCCTCTTTTAGCTCTTTAATCTTATTTTTGAATTGAGGATTATGATTTCTTAACTTAAAAAATTCATCACTTATTAAATTTAATTCTTGAGCGGCAGTGTGAAACTTTAAACCTCTATACGTTGCAGGCACTAAAGGCACTTCTAATGTATTTTCAATAGAACCTGAGCCTGCATCTACCTTAGTTATACCCCAACCACCTTCTTCTGCTACTGCCTTAAGTCGCTCATTGAGTTCTTGCTCACTTTCAAATGGATAATCAGGTTTTTGGAAATTTTCAGTTAATAGATTAATTTTTCCAGTGATATCATCTATTTTTTGTTGAGTCTCAATCTCCAACAAATCCTCATTTGTAAGTAAAGGGATTAGTTGATTAGTTTTACTTATATAACTAATTAGTATCGTTTTTTGTTGGCTATTTAGTTCCTCAGAATTTTGAATCTCATTTTGAATTAATTTTAAATTTTTATTCTCTTTTTTGATTTGTGAAGTACTTTTGAACTCTCTTTCTTCAATTGGAAATTGATATTTTAATCCAAGCAAAGAGTCATTAACTTTCGCAACTTGGCATAACTCGTTGGCAGATTTTGGATAAAATCCTTTAGCAATATCCCAAGAATAATAGAGCCAAATTAAAAGTAAAAAACTACTTCCAACAATTACCCAGTGAGTACCACCTAATGCTCTCTCTGGATTTCCAAATACAGCATCTACTTTTTCAGTCTTTATCAATCTTCTTCCGTAAAGAATACAGCCGACTACGGCAAAGAATATTAGAAAAGTTAATATTTGAGTTAACATTTAATTATCTTTCCCCATTATTTCCTCTTCCATGTTCCAGATCATTTCAAGGATTTCTTCTCGTTTTTGTGAAAACTCTTTATTTTTTTTGATTTCTCTTAAATCTTCTTTTAAACCCATTGAAGCGAATGGCAGATTATATTCTTTATGTATTCTTCCTGGTCTTGGAGCCATCACATATAATCTTTCACCTAGAAGCAAGGCCTCTTCAACTGAGTGAGTAATAAGAATAATAGTTTTACCAGTTTCTTTCCAAATTTTTAAAACTAGGGACTGCATTTTTTCTCTTGTAAGAGCATCAAGGGCTCCTAATGGTTCATCCATTAAAATCAAATCTGGGTTGTTGATTAGACATCTTGCAAGGGCAACTCTCTGCTGCATTCCTCCAGATAATTGATAAGTTGGAGTGTTTCCAAAACCTTTTAATCCAACAATCTCTAACCATTCATCAACTTTTTTTTGAGTTTTAATTGGATCTTCTTTTTTCATTCTTAATCCAAAGTTGACATTCTCAGCAACTGTTAGCCATTCAAATAAAGCACCTTGTTGAAAAACCATTCCCCTTTCAACTCCTGGTCCATCTATTTCTTTATTATTGAGAGTAATACTTCCTGAAGTTGGTCTAATAAATCCTGCAGTAATGTTAAGCAATGTAGTTTTTCCGCAACCAGACGGCCCAAGAACAGTAAGAAGCTCTCCTTTTTTGAGAGTAAAATTTAAATCTTTTAAAGCGTGAACTGTTTCTCCTTTAGGAGTTTTAAAAATCATGTTTAGATTTTGTGAAATTAAATCACTCATAAAGAGACTTTATATTTGAATTTTTAATAAAAAAATAGGCACCAATTTATTACAATTGGCGCCTATTAAAATTTAAATTACCCTTAGATTATAAAGGTAAAAAACTAGTATCTACGTTTCCTCTTGGTGTTCCCATTCCTTTTAAGAATGCATCAAGATTTCCACTTTCCATAGATTGTTTAGTTTCCTCTGGTGTTAGAAATTTAAAGCCACTTAAAGTTTCTTTCATATCAGCAACTTTCATTTCAGAAGCTTTTGACATTGCATTCATATCGCTTTTACCAGCTCTATATCTTGCATTAGCCTCATGAGTTACTTCAATAAAAGTTCTTAGCATACCTGGATTTTCCTTCATAAACTTAGTAGTTACTGAAGTGATATCAATACCTAGGATACCTGCGTCTCTAGCCTCTTGAACTGTAAGTAATCTAGATCCAACTGCAGTTGCAGCTTTAATTGAGTTACCACCGAATAAACATGCCATTACAACATCACCACTTACCAAAGCAGCAGCGCCTTCTTCAGGGTCCATTTGAATGATATCCATTTTTTTTCTGTCCGCACCTACAACTTTCATACTTTCATCAAAAACGTATTCAGCCATTGTACCTAGTGGAACAGCAACTTTTTTACCTTCAAGTTCTGTAGCGTTAGCTTTTGTTATACCTGAAGCATTAGATGTTACACATGTTGTACCACCCATTCCGTATTCCATAGCAACATCTACAAGTTTGATAGGAGCTTTTGATTTAACAGCATTAATGAATGGAACTAAACCTTGAGAGTAAGAGATATCAATATCACCCGCTAACATAGCATCAGTCATTGCACCACCGTTAGTAAAGTTTGTCCACTTAACAGGAACCCCTAGAGCTTTAGCGAAGTTTTTCTTCATCATATCCTCTAGATTTGGGCTTGGCCACTCTAAGAAGTATGCAACTCTAACTTCATTAGCTGCAGAATTAGCAACTGAAATTGAAAGATTAAGAGCTACAAAACATCCAAGAATAAAACTAATTATTTTTTTCATTTTTCCTCTTCCTTGTTTATTTATATGTTTCAATTTTAAGATTAAATTGACCTATATGTAAAACAAAAAAATGCTCATTCTAGTTACACAACTTAAAGTTGTGACAATTATTTTGGTGGTTTATTGGACTTAATTAGTCTAAGGATTCATTAATTAACCAATTATAAAATTTTAATATGAGCTCAGAAAAAAGAACATCTGTACCTAATTCTTTAAATGAACATTGGATGCCGTTTACATCTAATAAAGATTTTAAAGAAAATCCAAAACTTATAGTGGAGGCAAAAGGTGTATATTTAAAAAATCACCAAGGTAAAACTCAAATTGATGCTAGCTCAGGATTATTCTGCAATCCTTTAGGACATGGTAGAAAAGAAATTATTGAAGCAATAACAAATCAATTACAAACTTTAGATTATTGTCAACCCTTCCAACAAGGATTTGGTGGATCTTTTGAATTAGCAACTAGAATTTCAAAACATACACCAGGAAATTTAAATAAAATTTTTTATACAATTTGTGGATCTACTGCAGTTGAAACAGCGATCAAAATTAGTATTGCTTACCATAAAGCAAGAGGCGAGGGACAAAGATTTAGATTTGTTGGAAGAGAACGTGCGTATCATGGGATGAATATTGGAGCAACATCAGTAGGTGGTATGATTAATAATGTCAAAGCTTATGCAAGTGTTTTGATGCCAGGTGTTGTTCATATGAGACATACACATTTAGATGAACATAAATTTATATCAGGCCAACCTGAAACAGGCGCTGAAATTGCTAATGACCTAGAAAGAATTTGTACTAACTTTGGTTCAGAAAATATTGCAGCCTGCATTGTTGAGCCAATTGCTGGTTCAACAGGAACTTTAGTTCCACCAGTTGGATATTTACAAAGATTAAGAGAACTTTGTGACAAACATAAAATTCTTTTGATTTTTGATGAAGTTATTACTGGATGGGGAAGAACTGGTTCAGCTTTTGGAGCTCAAGAGTTTGGTGTAACACCTGACATAATGACTATGGCTAAAGCAACAACTAATGGGATAGTTCCATTTGGTGTGGTTGCTTGTAAAGAAGAGATTTATGATGCGGTTATGGATAATTCTCCAAAAGGTGCGATAGAATTATTTCATGGTTATACTTATTCAGGAATACCAGTTTCTGTTGCAGCAGCATTAGCTGTTCAAGATATTTTTGAAAAAGAAGATATTTTTAATAGAGCAAAAGAACTAGCTCCTTACTTCCAAGAAGGACTATTTTCATTAAAAGACATTGATGTAGTGGATAACATTAGAGGCTATGGAATGATGGGCGGTATAGATATTAAAACTGATGGTAGACCTGGTAAAGCAGGCTTAGCTACTTTTAAACATTGTTATGATGCTGGAGTAAATTTCAAAGCTACAGGTGATTGTTTAATTATAGCACCGATGTTTATTTGTGAAAAAAAACATATTGATGAAATTATTGAAAAATTAAGAACCGGAATAACTAATTACGCAAAAAGTAAAAAGAATTAAATTTCGTTAATGAGAATTGGCGTACCTAAAGAAATTAAACCTCAAGAAAATAGAATAGGCTTAACACCAGATAGTGTAAAAACTCTTGTCTCTGAAGGACATGAAGTATTAGTAGAAAACAATGGAGGCTTTGAAGCAGGTTTCGACAATGATCAGTACAAAAATGCCGGTGCTAAAATTATTGAAAAAGCCACTGATATTTTTAATGATGCTGAAATAATTGTTAAAGTTAAAGAACCTCAAAAAGTTGAGGTTGAAATGATTAAAGAAAATCAAATCGTATACACTTATTTACATCTGGCGGCTGCAAAAGAATTGACAGAGGGTTTGGTAAAATCAAAAAGTATTAATATAGCTTATGAAACCATTACTGATGATAATGGAAGGCTTCCTTTACTTGCACCAATGAGTGCTGTAGCAGGACGTATGTCAGTTCAAGCTGGAGCACATTGTTTAGAAAAAAACCAAAAAGGTAGAGGAGTATTATTGGGTGGAGCTCCTGGTGGTGAACCAGCTAACGTTTTAATTTTAGGTGGAGGTGTTGTAGGAGAAAATGCTGCAACTATAGCAACTGGCATGAAAGCAAAAGTTCATGTTGTAGACAAATCAGAGGCAAGGTTAAAACAATTAGTTGAAATGTTTGGTGATAAAATTATTCCAGAACAAAGTGATAAGATAGATTTAAAAAAGTTAGTAGCTGAAGCAGATTTAATAGTAGGAGGAGTTTTAATTCCTGGAGCAGAGGCGCCTAAATTAGTCACTAAAGATATGTTAAAATTAATGAAAAGAGGCTCAGTTATTGTTGACGTTGCAATTGATCAAGGTGGCTGTGTAGAAACAAGTAAACCGACGACCTTTAATGATCCAACTTTTATAGTTGATAATGTTGTTCATTATTGTGTAGCTAACATGCCAGGAGGGGTTCCTAGAACATCAACTATCGCATTAAACAAAGCAACACTTCCTTATTTGGTCAAATTAGCTAATAGAGGTTATCAAAAAGCTCTTAGTGAAGATAAAAACTTTTTAGCAGGATTAAATGTTCATAAGGGTCATGTGACTTATAAAGCTGTTGCAGATGTATTTGGACATGAATATGTTAACCCAGGAGATGCAATCAAAAATTAATTAAATGGAAAAAAAACTTCCAAGTAGCACCAAAGTTGTTGTTATCGGAGGTGGAGTAGTTGGTTGTTCAGTTGCTTATCATTTAGCTAAATTTGGTTGGAAAGATACAATCCTTTTAGAAAGAGATCAGTTAACATCAGGTACGACTTGGCATGCAGCTGGATTAGTAAGTCAATTAGGTCCATCAGCAGCAATTACCAAAATTAGAAAATATACTTTGGATCTTTATAAAGAACTTGAAAAGAAAGTTGATCATTCAGCAGGATTAAGATTAAACGGTGCACTTTCAATTGCTGAGAATAAAGGTAGATGGCAAGAGCTTCAAAGACAAGCAACAACTGCACAACTTTTTGATGTTGATGTTAGAATTTTAGATAAAGAACAAATTAAGAAAGATTATCCAATTGTAAATACTGAGGAAGTTTTAGGAGGGATTTTGATGCCAGGCGATGGAGCTGCAGACCCATCTGGAGTAACACATATGTTAGCAAAAGCAGCAAGAATGGAAGGGGCAAAGATTTTTGAAAAAACTCCCGTTGATGAGATCATAAATAAAGATGGAAAAATTTCTGGTGTAAAAGTAAATGGTCAAAAAATTGATTGTGAGTATATAGTTTTAGCATCAGGAATGTGGTCACGCCAAATTGGAGAAAAAGCTGGAGTAAGCATTCCTCTTTATCCAGCAGAACACTTCTATATTATTACTGAACCGATTGAAAATCTTTCTAAAACTTTACCAGTGATAAGAGATTTTGATAACAGAACTTATATAAAAGAAGATGCTGGAAAAATATTAGTTGGAATTTTTGAATCTCAATCAATCCCAGCATGGGATAAAACCAATAAAGTTCCAGAGAATTTTTCCTTTGGAGAATTTCAAGAAAATTTTGAGCATTTTGAGCCTTATTTAGCCACTGCAATAAAAAGATTTCCAGTTTTAGAAACAGCAGGAATTAGAAAATTTTTTTCTGGACCCGAGTCATTTACTCCAGATACAAATACATTGCTTGGAGAAGTGCCGGAGGTAAAAAACTTCTTTGTATGCTGTGGTTTAAATAGTATTGGGATTGGAAGTGGAGGAGGGGTTGGTAAAGTTACAGCTGAGTGGTTAATCAATGGACATATTAATGAAGATATTTTCTGTTATGACATAAAAAGATTTCAAAAATTTCACTCTGAGCTAGGTTTTATTAAAAAAAGAATTACAGAATCGTTAGGAGATTTATATGGAATGCATTGGCCTTTTAAACAACATAAAACCTCCAGGAATATAAAAACACTTCCATATCATGATGAATTAAAAAGTTTCGGAGCGTGTTTTGGTGTTTCAGGAGGATATGAAAGACCAATGTGGTTTGCTTTAGATGGAGAAAAAACAGAGTATGAATACAGTTATAATTACCAAAATTGGTACCCTTCAGCAGAATATGAAACAAATAACACTATAAAGAATGTTGGTTTATTTGATTTAACTCCTTTTTCAAAATTTGAGATAAAATCTAATCAGGCTCACAGGGAATTACAAAAAATTTGTACTGCTAATATTAAAAATGAGGCTGGAAAATGTGTTTATACACATATGTTAAATCCCGATGGTGGTATTGAAACAGATCTAACAGTTGTTTGTATTAATAAAGATCATTTTAGAATAATTAGCTCTGCAGCTACGCGAGAAAGAGATAAATTTCATATAAACAAACACCTTGCAAAAGATCTTAAGTTAAAAGACGTTACTGATGATTATTGTGTTTTTGGAGTTTTTGGACCAAAAAGTAGAGCTTTAATGAAATCAATTTCAAAAGATAATTTTGAAAATGATAATTTTAGATTTAGTACGGCAAAATATATCACTATTGAAGGAATTAAAATTTGGACTCAAAGATTGTCATACGTTGGTGAATTAGGCTACGAATTATATGTTAAATCTGAAAATGCTAAAAAAATTTATGAATTATTGATTAATAAAGGAAAAGATTTTAACCTATCGAATTGCGGTATGCATGCCATGGATATTATGCGAATGGAAAGTGGATTTCTACATTGGGGACACGACATTTCACCAGAAGAAAATCAATATCAAGCAGGTTTATCTTTCACAATAAGCTCTAAAAAAGAGGATGAATTTATTGGCAAAAAAGCTTTAGAAAAAATCAAAAAGGAAAAAATTAAAAGTAGATTTGCAATGTTTACTCTAAAAGATAGCAAACCAGGTGAGCCATTATTGCTCCATGATGAGCCTATTTATTTAGAAAATAAAATTATAGGTAGATCAACATCTGGTAATTATTCTTTTAATTTTAGGAAAAATTTAACATTTAGTTATATCAATAACGATATTTCAAATGATGAACTTCACAAAAAAGATTTATTTATTGAAATAGAGAAAAAAAAATATCCTATTGAATTAATCAACAAACCCTTAAAACAAACTAATTTTAAAAATAATTAAGTTTTTCTTCTTAAGAAAAAAACAAAAAGAACAGAGGTCATCATCATTATCAAAGCATATGCTGCAGTTGGAACCATATAAGTCATATTTTGACCAAACAATTGAGTTCCTACAAAAACAGCTAATGTCCCATTTTGTAATCCGCATTCGAGAGATATACATCTTTGTTGAGCAACACCTGATGCGAAAAATTTAGCAACATAGAAACCTATAATCATCATGGAAATATTTAGAACTAAAGCAATAGTTCCTGCTGTAGAAAGGAACATTATAATACTATCCCATTCTTGAATATAGATAGCAATAAAAACAATTGAAAATAATCCTATAGATATTTTCTCAATAATTTTCATATTATTTTCTATAAAATCACTAAAAAATTTTCTAATAATCATTCCAATTATTACTGGCACAGTAACTACAAAAAACATTTTCAATGATATACCAAGCATTGAAACTTCTTTTTCAACATAAGTAATGTCAAATATATCAATTGATAAAAAAACTATATAAGGAACTGAAACAATACTTATTAAACTAGTAAAAGCAGTAAGAGAAATAGAAAGTGCAACATCGCCATCTGCAAATTTAGTTAGTACATTTGAAGTTACACCACCAGGCGCAGCTGCAATCAACATTACCCCTAACGCTAACTCTACGGGAGTCTTTAAAATAATTATCAATACATAACTTATGATTGGAAGAACAACTAATTGACAAATTAAACCAACAAAAAATTCTTTTGGATGCTGAAAAACTCTTGTGAAATCTTTTACTGTTAATGACGCACCAAGCCCTAACATAATTAATGCTAACGCAAATGGCGCTATTGTTGTTACTATACCCATGACCCCTCTAAGTACTTCCGCAACAAAATACTAGAGCATAATTTTTAAGATATTACAAGTAGATTTAAAACTTTACGAATAAATTTAGCTTTGTATTTAAAAATTTCTGTTTGATAAGGTAAAATTTTTCTAAAATTCATAGAAGTTAGTACATATTGTTTTTTTTCATTTAACTTTATCAAATCTTCTTTTATTAAATATTTACACTTTCTAATTATTGTTGCTCGAGGAATTTTTGTCATATCAGAAATTGACATAGCACTTATTCCAGCATTTGTACCAAGATTTTCTATGAGAATGTTATTTGTAGCAAAGTAATCTAATGAAGATTTTTCACTATCTGAATTTAATTGGCTTGAAACATTTAAAACCTGATTCATACAAACTGTCCCCCAAATGTGAAATGTTGTCAAATCTTGAAAAAATTTATGATATCCTATAATTAAAGGTATCTGCATTCTGTAAAACCATCTCCATGATAATGAAAATTTTTTTTTTATTATATTTTCAATAGTTTTTTGATCAAGTTTTTTTGAATAAACTTTATCTTTATTTAAAGCTTGTGAAACTAAGTGAATATATTTTGATGAAAATTTAATTTGGTTATCAGGTTTGACAAATGGAAATGCTTTCCTATCAATAATGATTTTTTTTTTATTACGTGTTATAACTCCTTCTTTTTCAAGTTCTAAAACTTTTCTTCTAA
>CACJJV010000004.1 GCA_902593845.1 uncultured Pelagibacteraceae bacterium | reverse complement strand
ATGAAAATTTCTATAATTTTTTAGATTTAATAGAGTCGAAAAAGATATTATTATATTGTATTATTCTATCAACTTTAGCAAACATTCTACTATTTACAAAAAATTTTGAGCTAAAGAAATTCACAATATTTTTAGATTATTTTTCAATTATAATAATAAATTATTATTTTTCTCCATTAGTGGCTTTTACAATTTATTTTTGCTTTTTACACTCTGTAAGACATAGTATCTCATTAATGTCTGAATTAGACAGGGATGACCTTGGTAATGGATTTAAAATCTTTGTAAAAAAGGCTTTACCACTAACAATTATTACAGCTATTTTTTGTGCAATTGGCCTTTATTTACTAAATAATACTTACAATTTAGAAAGTTCAATTCTTAAAATTATATTTATAGGTTTGGCGTCTTTGACCTTTCCACATATATTGCTTGAGTATTTGATTGAAAAAAATGAAAAATAAACATTTGAAAATATTACTTTCTGCACCAAGAGGTTTTTGTGCAGGTGTTGAAAGAGCTATAGAAATTGTAGAAAAATCAATCAAAAAATTTGGTGCTCCAGTATATGTTCGCCATGAAATTGTGCATAATAAATATGTTGTAGACGATTTAAAAAATAAGGGTGCCATCTTTGTTGAGGAGCTCGAGGAGATAGAAGATAAAACAAGGCCAGTTATTTTTTCTGCACATGGTGTTCCAAAAAAAATACCGGAAGATGCTAAAAACTATAACATGACTTATATAGATGCTACATGTCCATTGGTATCCAAAGTACATAGAGAAGCGGAAAATTTACATAAAGCTGGGTATCATTTAATTTTGATAGGACATCAAAATCACCCTGAAGTAATCGGTACCATGGGTCAATTACCAGAGGGATCAATTGATCTTGTTCAAAATGAGGATGAGGCCAAAAAATATAAACCTCACAACAACAAAAAAATTTCATATGTTACCCAAACAACGCTATCAGTAGATGATACAAAAGATATAATTCAAATCTTAAAAGATCGATTTCCTAACATAAAAGAACCAATGAAAGAAGATATTTGTTACGCCACAACGAATAGACAATTGGCTGTAAAAAATATTGCGAAAAAATGTGATTTATTTTTTGTAATTGGTAGTAGAAATTCATCTAATTCAGTTAGATTGGTAGAGGTTGCAAAAAAATCTGGCTGCTCTAACTCGCTATTAATTCATTCACAAAGTGAAATACCATTCGATTTAATTAAAGACTCAAATATAATTGGAATTTCCTCTGGGGCTTCCGCTCCAGAAATTTTGGTCAATAATTTTATAGATGAGCTAAAAAATAAATTTACAGTCAGTATAGATGAAGTAGAAATAATTAAAGAAAATGTTGTTTTCAAAGCACCAAAAAAATTAAACTAAAATGGCTGTTTACACGAAAATAAGTAAAAAAGACATTTCTTATATTAATAGAAAATTTGATATAGAAAAAATTTTAGAATTTAAAGGTATAAAACAAGGAATTGAAAATACAAACTATTTACTAAAATCAAAGAAAAAAAAATTTATACTAACAATTTTCGAAAAAAGAGTATCAAAAAAAGAATTGCCTTTTTTTATGAATTTGATGGATAAATTGAATAAATTAAAAATAAATTGCCCGAAACCACAAACAAAAAAAGGTGGTGGATATTTAATTAATTTAAAAAATAAGGCTGCATGCATAGTTTCCTTTCTTAGTGGAAAAGATAAAAAATCACTTAATTTTAAAAACTGTTATGACATTGGCAAAATGATTGCTGAAATGCACCAATCTACAAAAAAAATGAATCTTACTAGAAAAAACTCTATGGGTGTTAGAAATCTAAATCCATTACTGAAAAGTATAAGATTTAAGTCAAAAAGATTTACTAATGTAGAAAAATTTTTAAAAAATAATTTTAAAGATATTAAAACGAAATGGCCTAAAAATTTACCGAACGGGGTAATTCATGGAGATTTGTTTATCGATAATATCTTTTTTAAAAATAATAGATTGTCAGGGGTAATCGATTTTTATTTCGCAGCTAATGACTATTTTATGTATGAAATCGCAATTTGCGTGAATGCACTATGTTTTGATAAAAAAAAATCCAAGTTTGTGTTGAATAAAAAGAAAGTCAAAAATTTAATAAAAGGTTATGAAAAAATTAGGAAAATCTCAGTTAAAGAGAGGAAATCATTAAATATTTTATGTCGTGGTGCTGCAATTAGATATTTTATGACTAGACTTTATGACTATTCAAATACTCCTAAGACGGCATTAATTAAGATAAAAGATCCAAGAGAATATTATCAAAAGCTTGTAATACACAATAATTTAAGAACTTATAAAGATTATTTGAATTAATGATTAAAATATACACTGATGGTTCATGCATTGGCAATCCGGGTCAAGGTGGCTGGGCAGCAATAATATTAGATGAGGGGAAAAAAACTGAAATAAAAGGAAGTAAAAAAGATACTACAAATAATCAAATGGAATTATTAGCGCCTATAGAGGCGCTTAAAAAGATTCCAAAAGGAAGTAAAGTTCAAATTTTCACTGACTCTAAATATGTTAAGTCTGGAATAACAGAGTGGATACACAATTGGAAAAAAAATGGATGGAAAACTGCAAATAAAAAAGAGGTGAGTAATAAAGAACTTTGGACGGAACTGGACCAACTAAATAGTGAATTTGAAATAAATTGGAACTGGGTAAAAGCGCATTCAACAGATAAATTAAATAACGAAGTGGATTTACTTGCTAGAGATGCTGCAAATTTATAGTAGATTGTTCAATAAGTTTTCTGCAGAAGTTAAGCCGCATTCTTTAGTCTCTTCTTCTTCATGAATTTTAATAACTGTAAAATTTTCAATAACCATCAAATAACGATTTGATCTAATTCCCATTCCTTTTGCATTTCTATCAACTTCCGCACCGATTGCTTTCGTAAATATTAAATATGGGTCAGATAACATTTTAATTTTATCTCCAGTATTATTAATCTCTCCCCAGCCATTCATTACATAAGGGTCATTGACTGATAAACAAAATATATTTTCTATTCCTTTTGATTTGATTTTATCTGCATTAGCTACAAAACCTGGTAAGTGAAGTTTGGAGCAAGTTGATGTAAATGCTCCAGGTAAACCAAACAAAACAATTTTTCCATTACCTATGATTTCTCTTAAGTTACTTTTTTGAGGCTCTCCATCAATAAGTTGAAAAATCTCTGTGTCTGGAAGTTGATCTTTTATTTTAATTTTCATATCGAATTCATTACATATTTTTTAACTTTTTCAATATCATTTGAAAGAAGCTCAAATTTTTCTTTTCTGTCATAAACATATTTAAGACTTTCTGGTAAATTTTCAGTTTTTGATATTGCATCTTCTATTGCCTTTGGAAATTTACACGGGTGTGCAGTTGATAATACAACACAATTTTTTTCCAACCCTAATTTTCTAACAGCACCAATACCTACTGCAGTATGCGGATCAACTACCATCTGATGTTCATCATTGATAGTTTTTATCATTTTAACAGTTTCATTTTCATCAAGCATCTCAGATACAAAATTCTTTTTGATTTTATCTAAATCATTTTTATCAATTTTATAGGTATTATTTTTTATTTCAGCCATTACACCTTTTGTAACTTCTGAGTTACAATCTTTTACATCATATAAAAGCCTCTCAAAATTACTTGCTATTTGTATATCCATACTTGGAGTATTTGTTTCCTCAACTTTCTTTTGACTATAGTCGCCGCCTGATATGGCTCTATGAAGTATGTCATTTTTATTTGTAGCTACGATTAGCTTATCAATTGGAAGGCCTAATTTTTTTGCTAAGTATCCAGCATAAATATCACCAAAGTTTCCTGTTGGAACAGAAAAGGATAAAGGCTGACCATTTCCAACTTTAAAGAAAGCGTAAAAATAATATACCGATTGAGCAATAATTCTTGCCCAATTAATTGAATTTACACCTGACATATTAATCGCTTTTGAAAATTTTTCGTCATTGAACATTGCTTTTACTAGATTTTGACAGTCATCAAAGTTGCCCTCTACTGCAATATTAAATACGTTATTCTCCTCATGTATTGTCATTAACCTTCTTTGTACAGGTGAAATTTTATTATTTGGGTGTAATACAAAAACATTTAAATTGCTTTTTCCTTTTAAAGCATCGATTGCAGCTGCACCAGTATCACCTGAGGTTGCTACTATTATATTAATTTTTTTTTGATCACGGTCTAAATGGTATTGATAAAAATTACCAATCAGTTGCATTGCGATATCTTTAAAAGCAAGTGTGGGTCCATGAAATAGTTCTAATACTTTTAGATTTCCGAGGTTAGAAATTTTAACAACATCGTCAGATCTAAAATTTGAATATGATTTTGAAATCATAGAGATTAGATCATCTTTAGACATGAAATCTCCTATAAATGGATAAATTATTTCAGCAGCTAAATCATTGTAACTAAGATTTTTTAGATTATCTAATTCTTCCTTTTGGAATTGTTTAATTGATTTAGGAACAAAAAGTCCTCCATCATCAGCCAATCCTTTGAGGAAAACATCTTTAAAAGAAAAGTTTTTTTGATTATTTCTTGTGCTAATGTAATTCATTTAATAATTCTTTTTTCTAAAATATAAATATAGCAAAAGAATTGAAAGCGCTAACGAAAACCAAGTAATAGCGTATTTTTGATGATTATTAGAAATATTTGCAGTAATTTTTTTCGGTCTGGGTAACTGATAATTTCCATCTAAATAAATAATATATTTAGAAAAATTTTTACCTGTAAATTTTAAGATATCTTCTCTATTTAAACTAAACCAGTAATTTTCATCTAAATCATTATCTGGCTTAAAGATATTTTTTCTACCTTGTAATTTTAGGGTTCCGATAATATTTTTTTGATCAAATACGTTTATTTCTTGAGTACCCTTCTTTTCAAATGGTATCCAACCTCTATTTATCAAAAAATTTTCATCCCCAATGGTAATTGGATTTATTACTTCAAATCCAGGAGTACCAGACTCATTTAAATTGTATAAATAAATTTGCTTATCAAAATCTATAGACCCTGAAGTTTTAATTTTAAGAAAATTTTCTTTGTTTGATTGAGCTAATTCAACTGGAGGATTTTTTAATGAATTTTCAATTTCTAAAATTAAATTATTTTTCCAATTTAGACGGATAATTTGCCACGTACCTAGTCCAATAAAAACAAAAATAAAGAAAATTATAAAGACGGAAAATAAAAACTTATGTTTCAAGGATCAAATTAACTTCCCCAAATATATATTGCAGCAAACAAAAATAACCAAACAACGTCAACAAAATGCCAGTACCATGCAGCTGCTTCAAAACCAAAATGATGGTCTTTAGTAAAATGACCTAATTTTCCTCTCCATAAACATACTGCTAAAAAAATTGTTCCAACTATAACATGGAAGCCATGAAAGCCTGTTGCCATGTAAAAAACAGAACCATAAATATGATCTGAAAAAGCAAATGTAGCATGATGATATTCATATGCTTGAAGTGCTGTAAAAAATGCTCCAAGAATTACTGTTAGCACTAATCCTTGTATGAAACCTTTTCTATCACCTTCTAATAATGAATGGTGAGACCAAGTGACTGTTGTGCCTGATAATAGTAAAACTAATGTATTAATCAAAGGTATATCCCAAGGATCAAAAGTCACAATATCTTTAGGTGGCCACACGTTTCCAACAAAATCATTTGGGAATAGACTAACGTCAAAGTAAGCCCAAAACCAAGCAACAAAAAACATTACCTCAGATGCGATAAATAATGTCATTCCATAACGGTGATGAATTTGGACTACTGGGGTATGATGACCTTGATGTTCTGCTTCAATGACGACATCTCTGAACCACATATATGCACCATAAATTAAAAGAGCTAATCCAAGATACATTCCCCATGAAACATCTGAATGCATGTAATACACAGCACCTATAGCTAATACTAGGCAAGAAAACGAAACATAAATAGGCCAAGGACTTGGATCTACTAAGTGATAATCATGTTTTTTTTCAGCTGACATTTTTTTGAATTATGATTGTTTATAATAATCTGTCGAGAAAAAAGTATACGACATAGTTACATCTTCTAGGTTTTTAACACTTGGATCATTAATCATTTCAGGGTCTAGATAAAAAGTCATTACATATGTGGCTTTTTCTCCTGCTTTTAGTTCTTGTTTTTCAAAACAAAAACAGCCAAGTTTACTATAATATTTTCCAAAACTTGCTGGTGATACGTTAAAACTTGCTACACCGGCAGTTGGTTCGCTACTATAATTTTCAACTTCAAACTCTATTTTGTTAACTTGGCCAACTTTCACATCTATAACATTCGATTTTGCTTTAAAATCCCAAGGTAGATTATTCACATTAGTATCAAATCTGACACTTACAACTTTGTTAAGAACTATTTTAGGAGCACTGTTTGAAATTTGAGTAGTACCTCCAAAACCCGTTACTCTACAAAATAAATCATATAAAGGTACTGCAGCGTAGGATAAACCCAACATAAATACAAATATTCCTATAAGGACTAATGGTGTAAGATTTTTTTTTTGTATCATATGGCTCTATCAAAAACTCCAGTATTATATAATGTAAATAAAAAAAGAAAAATCATGAAGGCAATAATTGCTAATGCTGTCTTGATATTTTTTTTCTTAGTTTTTTTATCTGGTATAATCATAAAATCTTATCTATCAGAAAAAGCACAAAAACCAAAAACAAATATAAAATAGAATAGCCAAATATTGATTTAGCTTTTTTTGCACTAAATTTATTTTTTTTAAATTTATAAAGATCGAAACATAGATAATTATAATAAATAGTTAATAACAATGATGGAATAAGAAAAACAAGTCCTACAAAGTTGATTACATATGGAAAAATTATAACTGGAAGCATTATCAAAGAGTAGACAAAAATATTTACTTTAGTGCTCTCTATCCCATTTGTTAGGGGAAGCATGGGTATATTAGCTTTTTTATAATCTTCTGATTTATATAAGCTTAATGCCCAAAAATGTGATGGAGTCCAAAAGAAAATAATTAAAAAAAATACAAGAGGTTCAAGAGATAAAGATCCTGTAGCAATAGTCCAGCCTATAACAGGAGGGAGAGCTCCAGCCGCACCACCAATAACGATGTTCTGTGAGGTTCTTTTTTTCAGCCAAATTGTATAAATTAAAACATAAAATATAATTGTAAAAAGTAATATTCCTGCAGATACTCGATTTGTAAAATAATCTAGTGCAACTACTGAAATAACCGATAAAGTTATTCCAAATATAAGAGCCTGATTTTTATTAACTTTGCCTGTTGGTATTGGCCTTAGGCAAGTTCTACTCATTAAAGCATCAAGATCAGACTCATACCACATGTTTAATGCTCCTGCTGCTCCTGCGCCCATTGAAACTAGTAATATTCCAATTATTGCATCTTGAGTTGAAACCATAGTTGGGGCTGTTAATAATCCAACCGCACAAGTAAATATCACAAGCGACATTACTCTTGGTTTCATCAATTTAAATAATTCGGAAAAATTTAGTAAGTCTTCTTGAGACAGATTATCTTTTTTTAATTTTGAACTACTCATCAATTTAAAAGCTTTTATTTCTAGCTATGAGATTTCCCAGTCTCTTGATCATCTACAAACTTTGGTAATTCCTCAAAAGTGTGGAAATTTGGTGGAGATGGAACGGTCCACTCTAAAGTTGTTGCTCCTTCTCCCCAAGGATTCTGCGCTGCAGCTTTCTTTTTTGCAAAAGCATAAATCAAATTCACAAAAAATACAGCTAAGCCAGCAACTGCTATATAGGATCCTATTGAAGAAATATAATTCCAACCTGCAAATGCATCTGGATAATCAGCATATCTTCTAGGCATACCTGCTAATCCTAAAAAATGCTGTGGAAAGAAAATCAAATTCACACCAATAAAAGTTAACCAAAAATGTAATTGACCTAGCCACTCTGAATATTCGTAACCGGACATTTTTGAAAACCAATAATAGAAACCAGCAAATATTGCAAATACAGCTCCTAATGAGAGAACATAATGAAAGTGAGCTACTACATAATAAGTATCGTGCATTGCAGTATCTACTCCTGCGTTTGCTAAAACTACACCTGTCACCCCGCCAACTGTAAACATAAAGATAAAACCTAGTGCCCACATCATTGGAGTTTTAAATGAGATCGATCCTCCCCACATAGTTGCTATCCAAGAAAAGATTTTTATTCCAGTAGGAACAGCAATAATCATAGTGGCTGCTAAGAAATAAGCTTTTGTATCTGTACTTAATCCAACAGTATACATATGGTGAGCCCAAACTACGAAGCCAACTATTCCGATTGCGACCATCGCATAAGCCATACCTAAATAGCCAAAAACTGGTTTTCTAGAAAATGTTGAAACAATATGACTAATCATTCCAAATCCTGGTAGAATTAAAATATAAACTTCTGGATGGCCAAAGAACCAGAATAAATGTTGAAACAACACTGGGTCTCCTCCAGTTTGAGCTTCAAAAAAGGCAGTTCCAAAGTTCCTATCAGTTAATAGCATTGTTATTGCTCCTGCTAGAACTGGTAAAGACAATAACAATAAAAAAGCTGTTACTAAAATTGACCAAGCAAACAATGGCATCTTGTGTAAAGTCATTCCAGGAGTTCTCATATTTAGAATTGTTGTGATAAAATTAACTGCTCCTAAAATTGATGAAGCACCAGCCAAGTGTAAACTTAAAATCGCTAAATCCATTGCAGGACCAGGTTGTCCAGCTTTTGAGGATAAAGGAGGATATATTGTCCATCCACCTCCAACTCCAGTTTGTCCTGGAGGACCATCAGCAAAAATTGACAATATTAATAAAGTTAATGAAACAGGTAATAACCAAAAAGAAATATTATTCATCCGCGGGAATGCCATATCAGGTGCACCAATCATAATTGGAACAAACCAATTACCAAAACCACCTATCATGGCTGGCATTACCATAAAGAAAATCATTATCAATCCATGACCTGTCACTAACACATTATACAAATGATAGTTTCCACCCAAAATTCCATCGCCCGGATGCATTAACTCCATTCTCATTAAAACTGAAAATGCAGTTCCAATAACTCCAGCAACAATTGCAAAAATTAGATACATTGTTCCTATGTCTTTATGATTTGTAGAATAAGCCCAACGTTTCCAACCTGTTGGTGTATGATGATCGTCGTGCGAAGCTGTTTGTGTATACATATTTATTTACTCACTAATTTAAGATTATTATTTTCTATTTCCTCTTTTGCAAATTTTTCTTTTGCCTCTGATAACCAATCCTCATATTCCTCATCTGTTACAACTTTAACGGTGATGGGCATAAATGCATGTTTAATACCGCAAAGTTCAGAGCACTGACCATAATAGGTTCCTACTTTTTCAGCTTTGAACCACGTCTCGTTAATTCTTCCTGGAACAGCATCTCTTTTTACACCAAACGATGGTAAAGCCCAAGCATGTAATACATCGTTTGCAGTGATTAAAACTTTTATAACTTTGTTAACTGGCACAACAACTTCGTTATCTACCGCTAGAAGTCTAGGTTGATCTGGTCGTAAATCTTTATCTTCTACCATGTAAGACTCAAAAATAATATTTTCATCAGGATATTCATATCCCCAATACCACTGATAACCGATTGCTTTAATTGTTAAATCTGCTTTTGGTATTGCATCTTGCTTATATAAAATTTTAAATGAGGGAACTGCAATTACAATTAAAATTAAACATGGTATTAGTGTCCATAAAACTTCAACTGCAACGTTGTGTGTTCTTTTAGATGGATTAGGGTTTGCTGAAGCTCTAAATCTTATGCACGCATACAACATTAAAAATAAAACAAATACACTAATTGCGATTATTATTGGTAATAATAAATAATCATGAAAAGCAACTATCTCTCTCATTGATTCCGAAGCTGCTTTTTGAAAACCTAATTGCCAGTCAACTGGTTGGTTAGCAAAAGCATTTTGCGACATGAAAAGCGACGAAAATATAAATAAAAATTTTTTCATTTTTAATAGCTATATAAAGCTCTTTTATAAAAATTACACTTTAGTTTTCGCGACAATTTATCAATTAATCACATAATTTACGATCGAAATTGCAGATATGACCGCGGTTTCTGACCTTAAAATATTCTCATTAATTTTAATAGGTTGAACGCCCTTAAAAGATAGAATCTTCTCTCTTTCAGTCTCTGAAAAATCTCCCTCAGGACCTATGATTATACAAACAGGCTTATCTGTAAATTTTGATTTATCAATTTTTTTAATATTTGAATTTAAATCTGTAAAAATTAGATTCATCGAATTTTTTTTGAGAAAGCCATTTAAATCTTGAGCCTCTTCAATTGTTGGTACATTGATACGGTTTGATTGCTCGCAGGCCTCAATTACAATTTTTTCGATGCGATCTTTATTAATTTTTCTAACAACTGTTCTATCAAAAATAATTGGTAAAAATTTTGTAACTCCAAGCTCTGTTGCTTTTTGCAGCATAAAATTCAGATAGTTTGATTTTATAGGAGAAAATGCTAACCATAATTCTTTGGTTATCTCTTTTTGTCTTAGTTGTTTTATTATTTTAAATTCAACAATATTTTTGAATATTCCTAAAACTTTTGCCTCCCACTCTCCCTCTTTATTAAATAATGAAAAAACCTCATTTTCTTTTACTCTCATTACTTTACTTAAATAATGTGATTGACCCTTATCGAGTTTATCAATCATGTTTAATGATAAAGTATCTGAAAAAAATAATCTAATATTACTCATTTGTGTTAAGTTAATTTATGAAAAATATTAAAGCAATAATTTTTGATGCTTATGGCACATTGTTTGATGTCAATTCAGCTGCTGAAAAATGTAAAGACAAGATTGGAGCTAAGTGGGAAGGTTTTGCAAATTTTTGGAGAACGACTCAGCTAGAATACACCTGGCTTAGAAGTCTTATGGGAAGACACAAGGATTTTTGGCAAATTACAGAGGATAGTTTAGATAAATCAATGAAAACTTTTGATATTGATTCTTCAATGAAAGGTGAATTATTGAATTTATATAAAGTTCTTTCACCTTTTAAGGAGGTTCCGGAAACTCTTAAAAAATTAAAAGAAAAGAATTTTAAATTAGCTATACTTTCAAATGGAACTCCATCTCTTTTAAAAGAGTTAGTTGAGAGTAATAATTTAAGTAATCTATTCGATGATTTATTTTCAATAGAGGAAGTTGGAATTTATAAACCAGACTCTAAAGTTTATGAATTGCCTATCAAAAAGTACAAAATTAAAAGCAATGAAATAGCTTTCTTAAGTGCAAACACTTGGGATGTTTCAGGAGGTGGAAATTATGGTTATCATTCTATTTGGGTAAACCGTAATAATAATATCTTTGACAATCTTGATTACAAACCTAATAATCAAGTTAAAAATTTAAACGAGCTTGTTGATTTAATTTGAATTAAAATACAGATAAATGAATAAAGGACAAAGAGCTGGGGATGGCGTATTAGCTATAGAAGTTGAACAGGGAAAATCTTATTACTGGTGTAGTTGTGGTAAAAGTTCTAAGCAGCCATTTTGTGATGGTTCGCATAAAGGAACAGAATTCAAACCCTTGGCTTATAAAGCTGAATTAACAAAAAGAGTGTTCTTTTGTGTATGCAAACAAACAAACGATCAACCTTTTTGTGATGGCTCGCATAACAAAAAGTAATATTGCAAATCGAAATAGAACAACTATTTTAATCTGATGAAAAATATTGAAGTAAATAAAATTATTGATCCTATTCCAGCATCAGATGGAGCTGGAGTTAAATTAAAAAGAAGTATTGGTGTTGAACCAAATTATTTTGATCCTTTTTTAATGCTAGATGAATTTGGTTCAGAGAATAGTGAGGATTATATTGCAGGATTTCCTCCACATCCACATAGAGGAATTGAAACTGTCACTTATATGCTTGCTGGTGATTTTGAGCATGAAGACAGTACTGGCGGAAAAGGTAGAATGACTGCTGGTGATGTTCAATGGATGAAAACAGGAAGTGGTATTATTCATTCTGAAATGCCTGCCATGAAAGAGGGAAAACTTCATGGATTTCAATTATGGATAAATATGCCAGCAAAATTAAAAATGAGTAAACCAGAATATATTTATATTGATGCAGATAAAATGAGTGTTCACAAAGATAATGATAAGCAAGTAAAAGTTATTGCGGGTAAATTTGAAAAAGCTGAAGGTCCAGTTAAAGGACATAATGTCGAACCCGTTTATTTTGATGTTGAACTAAATAAAAACAAAAATTTTAAATTTAGTCTTCCCTCTTCACACAATACATTTATCTATCTCATAAAAGGTGAGATCAAAATTGGTGAAAAAGAACATGAAAAAGTCAAAGATAGTACTTTAATCTTACTATCGAGAGGTGAGGATTTAAAAATCAGTGCACAATCTGATGCAAAATTCTTAGTTATTTCAGGCAAACCTATTAACGAGGAAATAGCTAGAGGTGGACCATTTGTAATGAACACTAAAGCAGAAATCTTGCAAGCTGTTCAAGATTATCATAATGGTACATTTGTAAAGTAGATAATGAAATCAGTTCAAATAGATAAATTTGGTGGACCAGAAGTTTTGGTTACTAAAGAGGTAGAATTAGGGAAGCCTGGACCAAAAGAGGTGTTGATTAAAAATTTATCAATTGGTTTAAATTTTATAGATATTTATCATCGAACAGGCCTTTATCCTATCCCATTACCTAGCGGTATTGGACTTGAAGCTTGTGGAGTAATTGAAGAAGTTGGATCTGAAGTAAAATTATTTAAAGTTGGTGATAGAGTTACTCATGCATCAATGCCTATCGGTGCTTATTCAGAAAAGCAAATAATGCCTGAGGAGAAATTAGTATCTGTTCCGGATGGAGTCTCTGACGAGGTAGCATCTTGCATTACATTAAAAGGAATTACAGCAGAATACTTATTACACAGAGCTTATCCCTTAAAAAAGGGTGATAAAATTTTATATCATGCTGCTGCAGGTGGACTCGGCCAGATTTTATGTCCTTGGGCTAATGCATTAGGTGCTGAAGTTATTGGAACTGTGGGCTCAAAAGCCAAAGAGGAGATTGCTAAAAAAAATGGTTGCCATCATGTAATTAATTATTCTGAAAAAAATTTTGTTGAAGAGGTTGAAAAAATTATGGGTAAAAATGGTATTGATGTTGTCTATGATGGTGTTGGTATCAAAACTTTCAAAGGATCAATCGAAACATTAAAGATTAGAGGAATGATGGTAGCTTTTGGGAATGCATCAGGTTATGTTGATACCATAGATGTAAAAAAAGATATAAATGCAAAAGGTCTTTTTTTTACACGACCATCTATTGCTCATTATACTATAAAAAGAGAGGAACTTGTGGAGTCAGCAAAAAAAGTTTTCGATGCAGTTTTATCAAAAAAATTTAATGTTGAAATTTCAAAGAAGTATTTACTTAAAGATGCTGCACAAGCTCATAAAGATCTAGAAGCAAGAATATTAACTGGTCCAGCGGTCATTATTCCTTAATCAACATTTACGTCCATATCAGACATATGTAACTTAAGAGCGTTTGTTGAAATGTGAATTTCTCTAATAAAAAATAGTATTGAAATTATCATCGACAAACAACATGACCCAAAAATAATCCTCGCTATAAAAACCTCATTAAAGTAAAGGGCAAATACAGTTAACATGTTAAACAAAAAGCCAAAGGATGCAAATAAAATTGTCCATCTTAAAAGAGTTATCCTGCCACTTAAATTTATGAATTGTTTTTTCCACTCAGGTGGTATGTGCTTTTCATACACATGTTCATCGTGAAGTTGTCTAATAAGGATACTTAATGAATGAAATCTATTGCTATAAACTGCCATCATTAATGGTATTGCAGGAAACATTAATGCAGTTACAGTATAATCAATATTCATACGAATCAGTTTGATTATCAATCTTGGCTTTGTTATTTACAAGTAAAATCTTATGAACCAATTAAATCTTTTCGTAGAACTTACCAGACTTAAAAAGCCGATTGGATACATGCTATTATTTTGGCCTTGTTCATGGGGTCTAACACTTGCGTATGATTTTTCATCTGATTTAAATAATTATTTTTTTTACTTAATACTATTTTTTTTGGGATCTGTTTTAATGAGATCTGCTGGATGTATAGTAAATGATGTTCTTGATAGAAAATTTGATAAAAAAGTATTCAGAACTAAAGACAGGCCAATAGCCTCGGGAAAAATATCGGTCAAACTTGCCCTGTTATATTCGGGAATTCTATGTTTGATTGCTTTTTTAGTTCTAATCAATTTTAATTTTTTTACAATTATTATTGCTTTAGCATCTATGCCACTTGCCTTCACTTATCCGTTGATGAAAAGGTTTACCTATTGGCCCCAGCTGTTCTTAGGCATAACTTTTAATTATGGATTGCTGTTAGGATGGACATCTATTAACGGGGAAATAAGTCTTATTCCCATAATACTTTATCTTGGCGCCATATTTTGGACATTGGGTTACGACACAATATACGGATTTCAAGATATTGAAGATGACGAAATTATAGGAGTAAAATCAACATCAATTAAGTTTAAAAAAAATCCAAAAATATTTTTATCTATATGTTATTTAATTTTCACATTACTTTTTATTATTATAGGTATCAAATTAAACTTTAATTATTATTTTTTTATGGGAGCTATGGCAGTTATATTTCATTTATCTATCATTCAAATTATGAATTTCGATAAAGAAAAAAAAGAAAAATGTCTGAAAATTTTTAAAAGTAACAACTTTTTAGGTTTGATAATATTAATTTGTATTCTTATAGGTAAATTAGGTTAAATGACTAATTCAGAAATTTTGGTTGATCTTTATAAAAGATATACAAAAAAACATATCAAAAAAATTTTTCTCTCTGTATTCTTTTCTGTATTGGTGGCTGCTAGCACTGCGATGATCGCCTACCTACTTGATCCAGCGATAGAGAAGATTTTTATTGAAAAAAATCAAAAACTTATGGTTATAATTCCTTTTATTATCTTAATTACATTTGCGATTAAGGGCACTTCTCTCTATCTAGCTAAAACTTTACTAATTCAAGTTGGTGGTGAAGTTCAAAAAATTCTTCAATTACAAATTATGCAATCTATTTTAAAATCAAATGTTGAGAAAATGAATAAAAAACACTCAGGAAAATTTCTTTCTCACATCAATTATGACTCCGGTATGGTAATGAAACTGGTAACAGATACAATTTTATTATTCACTAAAGATAGTTTGACATTGATTGGTCTTATAGGTGTTATGTTTTATCAAAATTGGAAGTTAGCAATATTTGCAATTGTTATGATTCCTTTGGCGTCTATTGCTGCAAAATCTTTAGGTAAAAGAATCGGTAAAGTTTCAACAGAGTCACAAGAAATTGCTGGTTTTTTAAGTTCATTTTTTATTGAAATTATCAAAAATCATAAAGTTATTAAAATTTTTCAAACTGAGGAATACGAAAATAAAAGGCTAACTAAAATTATTGATTCTTTTAAAAATAAAGTTGTAAAAATTCAAACAGTTATGACAAGAGCAACCCCTATTATGGAAACTCTAACAGGTTTGATGATTGGAGGATTAATTTATTACTCAGGTAACTTAATTGTAAAAGGTGAATTAGAATTAAATAATTTTTTTTCATTCTTGGCAGCAATGATGTTGGCCTATCAACCTGTGAGATCGTTAGCGACTTTAAATATGGGTATTCATCAAGGGCTATCGGCTGCCAAAAGATTAATACCAATTATCGATGAGGATAATACTGATAAAAATTTCAATAATCATCTAAAAGTAGATCTAGGAAACATAAATTTTAGAGATGTAAGTTTCAAATATCCTGAAAGTCCAAATAATGTTTTAAATAAAGTAAATTTAGAATTTCAAAGTGGTCAAATGACTGCATTAGTTGGTCATAGTGGAGCAGGGAAATCTACAATACTAAATTTTATTCCAAGATTTTATGAACCTTTGGATGGAAAAATTTACCTAGATAATCAACCAATAGATGAGTACTCATTATCATCTTTAAGAGAAAATATTTCATTAGTGAGTCAAGATATATCTTTATTCGATGATACTATTAAAAATAATATAAAATATTCTAGACTTACAGCTTCAGATGAAGAGGTCATTGAAGCAGCAAAACTGTCTAATTGTCATGATTTTGTAAAAAGCATGCCAAAAGAATATGACACTGTGATAGGTGAAAATGGTGTGCGGTTATCTGGTGGAGAAAAACAAAGATTATCGATTGCAAGAGCGATACTAAAAAAAAGCAAAATAATTTTATTAGATGAAGCTACATCCTCTTTAGACGCAGAAACTGAAGATAAAATTCAAAAAGCAATTAATTACCTTACAAAAAATAAAACAACAATCGTAATTGCTCACAGATTGTCTACTGTCTTAAATTCAGACAAAATTTATGTAATCGACTCTGGAAATGTAGTAGCGGAGGGAGATCATAATGAACTATTAAGTTCCTCATCTATTTATAAAAACTTTTATGATAAACAATTAAAATCATAATGTTTTTTATTTATAAAATTTTAATAAACTTAGTATTTTTTTTTTCTCCAATAATTATAATTTTTCGAATATTTAAAGGAAAAGAAGACACATCAAGATTTAAAGAAAAAGTAGGTATTTTTTCAAAAAAAAGAAATAAAGGAAAATTGATTTGGTTTCATGGTGCTAGCGTTGGTGAGATACAAAGTATTATACCTTTATTAGAAAGATTTGAAAAGAATAGAGAAATTAGACAAATATTGGTTACATCAAATACTGTAAGCTCTTCATTTATAATCAAAAATTTAAAATTTAAAAAAACAATTCATCAATTTTTTCCAATTGATTGCAATTTTATTTCCAAAAAATTTTTAAATTATTGGAAGCCTACTAAAGCTTTTTTTATAGACTCTGAGATTTGGCCAAATACTGTAAATAATTTATACAAAAGAAATATACCAATATTTCTTCTTAACGGACGAATTACAAAGAAATCATTTAGGCGATGGAAATTTTTTTCTTACTTTGCTAAATCAATCTTTGGTAAATTTTATTTATGTCTTTCATCAAATACTGAAACAAAAAAATATCTTAAAAAACTCGGTGCTAAAAATATAAAGTTTATTGGAAACTTAAAATTTAGTCAGTCAGAAAATGAAAAAACCAATTTAAATAAAGATTTGATAAATTTAATCAACTCAAGAAAAGCCTGGTGTGCCTCTAGTACCCACTACAATGAGGAGGAACTTTGTGGAATGACACATATAAGATTGAAAAAAAGATTTAAAAATATATTAACAATAATTATACCTAGACATATCAATAGAATTGATTCAATAAAAGCAGAACTCCAAAATTTAGATCTTAAAATACATTTAGATGAGCCAAAAAAGAAAATTAGTCCTGATACAGATATTTATTTAGTAAACTCTTATGGAAAAACAAAATTGTTCTATAAAGTTTGTAAAAATATTTTTTTAGGAGGCTCATTGATTGAGCACGGTGGTCAAAATCCACTTGAGGCGACCAGGTATGGGTGTAGGGTTTTACATGGTCCAAATGTGTCAAATTTTAGAGAAATTTATAAGTTTCTTAATAAAAAAAAATTATCTAAAAAAATTTCTAATCAAGATCAACTAATTAATTGTGTTATTAAATATATTAACTCAAAAAATAATTCTAAAAAGATAATAAAGGATTTACATTTGATAGGAATGAACATTTTAAATAAAACCTACAAAGAAATTAATAAATGAATTTTAAAAAACCTAAATTTTGGGATTTAAAAAGACCAAATTTTTTAGCGTATTTGCTTTATCCTTTTACAATAATTTTAGAAATTAATAATGTTATTTCCAATGTTATACCAAAGAAAAAATTCACTGAAATTAAAACGATATGTGTTGGAAATTTATATATCGGAGGTACTGGAAAAACCCCAACTTCGTTATTTTTATATAATCTTTTAAAAAAGAATAATATTAATCCTGTAATTGCAAAAAAATTTTACAAAAATCAAATAGACGAACAAAAATTTCTTAAAGATAATTCAAATTTCATTTCATTAAGTGATAGAGAAAAAATAGTTAAAAAAGCCATTGAAATGAAATTTGACATGGTAATTTTTGATGACGGGCTTCAAGAAAAGTGGATCAACTATGATATTAAGTTTGCCTGTTTTGATAGTGAGAAATGGATTGGAAATGGTCATTTGATACCATCTGGTCCATTAAGAGAAAAAATGAATGCTTTAAAAAACTATCATGGAATATTTTTAAAAACAGTTAATGACGACTCAAATTTAGATTATATTTATAATAAGATAAGAGAAATAAATCCAAACATTGAAGTTTTCGAGTCAAATATTGAGATAGAAAACATTAGTAAATTTAATATTGATAGAAATTATATCATTTTTTCAGGAATTGGAAATCCCGATGGTTTCAAAAAGTTACTACTTAAAAATAAATTCAAAATAATTGAAGAAATTACTTTTCCAGATCATTATAATTATCAAGATAAAGATATTTTAAAAATTATAGATAAAGCAAATTCCAATAATGCAGAAATCATTACAACTGAAAAAGATTTCAAAAGAATTCCTCAAAATTTTAAAGAAAAAATTAGTTTCTTAGAAATAAACATGAAAATCAAAGATGAAAATAAGCTTGTTCAATTTTTAAAAACCAAGATAAATGAAATTAATTAAATATTTTATACAGTTTATTTTTATTATTTTTTTATTTTTATTATTTAAAATTTTAGGACTAAAGTTATCAAAATCTTTTTCAAGCTTTATTTTTAAAATAATTGGCCCCCATTTTAGATCGAAAAAAATTTCACATTCTAATTTAACTATAGCTTTCCCAGAATTAGATGAGAATGAAAAAGAAAAAATTGTAAACAGTATGTGGGCAACTTATGGTAAAATTTTTGCTGAATATATTTTTATCAAAAATTTTAGGCAATCTCCTAAATTTAAAAAAAAGATTATTATAGAAAATCAAAAGGGGTTGGAAAAAATAAAGCAAAAAAATATACCAGTGATTTTTATATCAGGACATTTCGATAATTTTGAATTAATGGCAATGCATATTGAAAAGTCTGGTATTGATTTAGCTGCGATTTATAGACCCTTAAATAATAAATTTCTAAATCCACTTATGGAAAACATAAGAAAAAATTATATTTGTAAAAAACAAATTCAAAAAGGGATTTCAGGTACAAAAGAGTTACTTAGAGAGTTCAAAAGTGGGACATCTATTGCTTTAATGATTGATCAAAGAGTATCAGAAGGAATAAAATGTGATTTTTTTGGTAAAGAAGCTCTCACCACTACAATACCAGCTCAATTTATCAAAAAATTTAATGCTGAAGTAGTTCCTATTAATATAGAAAGATCAATAGATGATAATTTTAAAATTAGAATTTTTGATAATATTCAATTTTCTGAAAATGACTCTGTTGAAAAAATTACACTAGAACTTAATAAAATTTTAGAAAAAATGATTATCGCAAATCCAAAACAATGGATTTGGACACATAATAGGTGGAAATTATAATAATTTAGGTTTCTGATTCTCTTTTTTGATGAGCTTCTTTATAAGAATAATAGGCTTCTTGAGTTTCCACATTCCAATAATTTAAATTATCTAAAGAAATTTTTTTACCTGAGACTGCGCATATAACATAGTCACCATTTTCAATTATTTTGAAATTATTTGGTAAATATTTTAATTTAGCTAATTTTTTCATGATTTATAGTTTATATATAATTATATGAAAGTTGGAGTAATAGGAAGCGGTGGTAGAGAGCATGCCATATGCACATCTTTAAAAAAATCAAAAAATATTGACAAAATTTACTGTTTTCCAGGAAATGCAGGCACTAGCTTTATTGCAGAAAATATTGAGATTGAATTGAATAATTTTGAGGAATTAAAAAGAGTTATAGAAGAACTTGGTATAGACATAATAATAGTAGGTCCTGAAAAACCACTAGTAGATGGAATAGTCGATTTCTTAACACAAAACAAAATAAAAGTATTTGGTCCAGATCGTGTTTCTTCACAGCTTGAAGGTTCAAAAATTTTCACGAAAAATTTATGCAAAAAATATAATATCCCCACTGCAAAATTTGGTGTCTTCAATAACATTCAAGACAGTCTTTCATTCTTAAATGAGTGTAAATTTCCTATAGTTGTAAAGGCTGATGGTTTAGCAGCAGGAAAAGGTGTCTATATTTGTGAAACCAATGATCAGTCAAAGAAAGCAGTTGAGGAAATTTTTAAAGGGAAGTTTGGAGAAGCAAAACAAATTTTAATTGAGGAATTTTTAAAAGGCGAAGAAATGAGTTTTTTTATAATTTCTGACGGCATCAATTATAAAATTTTTGGAACTGCTCAAGATCACAAGCGAGCCTTAGAGGGAGATAAAGGTAAAAACACGGGAGGAATGGGGGCTTACTCACCTTCTCGATTGGAAAGTAAAAAACTGGAAAAAAAGATAATAGAGAAAATAATAGAACCAACATTAAAAGGCTTAAGAGATATAAATAACAAATTTAAAGGTTTTCTATATGCAGGATTAATGATTATAGATGGTGAGCCTTTTTTGATTGAATACAATGTAAGAATGGGTGATCCTGAATGTCAAACAATACTTCCAAGACTTAAAACTGATTTTTTAGACATTGTAATTGCTACTGTAAATGAAAATTTAAAAGATATAAATTTAGAATGGTTTGAAGAAAAGAGTATTTGCATTGTTCTAGCTTCAAAAGGATACCCAGATAAATATAAAAATAATCTAGAAATAAATGGTCTTAAAGAAATTAAGCTTCAGAATAATGAATACATTTTTCACGCCGGAACTAAAATAAATAATTCAAAAATACACTCTAATGGTGGGAGAGTATTAAATTTTGTAATTAAATCAGACAATTTAAAAATTGGAAGAGATCAAGCCATAAGTTTAATTAAAAAATTAAATTGGCAAAATGGATATTTTAGAAAAGATATTGGTTTTAAGATTATATCATGATGAGAATAATTTCTGGGAGATTTAAAGGAAAAAAGTTATTATTACCTAAAGATAAAAACACTAGACCTTTAAAAGATTTAGTAAAGGAGTCAATTTTCAATCTTCTAGAACATTCAAAAAAAATTAATGTGAATTTAAAAGGTTCTACGATTTTAGATTTATTTTCTGGCTGTGGATCTTTTGGAATAGAATGTTTATCAAGAGAGTCTGGGTGTGTGTATTTTTTTGAAAATTATTTTGAGGCAATTAAAGTATTAGAAAAAAATCTTCTTCTTTTTAAAAATGAAAAAAAATTTCAAATATTTAAAGATAATTGTTTTGAATATTTTGACTCCGACAAAAAAATTGACAAAAAATTTGATATAATCTTTATTGATCCCCCATACAAAGAAATGAAAATTAATATGTTAATTGAAAAAATTATTTATAGAAAACTTCTTAAAAAAGATGGTATTTTAATCATTCATAGACATAAAAAAGATAAAATAGTAATCACCGAAAAAATTAATATTCTTGATACTCGGACCTATGGAGTCTCTAAAGTATATTTTGCAAATTAAGAACTTTTTAAAATTTTCTTCGTTTCTATTTTAATTAATTCAACAGCCGGTTGATCGTAAGGATTTATTTTTAAAGCTTTAGCTAGAAGAATTGTTTCTAAAATAAAATATGTAAATAATTCACCAAGGACTTCCTCATTTTTAGATTTTAAATAAAAACTTCTAAAAGGTATCTTTTTTTTTTGAAAAACTTTTTTTGTTGCTAGAATCTTAGAATGAAGAATATCCCCCAAATTCTTTTTTTTTAAGAATTTTAAAGAGCCAGGAATGATATCTTGATTTAACTTTTGGTAATTTTGATCTTTTGTATAAAAAAATGTGTAAAAATTATTTTTTTGACCATCTAGATATAATTGCATTAAACTATGATTATCTTTAGGCATATTTGATATTATTGGGAAAATGCCATTTCCTTTTTTACCTAAACTTTCTGCTACTAATTGTTGATACCATTTTAAAAAATTTTCAGTGGTTTCATCATAATTTAGAATTACCGAGTTAAATTTTTTTCTCTTAATTAATTCTAAAATATTTGAAACATTGATTATTAATGAATTTAAAAATTTCTTATTAGCTACTAAATTATCAAATTTTTTAAATTTCCTTGAGTCCAACCCCATTAATTCTGCTGGCAACATACCAACCTCTGATAAAACTGAATATCTTCCACCAATAAAGTTATTATGATCAATAATATCTGATTTTAACTTCATGCTTATCTCTCTTAAAATACTCTCTTTTTTATCTGAAACTAAAACATTTTTATCGTTTTTATTAATATATAAATTGCTATTGACGATTGTTTCCAATGTATTTCCAGATTTTGAAATTACTAAATTAAGATATTTTTTTTTTGGAAATTTTATTTTTTGATTTAAATTTTCAAGAAAATAAAAATTTTTATTTATTTTATGTCTTAAGAAATCATAAATTGCCATTGCTCCTAAAGAAGATCCACCCATACCAAAAATTCTAATATCCTTATATCTTTTTAACTTTTTGATTGATTTTTTGGTGTAACTGTATTTATAGCCTCTTGATAAAGAATTAATAACTTCATTTTTTGAAGAAATTAGTTCTTTCAAATAACTTTTTAATTTTAAGTTTATTTTTTTATTTTCAAAGTTTTCAAAAAAGAGATTCTTTGTCAGCATTACTGTTTTTGAATTTTATCGGAAATACTTTTTTTAATATTAGATTTTGAAGAGTTTTGATTGTTATCTTCCTCAGTACTACTTTGTTTTCCATCAAATACAGATTTGATATTAACCTCTTCATCAACAGTTTCAGGTTGTTCATTAGGTTTTGGTAATTCGGAAAAGTCTGGAGGCAAAACTAGTGGATCCTTTTTTTCTATTAAAAATTCCTCACCTGAGTCAGCTTTTTTTTTCAACTTAAAGCCTTCACAAGAAAACAAAAATGATGATACAGTCAAAATAATTAAAATATTCTTAATAAACCTCATTTAATTTTTTTTACCAAATATTTCAAAACTTATTAAAAAAATTATACCTATAGTAATGAATATATCAGCAACATTAAATATAAACCAATGAAAATTGTTAATATGAAAATCTATAAAATCTGGTACTGCAGAGTAAAATATTCTATCAAAGATATTTCCAAGAGAGCCTCCTATTATCATAATATAACTTAACTTCTCAAATCCACTAGATCTAAACATTAACCAAATAATAATGACGGTTATTACACAAATAAAGATTGTCAAAAAATTATAATATAATTTTTCATCAAAAGAAAATAAACCAAAAGCAATACCTTCATTCCAAATCAAATTAAAATTTAAAAAAGATGTAACACTAATGCCATATTGTTCATAAGTTTCTGGAGAGCCGATGATCAATAGTTTACTTACTCGATCGATTAAAAAAATAAATATAATAATTGAAAAATCTACTAAATGTTTTTTTAACATTTTATTTATAATTTGTGTCTTTCACAGGGTGTGCTGTTAATTTTCCAACATACTGGACATTTTTCACCTTTTGCTTTACTTGTTTCTACAATTACTTCATCTGTATCACTATTCTCAATTTTAACTGAAGAAGTTATACAAAGTTCTGAAAGATCAATATTTTTCAAAAATTTCTGTTTCTCATTATTTAATTTCACAATTAATGCTGCCTCTAAACTAGATCCTATATCTTTACTTGCTCGTTTTTGCTCAATACTCAGGTTACAAATATCCCTTATTTTGATTAATTGTTCCCATTTAGAGTTAAGGTTTGAATTATTAAATTTTTCAGGAACATTTAAAAAATTTTCAAGATGAATACTCTTTTTGTCTTTTGAAATAAGCTGATAAATCTCTTCAGTTGTAAAAGACAATATTGGTGCAAACCATCTTATCAAAGAATTAAGAATAACATTTAATAATATAAGTGTAGATTTTCTTTTTTTGGAATTTATTGGATCACAGTACAAAGTATCTTTTCTTATATCAAAATAAAAAGCAGATAAATCTACGGTACAAAAATTCAATAATTCTTTATACAAATTATGAAAATCATAATCTTTGAAATACTTGTTAAATTTAGAGTTTAAATTATAAATTTTATAAAGCATAAATTGCTCTAATTCGGGTAAATCCTCAATTTTAATTTTTTCTAAATCTATTTGTTCAAGATTATCATTAAGATTTCCAAGCAAATATCTAAATGTATTTCTTATTTTTCTATAAGACTCTGCGTGCTGATCTAGTATTGAATAGTCTATTCGAAGATCCTCAGCATAATTTGAGGAAGCAACCCAAATTCTAAGTATATCCGCTCCATATCTTTTTAAGATATCTTCGGGCGCAATTACATTTCCCAAAGATTTTGACATTTTTAAACCTTTGCCATCAACTACAAAACCATGAGATAGAATAGTCTCAAAAGGTGCACGATCTCTTGTTCCGCAAGACTCTAGAAGAGATGAATGAAACCAGCCCCTATGTTGGTCAGAGCCCTCAAGATACATAGATGCAGGCCACTTTAAATCTTTTCTTTTTTCCAATACAAATGAATGTGTAGATCCACTATCAAACCATACCTCTACGATATCACTTAACTTTTCAAAATTCTCAGCTTTATATTTTTTTCCAAGAAATTTTTGTGGATCATCCGAAAACCAACAATCAGATCCCTCTTTTTCATAAATTTTCGCAATATTATCAAAAACCTCATCATCAACTAAAATCTCACTTGTATTCTTGTTAATAAAAATAGGTAATGGTACTCCCCATACCCTTTGTCTTGAGACACACCAATCAGGTCTTGTCTCTATCATCGATTTTAATCTTTCTTTTCCTTTGCTAGGATAAAAGGTTGTTTCATCAATCGCTTTTAAAGCTTTATTTCTAAGCTTATGACTATCCATAGAAATAAACCACTGAGGAGTTGCTCTGTGAACTAATGGTGCTTTGGACCTCCATGAATGAGGATAAGAGTGAACAAGTTCTCCACTCGATAATAATTTTTTTTGATCTTTTAATTTTTCAATAACAATTGAATTAGATTTAAAAATATGCATACCTTCAAAAAGTGCTACATTTTTAGTATATCTTCCATCGCCATCAACTGTTTCAATTGCTTTAATTCCATTATTCATACACAAATTAAAATCATCAGGACCATGGCTTGGTGCACAATGAACAATTCCTGTGCCTTGTTCTGTAGTAACAAAACGTGCTTCCAACATAGGTATGTCATATTCATAACCAAGTTTAAAAAAAGGATGATTGCATATTGTTCCTTTTAAATCTCTACCTTTGAAACTTTTTAACTTTTTGAAACTTTGAATTTTGGTATCTTTTACAACTGTATCTATTAATGCATCTGCAATAACAATTTTTTTATTTTTAAAGTCTCCATTGTCATTTACCTCAATTAATAAATAATCGAGACTTTCATTGTAAGCCAAGGCTTTGTTAGCCGGGATAGTCCATGGAGTTGTTGTCCAAATTACTATTTCACTATCATTTAATTCTCTAATATTTGATGATTTAACTGGAAATGATGCGTAGATAGTATCTGACCTGTGATCTTGATACTCAACTTCTGCATCTGCTAAAGCTGTTTTTTCAACAGTAGACCATAAAACTGGTTTAAAGCCTCTATACAAACTTCCTTCTTTTAAAAATTTACCTAGTTCTCTTACTATTTGAGCTTCAGCATCAAAACTCATTGTAGAGTAATAATTATCCCAATCTCCTACAACTCCTAACCTTTTGAACTGATCTTTATGAATATCTATCCATTTTTCTGCAAAGGCTCTGCACTCTTTCCTAAACTCAACGATTGGAACTTCATTTTTGTTTTTTTTATTTTTTTTGTATTGCTCTTCAATTTTCCATTCTATTGGCAATCCATGACAGTCCCATCCTGGAACATAAACAGAATCTTTACCATCCATCTGATGAAATCTCACAATTATATCCTTTAAAATTTTATTTAAAGCTGTTCCCATATGTATATTACCATTTGCATAGGGAGGGCCATCATGAAGAACAAATTTTTCTTCTCCCTTTCTCGATTTTCTTAGCTCATCATAAAGATTTATGTTTTGCCAAAACTTTAAAATTTCTGGTTCTCGGGTTGGCAAATTTGCTTTCATTGAAAAAGCAGTTTTAGGAAGATTTATTTGAGATTTGCTCATTTTATTTTTTTGCAATTAATAAGTCAGTTTTAATTTGTTTTCTAAGTAGGTCGACATTTTTAAATTTTTTTTCTTTTCTAATAAATTTTTTAAATTCTACTGTTAAATACTTATTATAAAGATTTCCAGAAAAATTAAATAAATGAACTTCCAATAATATTTTTTTTCCATTAAATGTTGGTCGATAGCCTAAATTTGCAATCCCTTTTATGTAATTGTTTTTGCCATATCTTTTTACTTTTACTGCATATACACCTGGGCAAGCTAAAACATAATCTTTGATATCAATGTTTGCCGTTGGGAAACCGATTTTTTTTCCTAGCTGTCTTCCTTTTTGAACCTTTCCAACAATTGACCAGTTTCTATTAAGAATTTTATTGGCTTTTTCTAATTTTCCTTTTTGTAAAAGTTTTCTGACCAACGATGAAGATGCTATTTTTTTATTGGTTAACAGTGGTTGTGGTTTAATTACCTTATAACCACACATACTTTCAAATTTAACCAACTGTCTAACGTTACCTTCTCTCTTATTCCCAAATCTAAAATTATTACTTACAAAAATGAATTTGGGTTTTAACTTTTTACCTAATATTTCTTTAATGAAAGTTATAGATTTTATTTTTGAGAATTTTCTATCAAACTTTTTTATTATCAAAAAATCTACATTAAAATTATTGAGATTATCAATTTTTTGCTGCAAATTAGAGATCCTAAAATTATCTAAATTCTTGTTAAAAAACATTTTTGGCATTGGTTCAAAAGTCAACACGCCAATATTTGAGTAATATTTCTTTTTATATTTCTTAGCCAATGAGAATAATTTTTGATGTCCTTTGTGAACTCCATCAAAGTTGCCAATCAATATAATTGAATTTTTGTATCTTGGATTGATATTAAAATTTTTATATATTTTTTTTGATTTTACCATTTCAATTCTGATTGAATATAATTACAAATTGCTTCGTAAGATTTTGCAACTTTTTCAATTCCTTTTTCTTTAATCTCATCCTTATGAATTCCATTGGAAATTATCAAAGAGTCATAATTTAAAAGGTTCGCTCCTTTTATATCAGTATTTAAATTATCACCTATGGAGAGAATTTTCTTATTTTTGTTATCGATAGATTGATTATAAACTTCAGGATAAGGTTTTCCAAAATAAACAACTTCTCCACCCATTTTTTCAAAAACCATTGCAACAGAACCAGCACAAAATTCTCTAGTGTTTCCTCTGTCCACAATTAGATCAGGATTTGTGCAAATCATCTTTTTTTTTATATTTTTTTCAAATAGATCTTTATAAAAATTTAAGTCTTCATTATGATTATCAAACAATCCAGTACATAAAATATATTCGCTTTTTTCTATATTATCTAATTTCATTTTTTTAAATTCTTTAAATAAATCAAAATCTCTTGGTGGACCAACGTGATAAAAACTTTTATTAATCAAATTTTTCTTTAAATAAATGAGAGCTGCCTCACCAGAAGTAAAAACGTGGTCTCTGATTTCTTTCTCCATGCCTAGTTTTTCTAAAAATGATTTAACTGCATCGTTAGGCCTGGGTGCATTTGTGAGTAAAATATAGTCCTTTCTTTTTTTATTGATTTCTTTAAGAGCTTTTATAGCTTCAAGGTGTAGAGTAACCCCATTATGGACCACCCCCCATAAGTCAACATAAAATAGCTGATAATTGTCTGCTATAGAACTTAGACCTTCATTATCTAAATTTTTAGTCATGAAATTAATCTATAAACCATAAAACCTACAAATTCCCTTATTTTTTAACCAACTAATTTTTAACTATATCTTGAAATAGTAAAGCCAGTCTCTATATGAAGTCCATATTAATAAGGAGAATTTATGAAATTTAGACCATTACACGATAGAGTTTTAATAGAAGTTTTAGATAGCAGTGAAAAAACTGCTGGTGGAATAATCATACCTGACACAGCACAGGAAAAACCTCAAGAAGGCAAAGTAGTTGCAGTTGGTGGTGGTGCAAAAACTGAAGACGGCAAAACGGTACCAATGGATGTAAAAGTTGGAGATAAAGTTTTATTTGGCAAATGGTCAGGAACCGAAGTTAAAATTGATGGCAAGGAATACAGCATAATGAAAGAGTCAGACATTATGGGAGTTTCAAGCAAATAGTATAATTTAAAGGAGAAAATAAAATGGCAAAAGTAGTTAAATTTGATGCAGAAGCAAGAGCAGCAATGATTAGAGGAGTAAATATCCTTGCTGATACAGTTAAAGTAACACTAGGACCAAAAGGAAGAAATGTAGTTATGGACAAATCTTATGGTGCTCCAAGAATTACAAAAGATGGTGTTTCTGTTGCTAAAGAAATAGATCTTGAAGATAAATTTGAAAACATGGGTGCTCAAATGGTTAAAGAAGTTGCTAGCAAAACAAATGATGAAGCTGGTGATGGAACAACTACAGCAACTATTCTTGCACAAGCTATTGTAAAAGAAGGTGTAAAATATGTTACTGCAGGTATGAACCCTATGGATGTAAAAAGAGGAATTGATGCTGCAGTAGATGTAGTAAAACAAAATCTTGTATCTTCAGCTAAAAAAGTAAAAGATAGTGATGAGATTGCTCAAGTTGGAACAATTTCTGCAAACGGTGATAAAGAAATTGGTACTATGATTTCGAAAGCAATGCAAAAAGTTGGTAATGAAGGTGTTATCACGGTTGAGGAAAACAAAGGAATTGAGACAGAACTAGACGTTGTTGAGGGTATGCAGTTTGATAGAGGATACTTATCTCCATACTTTATTACGAATAGCGATAAGATGACAACTGAATTAGAAAATCCTTTTATTCTTTTACACGAAAAAAAATTAACAAACCTACAACCAATGGTTCCTCTTTTAGAAGCAGTTGTTCAGGCTGGAAGACCATTAATGATTATTTCTGAAGATGTTGAGGGTGAGGCATTGGCTACTTTAGTAGTAAATAAATTAAGAGGTGGTTTAAAAGTTGTAGCTGTGAAAGCACCAGGATTTGGTGACAGAAGAAAAGCAATGCTTGAAGACATAGCAATTCTTACTGGTGGTTCAGTTATTTCTGAGGACTTAGGAATTAAACTTGAAAATGTCAAACTTGAAGATCTTGGTTCTTGTAAAAAAGTTAAGGTTGATAAAGATAACAGCACTATAGTAAATGGTTCAGGTAAAAAATCAGATATAGAAGCTAGATGTTCTTCAATCAAACAACAAATTGATGAAACAACTTCAGACTACGACAAGGAAAAACTGCAAGAAAGATTAGCAAAATTAGCTGGTGGTGTTGCAGTAATTAAAGTTGGTGGTGCAACAGAAGTTGAAGTTAAAGAAAGAAAAGATAGAGTTGAAGATGCTTTAAACGCGACAAGAGCTGCTGTTGAAGAAGGTATCGTTACTGGTGGTGGTTGTGCATTATTGTACGCTGCTCAAGAACTTGAAAAAGTTAAAGCCAAAGGTGAAGATCAAAAAGCTGGTGTTGATTTGGTAAGAAAAGCATTAGAGGCTCCTATTAGACAAATTACAAAAAATGCTGGTGTAGATGGATCAGTAGTTGTTGGCAAACTTTTAGAACAAAATAAAAAGACACATGGATATGATGCACAAAACGAAGAGTATTGTGATATGTTCGCTAAAGGTATTATTGATCCTGTGAAAGTTGTAAGGACCGCTTTACAAGACGCAGCATCTATATCAGGATTATTAGTAACAACTGAAGCTATGATAGCTGATAAACCTGAAGAAAAAGACGCAGCACCTGCTGGAATGCCTGGAGGAATGGGCGGCATGGGAGGAATGGGTGGAATGGGTGGAATGGGAATGTAACCCAACCTCTAATATAAAAAATTTAAAGGCCATCTTTTGATGGCCTTTTTTTTTGAAATATTAAAATAAGACAATGTCAAAAAGATACAGTGGAAAATCGTTCAGAGACTCAAGTGTTAATAAAAAACCTAAATTTACACTAAAAGAAAAAAGAAGATTAAAAAGAGAAAAGGCAAAAAAAACAAAATAACAACATTTTTTGATCAAAATCCTAATGTTTATTGGTTTTTTTAAAGTTTTCAAAAAAAAATTTTAAGGTATAAGAGCCAGGATTTATGAACAAAGATATTAGAAACATCACTATAATCGCTCACGTTGATCATGGAAAGACTACCTTAATTGATAATCTGATGAAACAAAGTGGCTCATTTAGGGAAAATGAAGTTGTTGACGAAAGATTAATGGATTCAGGTGAACTTGAGAAAGAAAGAGGGATAACAATTTTAGCAAAGCCTGCGTCTATTAATTGGAAAAATTCAAGAATAAATATTATTGATACACCAGGTCACCGTGATTTCGCAGCAGAAGTTGAGAGAGTTTTAAGCATGGCGGATGGCGCATTACTTTTGATTGACTCTGCTGAAGGTGTTATGCCTCAAACAAAATTTGTATTATCTAAAGCTCTAAAACAAGGTTTAAAACCAATCGTAATAATAAATAAATTGGACAAATCAGATCAAAGAGCTAATGACGTTTTAGATGAAACTTTTGATTTATTTGTAAGTTTAGACGCAAATGAAGAACAATTAGACTTTCCTGTTTTATATGCAAGTGGGAGATCTGGTTGGGCTGATAAAGAAATTGATGGTCCTAGGGAGAATTTAAATCCTTTATTAGATCAAATTATTGAACATGTAAAACCAGCTGAATTTGATAAAACAAAACCCTTTGCGATGTTGTCTACTCTTCTTTATGCAGACAATTTTTTAGGGAGAAGCTTAGTTGGAAGAATTGCTCAGGGAACTGCAAAAGCTAATCAATCCATCAAGGCAATAAATCTAAAAGGTGAAAAAGTAGATGAAGGAAGACTTACTAAAATTTTTAGATATGAGGGCACAAAAAAAGTGCCAATCGAAATCGGTGAGGCTGGAGATATTGTGGTTGTTGCTGGTTTAGAAAAAGCAAATGTTGCTGACACAATTTGTGATCTTGAGGTAAATGATCCTATTAAAGCTACTCCAATCGATCCACCAACAATGTCTATTACCATTACTGTAAACACATCTCCTCTTGCAGGAACTGAAGGTAAAAAACTTACAAGTACTCAAATAAGAGATAGATTGCTTCAAGAAGCACAGAATAATGTTGGAATTACTTTTGCAGAAAATGAAGGTAACGACTCTTTTGTCGTAAGTGGTCGAGGTGAATTAATGTTAGAAATTTTACTCACTCAAATGAGAAGAGAGGGTTTTGAAATGACTGTTAGTCCCCCAAAAGTTCTCTATAAAAAGGATGAAAATGGTAACAAACTTGAGCCAATAGAGGAAATAACTATGGATCTAGACGAGGAACATTCATCAAAAATTATAGACACAATGAATAGAAGAAAAGGTAAATTAATAGAATTAAAAGATACTGGTAAAAATAAAAAAAGATTAATCTTTCATGCGCCGACAAGAGGTTTAATGGGATACACAAGTCGGTTTTTGACACTTACAAAAGGTAATGGTGTAATTAACAGAATTTTTCATAAGTACGGACCATTTGAGGGTGAAATGGAAGGTAGAAGAAACGGTGCACTTATTTCAATGGAACAAGGAAAAGCAGTCGCATTTGCAATATTCAATTTGCAGGCTAGAGGCGAGATGTTTGTAACTCATAATGATCCTGTTTATCCAGGTATGATTGTGGGATTATCTCCTAAACCTGGAGATATGATTATTAATGTTATGAAGGGCAAAAAATTAACTAATATGAGAACTCAAGGTACAGATGAAAATGTTGTTCTAACACCCGTAAGAAAAATGTCCATTGCTGAACAATTGAGTATGTTAAATACTGATGAAGCTTTAGAAATTACTCCAGACTCTTGTAGATTAAGAAAAGCAATTCTTGATCCACATGAAAGAAAGAGAAGTGAAAAGTCAGGCGCTGCAGCCTAATCGAAAATTTTATCAACTAAATACAGGCCTAAGGCAACACAAGGACCGATACCAAAAGCAAATAATAAAGTTCCTACACCCACAGTTCCACCTAAGTACCATCCAATACTAACAACAGAGATCTCTAAAAATGCTCTTACTGCAGCAACTGGTAAATTTGTTTTTTTTTGGAGACCAATCATCAAACCATCTCTTGGTCCAGCTCCAAGATTAGATACTAAATAAATACCTCCACCAATCCCAACGGTTATTACCGAAATTATTGCCAGAATTAATTGATTAAAGTAATTAGATGGGGTTGGAACAAATTTTATACAAAGATCAATCATTAATGCAATAATGATTGCATTAAGTATTGTTCCCATCCCTGGTTTTTGACCAAGCGGTATCCACAAAATTAAAACTGCAACACTAATCAAAAATGTTATTGTTCCTATACTCAAATTAACATTTAAAGAAATACCTTGTGCTAAAACACTCCATGGAGAAGCGCCAGTAAAAGATACGATTAATAGACCTTCTCCAAGACCAAATAACATCAAGCCAAAACATAAAAAAAAGAACGTAGAGAATTTTGGTTTAAAGTTATAAGGCTTATCTGAGCTCCAATTGACCCTTGGTATTTTCTTAATTCTTAAAAACATTTTAATAAATTATTTCTATTGTTAATAAAGTCTATTAAACTAGTTGTTAAATGAAAAAAATTATAGTCATTTTATTTCTTTTTATTTATCCAACAAATTCAATCGCTCATATTGGACATTACATTAAATACAACAAAATTGAGATGGAGATTTTTCGAAATGGTGAGCTTATTGGCTATAATCATTATTTTTTTAATAGAAATGGATCAGAAACTATTGTTACTAATCAAATTAAATTTGCAGTTAAACTTTTGGGAGCAACCGTTTTCCAAGTTGAGGGTTATAGTGAAGAAAAATATTTCAAAGATCAATTAGTTTCTTATAATTCTAAAACTTTACAAAATGACAAAAAGAAGTTTGTTAATTTAACATTTGACCAAAAAAATAAAAAATTTGATATCAAAGGCTCTTCATATATTGGGGAAGCCTCAGCTGATAACGTGATTGGAAATTGGTGGAATCACAAAATTTTACAAGCAGGTTCTCAAATAAGTCCTATCTCAGGGAGTATTAAGGATCAAGTGGTAACTTTTTTAGGTAAAGAAAAAATAGATCTTTATGGAAAAGTTTATGACGTTGATCATTTTACACTGAAGTCTAAGGACATGAGTATACCGAAAGATAAAAGATTAGATTTTGACATTTGGTATGATCGTAAAAATTTAATGATATTAAAAGTATCCTATTCAAGAATGGGTAACTGGGAATATAAGTTAAAGAATTTTAATTAATTTCTCTTGAGATTTTTTTAAATAAATCATGTGCACTTATCCATCCTGACTCTAATCTAGGTCCTACAAACCAATCGGCACAAATACCTAATCTTTTTTTAGGATCCCAATAACTTTTAATTCTAAATGGTCTGGAATTTGAAGAGAATCGCCAACCGTGATTGAGTGAATAATAAATTTTTGTTTTTTTGATATTTGAAAGTTTAAAAAATTTATCGATCATAATTTGTGAATTTTCATTTTTGTTATTCTTGTTTTTATTAATCTTTTTATTTGCCCATTTAAATGTACTTTGAAGAGTCCATAAATCATATTTTGATTTAAATCTTTTTTTTGAGTTTTCATTTCCCGCCCAACCAAGAATTGGATCATCAAAAAGATAGCTACTATTTGAATTCTTGTTTTTTTTTATTGCAATCATAGTAGTAATATTTGCATCCATTTTTATTGATTTTCTTAAAAAGGAGTTATTAATAAATTTCTTAGAAAGTTTTTTTAATTGTGGAAAAGGACAAGTCAAAATTAAGTTTTTAAAAGATCTTAATTTTCCATCGTCAAATAACAAATACCAGAGTTTATTTTTATAATAGATTTTTTTTAATTCACTCTGATAGTTACAATTAATTTTCTTTAGCAAATGTTTGCTAATATCATTATTTCCATTTTTACCAATTACTTTTAAATGTTTTTTATCCTCTTTTTTTTTTGAATTAAGAAAAACATGTACGCCTCTCCATACTTTTAAAATTCTTTTTTTTATTAAATCTTTAGTAAATTTTTTAAATTCCTTAGTTTTTGGTGAAATATACTGAGTACCATGATCAAAACCTATTTTGCCTTTTATTCTTTTAAAAGATGCGCGACCTCCAGGACCTCTTGCTTTATCGAACAAAATTACTGAATATTTTTTATTAAGAAGATTTGCAATTGTGGATCCAGATATTCCAGAACCAATTATACAAAATTCACTCATTTACCAGCAACAACCATTCCCTCTATTAACATGGTTGGTGAGTTAGTTGCATATTTGAACTCCAAATCATTTGCTAAGGTAATATTTTGAAACATGTCTTTAAAATTACCTGCTATAGTAATTTCATTTATTGGATATTTAAACTCACCATTTTCAATTAAAAACCCGGTCGCTCCAACTGAGTAATCTCCAGTCACAATATTACTTCCATGTCCTATGGTTTCTGTAATATAAAGACTTTTTGAATTTGAATTCAGTAAATCTTTAAAACTAATATTTCCATTTTCAAAATAAAGATTACTTGTTCCTCCACATCTTCCATTAGATTTAAGATTTAATTTTTTTCCATTGTAAGTATCAATCAGATAATGTTTCAAAATTCCTTGATCCACTAATTTAAGTGTATCGGTTTTTACCCCTTCACTATCAAAATTTCTTGAGCCTAATCCTTTGAGCATATCAGGTTTGTCAAATACATTAATTTTATCTGAGAATATTTTTTGATTAACTTTATCTTTTAAAAAAGAAGTTCCTCTTGATATTGCTGATGAGGAAATAGCGCTTGCAAAAGTATTTAATACTCCCTTAGCTATTCTTTTATCAAAAATTATAGCAATTTCCTCACTCCCAATTTTTTTTGGACTTAATTTTCTAATAGTTTGATTAGCAGCAATTTTACCTAATTCATCTGCATCATCTAGGTCTTTAAGAAAACATTTACTAGAATATTCATAATCTCTTTCCATGCTTTCTTCATCTTTTGCAACTGTTACACTTGATGCTGTAAATGAAGATGATTTGTAACCATCGCAAAAACCTTCACTATTAGCTAAAACAAAATTAGATTTATTTTGAGTAAAACTAGACTCAGTATTAACAATTTTTTTATCGTTGGAAGCTGCAGCCTCTAATTTTTTTAGATATTCTATTTTTTGATTATTTTCTATGTGAGTTTGATCATAAATATTTAGGTCTTTAACTTCTTTTGCAAATAAATCTCTGTCCGGTAAAGAATTAAATTCATCCTCAGGTGTATTTTTTGTAGTCTCAATACATTTTTCAATCAAAATATTTAAATTATCATTAAGCAAATTAGAGGAAGATATTGACGATTTTTTTTTACCAATGTAAGTAGTGATACTTATGCCTAGATCATCTGATCTATTAGCTTCATCCAATTTTTTATTTCTAAAATTTACAGTTTCAGAAACTGAATTTTTTACAACCACACTTGAGTCTGTTGCACCTAATTTCTTTGCTAAACCCAAACAATATGATGCTTTTGTCTCTAAAAATTCTTGATCTTTAACCATTTAAAGTTTTGTACCACCCACAGTCATCTTATTTATTAATATAGATGGCTGCGCTACACCTACGGGGACACCCTGTCCAGCTTTACCACATGTTCCAATTCCAGGGTCCATCATCATATCATTTCCTACCATAGAGACTTCTTTTAAAATTGAAGGACCATCTCCAATTAATGTTGCACCCTTAATTGGTGATCCAATTTTGCCATTAACAATTTCATAAGCTTCAGTGCAATTAAATACAAATTTTCCAGATGTAATGTCAACTTGTCCACCACCAAAACTTACTGCGAAAATACCTTTGTCGACTGCTTTAATCATTTCTTCTTGGGTTTGCTTACCGCTTAGCATCATCGTGTTTCTCATTCTTGGTAGAACTATATGTCTATAGTTTTCTCTTCTTCCGCTACCAGTAGATCTTGTTTTCATCAAACGTGCATTGAGCCTGTCTTGCATAAAATTTTTTAAAATTCCATTTTCAATTAAAACAGTTTTTTCTGTTGGTGTCCCCTCATCGTCAATTGTAAGACTGCCTCTTCTTTTATCAATGGTACCATCATCAATAATTGTAACTCCCTCACTTGCAACTTTTTGGCCCATTAGATTATGAAATGCTGAAGTTTTCTTTCTATTAAAATCTCCCTCTAAACCATGACCAACGGCCTCATGAATTAATATTGCAGGCCACCCAGGTCCGAGTACAACTTTCATCTCACCTGCTGGAGCGGGTTTACTCTCTAAATTCACTGATGCTATCCTTAAAGCTTCATCGCAAACACTTTTCCAATTCTCATCTTTCAAATATGAGTCGTAAGATTGTCTTCCACCAACACCGTATACACCTGTTTCTTTTCTGCCATCTTTCTCCACCATAACTGACACATTAAACCTTACTAAAGGACGGACATCTGACAAAGTCTCTCCACCAGATCTAATTATTTCTACAGACTTTTGCTCTCCCAAAAAATTAGCTGTAACTTGTTTAACTTTATCACCTTTAGATCGTAAATAATCATTTACATCGTTCAATATTTTAATTTTTTTATTAAGAGATTTTTGCTCAATAGGATTAATATTGTCATAATACTTTTTATTTGATTTAGGAATTTCATGGTTGTAAGTACCTTTGACAGATTTTAATGTTGACTTTAAATTTTCTGAAGATTGTTTTAAAGAGTTCTTAGAAATCTCATTAGAATGAGAATAAGCAACCACTTCATCAGATATAGCTCTAAAACCAAATCCTAAATCTGAATTATAACTGGAATTTTTAATTTTGTTATCATCTAACAATATTGACTCAGATTTTGAATTTTCCAAATACAATTCGCCATCATCACATTTTTGCAAAGTGTCAGAAATAATGCTTTCAGCCTCTTTTCTAGATACGTCAGATTTTTCAAAGAAATTACTCATAAGAGACATTAAATAGATTGTTTCATAAAATTTTCAACTAGAGTATTTTACGCATGTACATATCTGAGACAAATTAGTAATAAATTCACTTATTATGAAAGTTTATTTTAATAATTCTTGTAAAATTTGTAAGGCCGAAATTGATCTTTATAAAAAAGAAAAAATAGATGAAATCGATTGGGTTGATATTACAGATAATGAGTTGGCTGAAAAGGAAACTTCTAAAGACAGTAAACAACTTTTAAGAAGGCTTCATATCAAAGATGGTGAGAAAGTTTTAGGAGGTGCAGAGGCGTTTTTATTATTATGGAAAAAAATGCCCAAATATAAATTTCTCTATAAATTTTTTAAATTACCAATCATCTTTAATATATTTTCAGTTGTATATGAAATAGTAGCCTTTATTCTTTACTTAAAAAATAAAAAGCAACTTAAAAAATCTAACTTGTGAAAAATAATAAAAATTTACTTAATAAAGACATGGAGGATACAAACATTACTAAGACTATTGAGTACATTAGTAATATAATTTTATTTTTTTTTCTTCTTAACCTAACAAAATCCTTATCATCCAAATCAGAAATATCTCTCTCGCCGACTACTGGATAATCATAAGTAAATCGCCAGGTGCTTTCACCAAGTCTTGGGTCTAAATTATTATAATATGTGATCCACGCAATAATGTATCTGAAAATTAAATATAAAATTATTAAAAAGGCAGATCCTAAAATCATACAAGATAATATCTAATTAAATATAAATGTTTAATTATTATTTTTGGCTCTTTTCCTTGCAATGAGCTGTGTTAAAGAGTCTACCATAGTGTCTGAAGCTTTAAAGATGTCCACATTTCTAAACTCATGGGAAAGATTTTTTTCAGGGTTTGTTTTATCCTCAATGACAATTCCTTCATCTGGAGAATTATTTTTGATATAAATTAATAATAACCACTCATCATCTGATGATTCGTCCCATTTAATAAAAACCTCTCCAGTTTCAAATCGTCTATCTATGCATCGAAAAATAGACATGTCTCGGGTAATATGTCTTTTATTGAGTTGAAATACTAAACTACTTGCACTTCTATAAAAGCTCTCAAGTGCAAATTCAACTTTTTGTCTTGCTAATGTATATTCTTTTTCTTTTTCTAATAAGGTTTCTCTGTCTTCGTCACCTTGAAGTTTAACACCTAGCGCCTCAACTCTTTCCTTGATTTTTTGATCTCTGAGTAATCTGTATTTTTCTTTAAGTTTCTCGATTCTCTCTTGTAGTCCAGAATAATCTTCTCTTTTTTCTTTTAGGGAAATTTTCTCAAGTTTTTCTAGTTCTTTAACTTCTCTTATTCTGAATTTTTCAATTTGTTTATCTAATCTTAATTGTTTTAAAAATTGTTTTTGCTTTTCTGCTTGTTCGATTCTTAAAAGTGCTTGTTCTTTTCTTAAAAATAATTTTATATCTTTCGTTCTCTGTTTTTCTAATCTTTCCTCTTCTCTTAGCGTTTGCTCTCTCAGCTTTAATCTTAAATTTTCTTCTTCTTTTTTCTTCTCTGCTTCTTCGATTTTTTCTTTTCTTTCTCTTTCAATTTTTTCTATTTTTATTCTTCTTTTTTCAAAGGTTTTTAACACCTTATAATTAGAAATTATCTCTGAAATCTTGTCAAAAAAACTCTGAATGCTTTTTTCCAAACCAAAATTAAATTTGAAATTAAATTGAGGTTTGAGAGATAATTGAAATTTAACTAGTTTCAAGACTAGGCTATCTTTCTGTTTTTTTTTTATTTTTGGCTGATAATTTATTTTTTTGAGTTTTTTAGACTTATTTTTTTTCTTTTTTTTAACAAACTTGTTTTTTCTTTGTTTTTTAGAACTTTTTCTAATTTTATTTATTTTTCTTTTAGCTTTGTTAACTTTATTTTTCTTTTTAGTTTTTGACTTTTTTTTTGATTTTTTTTGTTTTTTTTTCATTTCTAAGAAGAAATGACCCTATCAATAATTTATTGATAAATATAGTCTCTAGTCACTGGTGTTGATCTATAATTTTTTGTAAGTTGAAATTGATATACAACTTGATCTCCCCACTTGAATGCCATTTCACAACCAGCAAGATAAAACTCCCACATTCTAAAAAATTTTTCATCAAACATTTGGATAATTTTATCTTTATTTTTTAAGCAATTTTCTTTCCAATGTCTCAACGTGTGGGCATAATGAAGCCTTAAAACCTCAATATCTGTCACTATTAAGCCAGCTTTTTCAATAGGGTTGGTTACTTCGCTTAAACTCGGAGTATAACCTCCAGGAAAAATATATTTTGTAATCCATGGATGAGGATCTCTTGGAGGATTTACAGATCCGATGGTGTGTATCAGTGAAACCCCATCCTCTTTCAACATTTTTTCGATTTGTTTGAAAAATTTTTTATAAAATTTCCTTCCAACATGTTCAAACATCCCAACACTTACTATTCTATCAAATTTTTCATTTAATTCTCTATAATCCATTAGTTTAAACTTTACTTGATTTTCTAAATTCAATTCTTTAGCTTTTTGGGTGCAATAATTAAGTTGGTTCTCTGATAAAGTAATACCTGTTACTTCACATTGAGCACTTTTGGCTATATCGATGGCAAGTGAACCCCAGCCACATCCAATATCTAAAACTTTTTGATTGGGTTTTATATTTAATTTTTTAATTATGTGTTGAATTTTATTATTTTGAGCTGTTTCCAAACTGTCATTCTCATTTTTAAAATATGCACAAGAATACTGTCTTTTTGGATCTAAAAATAAGTCATACAAATCGTCCTTAATATCATAATGGTGAGATACATTCATTTTGGATTTTTTAATAAAATTAAAGTTAGTTAAATATCTATATGATCCCCTTAATCTATTGATTAAATAACTGAAAAAGTTTAATTCTCCCCTTCCAAAATTCATTAAGGCAAGATCTAAAAAATCTGTAAGTGTGCCGTTTTCAATTACAATTTCACCGTTGGTATATGCTTCACCAAAATATAAATCAGGATGAAATAACAATTTATAATGAAGATTTTTATTTAAAATTTTTAGTCTAATAGGGTCATTGTCTGGTTCTCCAATAATATAGTCTTTAGAATTAGCATCAGTTAACACAAAACCACCTTTTTTAAAAATTTTATTAAGAAATCTTGCTAATTGCATTTTATGCTGCCAAGGTTGATTTGTTATAAAATTCTAAATCTTTTAATCTATTTATTAATTCTTCCTCATCATTTCGATTTAAAAGACTTAGTGGTGGTAAAATATTTTTATATATTTTGTCATTTTGAGCACAATAAGTATGTAAACCTGAAATTAGATTATATTTATCAAAAGTGCTTCTAACATCACATAACTTATCATTATGTAACTGCTTTTTTCCTGCAAAAAAATCATCATAAACTTGCCTAGATAATTCTGCTGTAACGTTGCATGTTGCAGTTATTATACCAGAACATCCTATTTCCAAACCTTTTAACAATTTAATTTCCGAACCAGGTAAAATTGAAAAATTTTTAAGTTTTAAATTTTCGTATAAATTATAAGAGCTATCTTTTACTCCAACTATTTGTTCTGGAAATTTATTAACAAGTGTCTCTACACACCTTAAACTAAATTTATAACCACTAAGTTTTTCAAAATTATAAAGAATAATTTTACAATCTGGCACTGAATTAATTATTCTAGAATAAAAATCCAAAACCTCTGTATCACCATAATTATAATAAGCGGGAGGCATGATTAAAAATTTATTTAGATTCATTGAAATTGCTATCTTCATAAAATTTATTGTTTCGCCTAAAGAGTTTAGACCTGTGCCAATTATATGTTTATTCTGATATTTGCTTTTTGAGAGATTGTTAAGTAAGTCAATTTTTTCTGAAATAGGTATTAATTGAGACTGACCTGTGCTTCCAAATATTACCGTGCCATGACAGCCTTGATCGATAAGTTTCTCAGCATGCATTATTGTTTTTTCAACATTCAAGCTTAAATCATTGTTAAGCACTGACATCGAAGCAGCAAAAATTCCACTTATTTTTGTCATAATAAAAATTTATATAAAAATATACTCAGTAAAGTTTATAAATACTATATGAAAATATTAGCAATTCAGAGCAGAATGGGTATTGGAGATACCATAATTTTCTTGCCATTTATAAAGGCTTTATCCAAAAAATTTAATTCACCAATAAATATATTGGTAAAAGAAAATTCAAAAGCTAATCAATATTTACACCAAACAAAATATATTGATAAAATTCTCATCCTGGAGAGAGATAATAAAACGAATAATAGACATGGTGGTTTTTTTGGTATTTTTAAATTAGCAACCGATTTAAAAAAATATAATTTCGATAAAATTTTTATTTTTAATTCATCTTTAAGATTTAACTTAATTGCTAAAATATCAGGTATTCCACAAATTTACCAATATCCATTGTTCACAAAAAATAAACAACACATAATTGAGACTCCTAAAAAATTTTTAAAAGAAAATTTAGATTTAGACATTAATGAAGATCCTGAAGTGCAAATCGACAATGATTCAATTTCTAAAGCAGCACAAAAATTTCAAATAGATAAAAGCACTACAAATATTCTCTTGGGCATAGGTGGTTCTGGACCTACAAAAAGAATTCCTGCAAAGACTTTTTTAAGCGTAATTGATAAAATATCAAATATGAAAAATTGCAGATTTTTTCTTGCAACAGGTAAGGCAAAAGAAGAACAGGAAGTATTAAACGAAATTTTGCAGTCTAAATTTAAGAATTTTTGTACTCGTTTAGATAATTTTACTATCAGTGAAATTTTACCATTAATTAAGAATTGTAATGTATCTATTTGTAATGACTCGAGTTTTAGTCATTTATCCTCAGCTTTAGGTATTAAAACGATTACTTTAATGGCTGATACTCCCTTAATTTATGGAAATTATAGCTCAAAAATGTTTCCAATAATTCCAGAAGGTGAAAGCACAGTCACACATAACACTTTAGGTAAAGATAAAATAAATCCACAAAGAATTTTTGAGAGATTTTTAGAAATTATTGCTTAAGAAATATCGTTTAGCACAATATCTTTAGCCTCATTAACAATTGAGGATAATCTTGAAGTTTCAGGAGATATATCGGGATGAATCTTTTTTTGGATTTTTATATATGCTTTGTTAACATCTTCTTTGGTAACTTTTTTATTCATATCTAAATTTAAAATTTTGTATGCCTCTGAAACTGATATAGACGAAACGTTATTGGTACCTGCTTGGTTAAAAGAAAAGCGACCAGATCTTCTTAATGTCTGAATAAGTCTAAAAAGAGAAATTAATTGAAAAATAGATAAACCTTTTAATTTTAATAAAGCTAAACTTGCCAAAGTAAGAGGTAGGGTTAATAAAAATTTTCCGCCAATAGCAAACAATACTGCTAAAGCAAATAATCCCAATATAATAAAAAATCTTAGGCCTTTTGAAATTTTCCTAGATGAAATGTTGGTTATTAAACGTAATAGAAAATAAAAAATGGTTAATATAACCACTGTATAAATTATTATATTCATATATTTTTGATCTGATGAAAATACCACAACTTAAAAAAAAACCAGAGCTTAAATCTTGTCACAATACCACGTGGGAAGATAATTATAGTTGGATCCATCAGGATAATATTCTCGAGGTTTTAAAAGATAGTTCCAAGCTACTTCCAGATGTAAGGAAATATCTTGAAGAAGAAAACAATTTTACAGAATATAATTTAAAAGACACAAAAAAATGTCAGAAAATCTTATTTGATGAAATTAAAGGTAGAATAAAGTTAGATGATGAATCATTAAAATTTAAAGACAAAGAATATGAATATTGGACTAAAACAACTGCAGTAGGAAATTATTCAATAAAACTTAGAAAGAAGATTGGAAGTAATGCAGTTGAAGAATTTTGGAATGGTGATGTAGAAAAAGAAAAATTAAAAACTGAATATTTCGGGGTGGGTGATTTAGAGGTAAGTTATAATGACAAACTTTTAGGTTATTCTTTAGACTTAAAAGGATCAGAATATTATACAATTTACATAAGAAATATTGCTTCAGAAAAATTAGTCACCGAAAAAATAGAAGAAACAAGTGGAAGTATTACTTTTAGTTTGGACAACCAATATTTTTTTTACTCAAAGCTTGATGAATTTCATAGACCAAGAAAAATATTTAGACACAAAATTGGATCATCAGTCAAAGATGATGAGCTTGTTTTTGAAGAGAAAAGTGAAGCATTTACTGTGGGCATAAGTTTGAGTTCAGATGAAAAATATTTTTTTATAACAACATCAGATCATAATACTTCCGAACAATACTACTTTGAAGTAACAGAAAAAAAACCAAAACCAAAATTAATTAAAAAAAGAAAAAAAGGTGTAATTTATTCAGTCAATTCTTGGGGTGGATATTTTTATTGTCATACTAATGATGATGCTGAGGATTTCAAAATCGAAAGATGTGATGATTTATCAAATCAAAAGTGGGAAGTTTATATAGCTGCCAAAGAGGAGGTTTTAATTGGAGGATTAATATTTTTAAACGATTGGATTATCAGAGGAGAAAAATCAAATGCATTAGGAAAATTATTTGTAAGAAATAAACAAACAGGAATCGAGGAAGAATTAAAATTTACTAACGAATCTGTGATTGTGCCTAGTGTTTCATTAATACAAAGAAATAAAGATACTGACTTAGTTTACTTGTCATACTCGTCCCCAAAAACACCAGGTAAAACTTATTTATACAATTTAAAAACAAAAGAAAAAAAATTAGTAAAAGAACAAGAAATACCATCTGGTCATAATCCAGATGATTATATAGTCGAAAGGCTAGAGTGCCCTTCTCATGATGGAAGATTAGTTCCACTTACAATTACCAGACACAAAAAAACAAAAATTAATGGTTCGGCAAATTTACTTTTATATGGCTATGGGTCATATGGAAGTTCAATGACTCCAGATTTTTCCTCAACTAGATTGAGTTTAATTGACAGAGATATTATTTGGGTAACTGCACATATTAGAGGGGGAATGGAAAAAGGAATGAAATGGTGGAAAGAAGGAAAGCTTCTTAATAAAAAAAATACATTTGAAGATTATATACATGTAGCAAAGTTTTTGATTGAAAAAGGATATTCATCGAAAGGAAAAATTATTGGTATGGGTGGATCAGCTGGTGGTTTGTTAATGGGAGCAGTAGTCAATCAATCCCCAGAATTATTTCTTGGAATTGTTATGGCAGTACCGTTTGTTGACTCATTAACAACTAACTTGGATCATTCTTTGCCCCTTACTGTTGGAGAATTTGATGAATTCGGAAATGCAAAAGATAAAAGAGACCATTTTGATTATATTTATTCTTATGCTCCATATAATAATATTAAAAAAATGGATTACCCTCACATGTTAATTACCACAAGCTTAAGTGATAATAGAGTGCTATTCGATGAACCAGCAAAATTTACAGCCAAACTTAGAGATTTAAAAACTGATAATAATTTGCTTTTGTTAAAAACTGAAATGAACGCAGGCCACGGAGGTAAGTCAGGTAGAGATGGTGCCATTGAAGAAATAGCTTTTGACTACGCATTTATTTTAAAGATCTCTGAAAAAATTTAAATTTGATATCTTGAAAAAAAACAAATAATTCCCATATAAATAATGTTGGTCGCCTAATGGGGCTAACAATAAATAAACTTGCTTAACAAAGGAGGATATTATGACAAGTAAGGATTTATCTATATTCAACTCACTAAGACCTTTTTCAATTGGTTTTGACGATATGTTTGACCAATTTGAAAATATGCTTGGTAATGGTTCTTTGACTATGCAGTCAAACTACCCGCCTTATAACATCAGAAAAACTGGTAAGGATAACTATGCAATTGAAGTTGCTTTAGCTGGTTTTAATAAAAACGATGTTGAAGTTGAGTTTGAAGATAATTTATTAACTGTAAGAACTAAACAAGTTAATAAATCTGAAAATAATAATGCTGATGGAGAAATAATTCACAAAGGTATTTCTCAAAGACAATTTGCCAGATCATTTACTATAGCTGATGATGTGAAAGTTAATGGTGCTGAATTAAAAGATGGTCTTTTAACAATATCTTGTGAGAGGATTGTTCCAGAGCATAAAAAAAGAAAACTTATTGAAATTAAATAAGTATACCTTGCTTGCGGAGATAAATTCTCCGCAGGTAATCAAAAGCAACCGTTAGAAACAAATCCAATAACAATCAATTTTGCGTTTACTTCGAACCTTCTTTCGCAAGGTATTCCGTATTTTTTTGTGTTATAAACTAAAACTAAATTTCCTTTTTCATTTTTAAAATCTTCATCTGGACTACCTAAGCTGCTTTTTAAATCCTGAGAGGACTTACCTATAAATGCACTTAATTTTTTATTTTCCTTTTCAACAATAGCGTCAGTTTTTTGCTTAATTTTCTGACAACCTAATAAAGAAAATATTATAAATACACTTAGAATTGAGATCTTAATTTTTTTCATAATTTAATAATAACAACCTAATTATGGCATAAATATAAACTTGTGAGTTGAAAATTGTTAATAAGAATTAGTTTTGACGGGTAAAACAGGAAAGAATCAAATATTTTGCAATTTATAGGAGGATACATGCTTGAAAAATATTTTGAATATAAAAAACATAAAACAGATTTTAAAACTGAAGTAATTGCTGGGACAACTACGTTCTTAACAATGGCTTACATAATGTTTTTAAATCCATTCATCTTATCAGGGGAGTTCGCCGGTCCTGAAAAAGGTTTCTTTGATTTCGGCGCAGTGTACACAGCAACTATTTTGGCAACAGCTTTAGCTTGTTTTATAATGGCTTTTTACGGAAAAACATGGCCAATTGGACTAGCCCCAGGTATGGGTATAAATGCATTTGTTGCTTTTGGAGTTTGTGCTGGCATGGGTTATACGCCACAACAAGCTCTTGGTGCAGTTTTGGTTGCAGGGGTATTGTTTTTAATTATATCACTTACTCCTATTAGAGCCTGGTTAATTAACTCAATTCCAAAAAGTTTAAAACTAGGAATAGGTGCGGGTATTGGATTGTTTCTTGCAATTATTGGACTACAAATTATGGAAGTTGTAGTTGATAATCCTGTAACATTAGTACAGCTTGGAAACTTAAGTGACCCATTAGTTCTTCTTGGATGTGCAACTTTTATTGCAATTATTGTACTCGAGAAAATGAATGTAAAAGGAAATATCATTATAGGTATTTTGTTTTTTAGTGTTGTTGCTTGGGCAACTGGTCTAGCTAAATTTAATGGACTAGCAAGTGCTCCTCCTCCGATGACATACCTTTTTGAATTTGACTTGTCCGCTGCTATGACTGCTGGAATGTCTACAGTAATATTTACTTTATTATTTATAGATTTCTTCGATACAGCTGGAACACTAACTTCTGTTGCAAATGTTGCAGGCAAAGTTGATAAACAAGGAAAAGTTCAAGACATTAACAAAGCAATGTTGTCTGATAGCGTTGGGACTGTTGCAGGAGCTATGATGGGAACAACAACTGTTACTAGTTATGTAGAGTCTGGTGCTGGCGTAAAAGCTGGTGGTAAAACTGGAATGACTTCCCTTGTGATAGGTATATTGTTTTTAGCATGTATATTTTTCGCGCCACTTGCAACTAGTTTACCAAAACAAATTGATGGTGCTGCCCTATTATTTGTTTCTGTTTTATTTATAAGAAATATTACAGACATTGAATGGAATGATATCTCTGAGTCAGCTCCAGCAATTTTAGCAATGATTGCTATGCCATTAACTTATAGTATCAGTAACGGAATTGCTTTAGCATTTGTCTCATACGCTTTGATAAAAATATTTACTGGAAAATTTTCGAACACTTCTCCAGCAATATGGGTGATTGCAGTACTTAGTGTCGTAAGTTTTGCTGTAAGCTAAATAAAATTTAACGGGGCTAGTTTTCTAGCTCCGTTAACTAGTTTCTTTTTATAATTTCTTCAATAGAAAGTTCTTCATAATGTTCTGTGGGCTGAACGATCCAAGGATCTGAATCTAATTTAATTGGACAAAAGTCTGGCTCAAAAGAAGATGATTTTTTTTTCCATAAACAAGCAGTTTTAATTTCTTTAATAAATTTTTTTGTTGGTTCGTAACCTTTTAACCACTCAATACTTTTATTAAGTGTTAGTCCTGTGTCTGATAAGTCATCGATTAAAAGAATTTTTTTGAAATCTTCTTCTTTAGCTAATGAACTTATTTCTCTAGCAAACATTAGTTGGCCTTGTTGGTCTTCTAATCCTTTTCCAGTATAACTTTGAATGACAATATAAGCTATTGGGAGTTTTAGAATCCTTGAAAGAATATCAATTATAGGTGCTGCTCCTCTCATTATTCCAACTAAAACTGTAGGTTTATAATTTTTATGAATTTCAATAGCTAATTTTTCAACTATTTTGATATATTCTTCAAAACTAACTATTAATTTATCTGCCATAGATTTTTTTATCATATAAAAAAAATTAAAAAAGATTAAAAAGTCATTATGAAAATTTTTGATTGTTTTATGTATTTCGATGAACAAACAGTTTTAGAATTAAGGCTAAATATTTTAAACAAATATGTAGATTATTTTGTGATAGTCGAAAGTTCATTTACACATAAAGGAGATAAAAGAGAATTAAAGTTTAACCATCAAAAATTTGATAAATTTAAAGATAAAATTATCTATATTACTTATGACGAGGAACCACCAGAAATAAAAAAAAACCAGGTTAATGAAAAAGATGATGATGGTTTAAAGTCTTGGAAATATATTACTAATGCCAATTATAGAGAAAACGGTCAAAGAAATTACATCTTAAAAGGTTTAGATTTAGCAAAAGATGATGACATTATTTTAATTTCGGATGTTGACGAAATTCCAAATTTAGAAAAATTAGATTTAACAAAAATAAACGAAAAGATTCTTCTTTTTAAACAAGATATGTTTTATTATAAATTTAATCTTAAATTACCAAATCTTGATTGGACTGGTACAAAAGGATGTAGAAAAAAATTTCTCAAATCACCTCAATGGTTAAGAAATATAAAAGATAGAAAATACCCCTTTTACAGATTAGATACTTTTTTTTCTGATACAAAATATATCAACATCAAAATCATACCTAACGGTGGATGGCACTTTTCTAATTTAAAAACTGCCTCCGAAATTGAATTTAAACTCAAATCATATCTCCATCATAGAGAATTTGATGAAAATCCTTTATCTGTTAAGGAAATAAACGATTTAATAAAAAATAAACAAGCTATTTATGATCTAAAAGTTGATAAAAGAGTAAACAAAATTGGTGATGGTAGCAAACTTGAGAAATATCCATCAAACAAGTTGCCAAAATTTTTGCAAGATAACTTAAATGATTATAAAGAATGGATTGATTGAAATGAAAAAAGGATATTGGGTTAGTTTATATTTTAAAATAGATAATCAAGAAAATCTAAAAAAATATTCAGAGCTAGCTACACCAGTTATCAAAAGTTACGGTGGTGTGCCATTAATAAGAGGTGGTAAGCATGACACTTTTAACGGTGATGATTTTACTAGAACTGTTGTATGGGAATTTCCAAGTTATGCCAAAGCATTAGAGTGTCACTCTTCTAAAGAATATCAAGATAGTTGGGCAGTAGCAAAAAAAACTACCAAAAGACACATGCAAGTGGTTGAGGGGTTTAATATTGAATAGGCTCAGGATCTATGCTTCTCCATAAATACCACGTGGCCACAGAACAATAAGGACTAAACCTTTTTTTTAATAGCGATACAAATCTATCGGGTGGTAAATATTTTTTTTTATAATTTTTAGAAATAGCTCTTAGAAGACCAATGTCCTGAATTGGCCAAATATTTGATCTATTGTATGTGAATAATAAAATCATTTCAGCTGACCATCTTCCTATTTGTCTTAATTGTGATAAATAACTTATGGCCTCCTCATCAGACATCTTATCAATCAATTTAGGATTAAATGTTTTCTCAATTGTTTGCTTCGCTAAACTCTTTATGCCTAATACCTTCTGTCTACTTAATCCACAGCTTTTCAATTGAGCGAAGGTCAGTCTAGATACTGTTTTTGCGTTAACTTTATTTTTACATTTTTTTTTAAATTTTAAAAAGACGGAATTCGCTGCTGCAACACTTATTTGTTGTCCAATTATACTCTTGCATAACGAAAAAAAAATATCTCTCCTTGAAGTTAAAACAGTTTCTGAAGGACTTTCGTAACTTTTAATTAACTTAGAAAGAGTTTGATCTTTTTTAGATAAATATTTTTTTGCCTTATTCCAATATTTGGGTACTTTAGTCATTTATTGACCTGGATGTTATAATTTTTTTCCTATAAATCTCTCTTCTAAAAATTATAAGTGTTGAAACAATTACTAATAAAGCCCCTATTAACGTTTTAAAAGTTGGTATCTCGTCCCAAATGAAATATCCAAATATGATAGCGAAAACTAAAGCCAAATATTTAAGGGGAGTTACTAAAGAAACCTCTGAAAATTTATATGATTGACTTAACCACAAGTTTGCAACACCTCCAAAAATACCTATCAAAGATAAAAGTATGAAATGATTTAAAGTAGGCATAACCCAGCCCTGAGGGATAGTTAAAAAACTTAGTAATGTAATTGCTAAGGAAAAACAAAATATAATTGGAAAAATATAATAAATATTTAATTCAGTGATGCCAGGTTCTGTAATTATGAGAATTCCAACAAAGCCTATGATCACTGCTAACCACCTAAAAATTCCAACCTTTTCATTTAATAGAAAAATAGATAATATTGTTGTAAATATTGGAGCAGCGAAAGAAATACTTACAACAGTTGCTAATGGCAGCTGCCTTAAAGCAATAAATATCGCAATTAGAGCTATTAATCCTGAGCCGCATCTTAAAGCATGCAATCCTGGTCGTTGAGTTTTGTAAAAATTATGAAATCTTTCTTTTGGAATTATAAAAAAATAAAAGATTATTCCAAAAAAACCTCTAAAAAACAAAACTTGCCCAATAGGATAATCTACAGACCACTTTACAATTAAATCCATTAATGAAAATGCACAAATAGACAAAAACATGTACAAAAATCCCAATTGATTTTTACTTAGCATATGAATAATTTGTAAATTAAATTAAATCTTATTCAATGGAAATAGCTGTTTTAGCACTTGGATGTTTTTGGGGACCTGAAATTAAATTCAGTAAAATAGATGGCATAATCAAAACAGAAGTTGGCTACTGTGGAGGTAATAGCTCTATCACCACTTATAAAGAAGTTTGCACTGGCAATACAAATCATGCTGAAGTGGTAAAGTTAGATTTTGATGAAAAAATTATCACATACGAAAAAATTTTAAAAATATTTTTTCAAATTCATGATCCAACTACTTTAAATTCTCAAGGACCAGATTTTGGAACTCAGTATAGAAGTGAAATATTTTATCTGAATGACAATCAAAAAATGATAGCTGAGAAGGTATTAAATGAAGTCAATGAACGTTTATCTGGAAAAGTTGTAACAAAAATATCTTTACTAAAAAATTACTGTCCAGCTGAGGAATATCATCAAAAATACTTGGAAAAGAGATAGCATGTCTTTGGTTGAAACTGATTGGTTAGAAAAAAACCTTACTAAGGTGAAAATTATTGACTGCTCTTGGCATATGCCTCAAACACAAAGAAGGGGATTTGAGGAATATAAATCTCTTCATATACCTAACGCAATTTTTTTTGATATAGATGAAAATTCAAGAAAAGATACTGCTTTACCACATATGTTAGTTGACCAAATAAATTGGGATAAAATTGTTTCAAATATGGGAATTAAAAAAAATGATGAAATAGTCATTTATGATAATTCAGATGTTATAAGCTCATGTCGTGGTTGGTTTAATTTTATCTATTACGGACATGATCCAAAATTAATAAATGTTTTAAATGGTGGTTTAAGAAAATGGCTTAAAGAAAAAAAGAAAGTGACTGATGAAATTTCAAATATAGATAAATCAGATTATAAAGGTAGCGAGAGAAAAGATCTTGTTAAGAGTAAACAGGCAATTGATCAAAATATAGATGAAAAAATATTCACATTAATTGATGCTCGAAGTAGAGAAAGATTTGAAGGTAAAATCCCTGAGCCCAGGAAAGGTCTTAGAAGTGGATGTATAAAAAACTCTTTTTGTATACCGTTTAATGATTGTCTAAATGAGGATAAAACTTTTAAAAATAAAGATGAGCTTAAAAAAATTTTTAAGACCAGCATTGAAAATTTAGAACAAAAAAAGATTGTTTTTTCATGTGGTTCAGGTGTTACAGCGTGTGTTTTGGCACTAGCTTATTCTTTAATTGATGATAAATATCTTCCTTGTATATATGATGGCTCTTGGGCCGAATACGGATTAATTTAAATTTAATATGAAAAGATCTACAAAAACGATTTCAATAATATTTGTGTTTTTTTTAATAATTACAATTGTAATTGTTGGAAGATCGATGATTGGCAATCATTTTAAAAAAAAATTCAGTAAGATACCACCACCAGGAATAATTGTAACTGAGGTTATTGAAAAAGAATTCTCTGAGCAAATAGAAACTTACGGTACAGCAATTTCTAAAAAATCAAAAACTTTTAAGATTAAAAAAGATGATCTTTTTGAGGATTTAAAGCTTAAAAATTTTGTTAAAAAAGGAGAGGTTTTAATTAAATTAAAAAGTGGGGATATATTGGCTCCATACAGTGGAGTTCTTGGCTACACAGGTTTAACTGAAGATATTCTTGTTTCAAATAACATATTTATCATTACACTTGATGATAACTCAGTAATTTACTCAGATATTAAAATTCCAGAGAGTTATTCTACATTTATAAAAAAAGGTCTTCCAGTTGAAGTGACCTTATCTAGTTTTAAAGATAAAACTTTTTCAGGTGAAATAGATTTTGTTTCAAGCAGAATAAATGCAGATACCAGAAGTTTATTATCAAGAATAAAAGTGAAAAATGAAAATTTAGAATTAATTTCAGGTTCACTTTTAGAGGTAAAAGTTAAATTTGATTTGAGAAATTCTTTAAGTGTACCCGATACGAGTGTGATGATAGAAGGCGATAAAACATATGTTTACAAAATCAATGCAGAAAATATTGCAAACAAAACTGAGGTAAAAACTGGCCTTAGAGGCGATAGTAACATTGAAATAATTTCAGGCTTAACTGCGGGGGATATAATTGTAGCTGAGGGTCTAAAAAAGGTAAGACCTCTTGGAAAAATAAAACCTATAAATAAATAATGTTTATTACTGAATTAAGTATTAAAAGACCAACAGTATCTTGGGTGATGTCCCTAATACTGATTATATTTGGTTTATTTGTTTTTTGGAAATTGCCCGTTAGAGAATTGCCCAATGGAATTCAACCACCTGTTGTTCAAGTTCAAGTAGACTACAAGTCTGCATCAGCTTCGATAGTAGATCAAGAAGTTACACAAGTTGTTGAGGATGTTATTGGAGGGGCTGAAGGTATAAAAAATATAGACTCGAAATCAGAAAATGGAAGAAGCACAATTAATGTCGAGTTTGATACGAGTATTGATCTAGATAATGCTGCCAATGATATCAGAGAAAGAGTTGCAAGAGTTGTGGATAACTTGCCAACTGAATCGGATCCACCACAAATACTTAAACGAGCTGCAGGGTTTACAACAACAATGTGGTTGTCATTATCCTCATCCTCATGGAGTGACCTTGAATTAGGAGATTACGCGGAGAGATATCTTGTAGACCAATTTTCAAGTGTTAAAAATGTTGGAAGAATAAGGGTTGGTGGATTAAGAGAATTAAGCATTAGAGTTTGGATTGATCCTATTAAACTTGCAGCTAATGATTTAACTATTAAAGAAGTTGAATTTGCAATTCGTGGCGAAAATGTAAGTTTGCCTGCAGGAACGTTGGAGGCAGATAATATCGATTTAACACTAAATCTAGATAAATCATACAACGATATTAATACTATAAAGCAGATACCCATCAAAAAAACTAGTAATCGTGTAATTCTATTATCAGATGTAGCAAACGTTGAATTTGGCCCAGTATCAGAGAAAACTCTTTTTAAAGCTCAAACTAAAGATCAAATAAATTTGAAAACTGTAGGAATAGGTATCTATGCAAGAAGTGGTGCTTCAACGGTAGAACTTTCGAATGATATCAAAAAAAAAATTGTTGAGGTAAAAAAATCTTTACCAGAGGAATTAGATTTAAGAGTTTCCTTCAATAGAGCTAACTATGTTGAGGCCGCGATTGAAGAAGTATATAAAACTTTGGTCATTGCGTTTATCCTAGTAGTTTTAATAATTTATTTATTTTTAGGGAATTTAAAGGCAGTCATCGTACCAGCGATTGCACTCCCCGTGAGTTTAATAGCATCCTTTTTAGGCTTATACATATTTGGTCTTTCTATTAATATTTTTGTCCTTTTAAGTTTTATTTTAGCGATTGGTATAATCACAGACGACTCAGTAATTATGACAGATGCAATATACAGAAGAATAGAGAATGGTGAGACACCGCTGGTTGCAGCTTATAAAGGCTCCAAACAAATTTCTTTTGCTATCGTTGCTACCACACTAATTTTAGTAGCAGTTTTCTTACCGTTAATATTTATTGAGGGAATTTCTGGAACATTGTTTAGAGAAACAGCGATTGCATTATCTTTTTCAATTGTAGTTTCTTCTTTTGTTGCATTAACTTTGTCACCAATGCTTGCAAGTAAATTTTTATACAAAAAAAAATCAAAAAAAGTTTTTATTCAAAAGTTTGAAAAAATTTTTTCCAACTTCGCAAAATTTTATGAGGAGACTTTAGTGAACGTTATTAACAAAACTAAAACTGTAAGTTTTTTTATTGTTTTTATAATAATTGCTTCAGTGCTTTTATTTAGTTTCTCAAAAAAAGAACTTTTGCCTATGGAGGATCGAGGAGCATATCTAATAATTGGCTCGACTGATGAAGGAAGTTCTTTTGAATATACTCAAGAACAAGCCCAAAAAGTTGAAGCAAGACTTATTCCTTTGCTACAAGCTGAGGATAGTCCATATTCAAGATTTATAATGCGTGTTCCAGGTTTTGGAAATTCAGCTAATTCATACAATAGTTTTATAATAATCGCTCTACTTGATGATTGGAAAAATCGTAAGAAAGGTCAACAAGTTGTTCTTAGAGAAGCAATTGGGAAAATAGTGACTTTACCCCAAGCCCTAGCTTTTCCTATATCTCCTCAATCCATTAGAGTATCAAATTACAACAAACCAGTCCAAATGGTCATTTATGGAAATAATTACGAAGAACTAGAAGCGATACAAAAAAAAGTAATACGAACACTCAGATCTAATAAAAATCTCTCAAGAATCGAGTCTGATTACAATCGAAACAAACCAGAGGTAAAGTTAATAATAAATAAAAATAAAGCCAAAGATTTAGGTGTTTCGACTAAATCAATTGGTGAATCACTTGAAACACTTTATGGGGGTAAAAAAATAACGACTTTTAATAAACTAGGTAAAGAATATCCAATAATTGTTCAGCAATATTTATCTGATCGACGAAATAAAGAAGGTGTTTCAAAAATATTTGTTCGCTCTGAAACCAATGGAAAATTAATATCTTTAGCAAATCTTGTTAGTTTTAAAGAAGAAGGTTCAGCAAAAGAACTTGCTAGATATAATAGACAACGGGCTGTAACAATTTCTGCAAATATTAGTGAGGGGTATACATTAACAGAAGCGATTAAATACTTCGAAAATGTGATGGTTGATTTAGCACCAGAAAACCAAATTACTTGGAAAGGAAAATCGGAGGAAATTAAAGAAACAAGTAATGAATTATTTATAATTTTTGCTTTAGCTTTACTAACTGCTTATTTGGTTATGGCTGCAACATTCAACTCTTTCATTCATCCATTTGTAATAATATTAACTGTGCCTTTGGCTATTTTTGGAGGATTAGTCTTTATTTTATTTTTAAATAGCTCAGTAAATATTTTTTCTCAAATTGCATTAATTATACTAATAGGTATCTCAACTAAGAATAGTATTTTAATTGTAGATTACGCAAACCAAATTAGATCTAGTGGAAAAACTATTGAATTAGCAGTTAAAGAAGCGTGTGCTGTTCGGTTTAGACCGATTATAATGACATCACTGAGTACGATGATTGCAATGATGCCTTTAGTGATTGGAAATTTCGGCCCTGGTGCAGGAGAGGGTTCAAGATTAGCAGTTGGTTCTACAATATTAGGAGGAATGATTATTTCAACTTTCTTTACTTTATATGTCACTCCTTCAATGTATCTCGCATTAGCAAAAAATACTAAAAGGATTGATATAGTTGACTTAGAACTAAAAAAAGAATTGTCTAAAAAATAATATATTTTTTTTTATTTAATTTACTTTTACATTTCAATAATTGATTTTTGTATTTATTAGATTGTCTCTCAACTTTTTTAGCTAGTCCAATTACTTTTTTATTTTTTTTATAATTTTTATAATTTCCCCATCCTTCGTGATATGCAAGATACTGTTTGAAAGCATCTTTCTTTGATATCTTTAAAATGTTTTCTGATTTATTTGTATACCATCCAATGAAGTCAACACTGTCTTTAAATCTTGCTCTTGTTGCTAATTTATTACCAGTTTCTTTTTTATATTGCTCCCAAGTTCCTTTAATTGCTTGCGAATAACCAAAAGAACTAGAAGGTCGTTTATAAGGTATCACTTTAAAAATTTTTTGTCTTGCCGGTTTAGCAAGCCAATCAAAATCAGACTCCATTTTAATTATCGCTAATTGAATATAGATAGGCGTGCCCCACTTTTGCTCAACTTTTTTTGTATGTTTATACCATAGATATCTTTCACTAAAAATTGAACAACTGTTTGAGGTGTTTGATGGAATTGATGAACAGCTGATTGTAAAAAAATAAGTTAAAATTAATAATTTATTTTTTAAATCTACCATATTTATTTATAAAATTATTAAGAAGAATTACAACAATAACACCCGATAAATTTCCAAATAAATCAGACCATTGAAAAGTTCTTTCAGGTATAAATAGGTGAAAAATTTCAAGCGTGATAGAAAGAAAAATTAAATATAATAGTAATAAGATATTTTTTTTAGAATAAGCAAAAGTTAAAAAACCAATAATTGAAATTAATACAAATACATAAAAATGATTTGATGATATAATAAAATCTGGTGTTATTTGAGGTTGTATACTTTTATTGTCATAAATTATCCAGCCTAATAGACTTCCTGGATATAGATATAAAATAATTAAAAGGACATTAATTGCATAAAATATTACTTTATATGTAGAAAAAAATTTTGACATTTAGTTAAATGATTTTTTTATAAATAATTTTTAGATATGACAAGATGAGTTTTTTGATATTAGTAAGACATGGTCAGAGTATTTGGAATCTTGAAAAAAGATTCACCGGTTGGGTTGATGTCGATCTTACAGATCAAGGTAAAATAGAAGCTGAGAAAGCTGGTTTACTTATCAAAAATCAAAATATAAATATAGATTTTTATTATTCTTCGTTTCAAGTGAGGGCAAACCATACTCTAAAAATAATACAAAAAATATTAAAATCAAAAAAGGATTTTGTAAGAGCATGGCAGCTAAACGAAAGACACTATGGTGAGCTTACAGGGTTAAATAAAATTGAGACTGCAAAAAAAATCGGTGAAGATAAAGTTTTTGAATTCCGAAGATCTTGGGATATCAAACCTGGAAAACTAAGTAGAGAAAGCTCTTATCATCCACTAAATATTGAAACATACGAAAAAATACCCAAAGAGCTCATTCCTGACACAGAATCTTTAAAAGATACATACAATAGAGTTTTTGAGTATTTCAAAAAAGAAATACAGCCAAAACTAATAAATAAAAATATATTAATCACAGCACACGGAAACTCCATAAGAGCTTTATGTAAATATCTATTCAATTTAGATGACTATCAAATCACAAGTTTAGAAATTCCAACAGGAAATCCCTTAATAATTAATTTCGGTGAAAATTTGAAAATAAATGAATGTAAATATCTAGATAAAGAGAGATCTAAAGACCTTTTAGTTTTTTAAAAATTTCTAAGTTCGTTAAATGGTGAAATTTATTGGTGCTCTCAAATCCATTTAACTCTTGTTTCATTAATAATTTATTCCAAATTTTAGCAACTGAGAAGTTTTCTACTTCATATTCATTAAATAAGTTTTTATTCAAAATTTGACAACCGGTATATATAAAGTTTCTTTCAAAACTTTGTTTAATTATATTATCTTCTAAATCAAAATCACCCTCTAGGTTATTATCAAAACTTAATTTTTTATTAACTAATAAAAGAATATTATTTAATTTATTTTGAAAATAATATTTTTGCATATCATTAATTTCACTCACATAATTTTCATTCCAAATAGTATCAGGATTAAAAACAAAAAAATCTTCACAATTTGAGTGGTTGATCAAATTTAAAATTCCTCCACCAGTGTCCAAAATTTCTTTACCGTCTTCTATAATCTTTATTTTTACTGAAAAATTTTTATTTTCAAAAAAGTCAATAATTTGCTCACTTAAATAAAAAGTATTTAAAAAAATATTTTCGACTTTCAGTTTTATTGCAGTATTAATACAATCCTCTAAAATTGTTTGATTTTTGATTTGAAGTAATGGTTTAGGTTTTTCAAGTGTTAAAGGATTTAGTCTTTTGCCAAATCCAGCACAGAGAATAAAAGCATTATTAATTTTCATAAATTTTTTTTAAAATTATTATTTAGTAATTTTTTTAAATCTAAGAAAATTTCATTTTCATTGATTCTTGTAGAAATCAATTCCCACGCATAAGGTATTAATTTTAAATAACCCTTTTTTTTATCTCGGATTGCCAGACGTGTAAATATTCCTATTATTTTCAGGTTTCTTAAAATAGATAAAATTTCAAAATCATTTTTTATTTTTTTCTTATCAATTTTTTTTTGAGTACCTATATAAAAATTAAAAATCTTTTTTTTTAGAGCTTTTGAGGTTCTTAATCTTACATCATCGACTAAAGAAGCTAAATCATAAGCTCTATTTCCTATTAAGGCATCTTGACTATCAATTACACCTATTCTGTTATTAACAAGCATTAAATTTGATACATGAAAATCCCTATGAACAAATACATTTTTTTTCATCTTAAGACATAAAGATAAAGTTTTAATTATTTTTTTAAACTCTTTATTAAAGTCTTGTCTCTTATTTTTTGACAAATTTTTTTTCACATACCACTCACAAAATAAATTAGCTTCCTTAATTAATATTTCATTTTTATAATCAGGTATTCGATAATATTTATTTCTAAAATTTCTTATTTTTTTATCTTTTATTGACTGTATTTGATTAAGTAATTTTATTACATCTTTAAAATATAATAATTTTTTATTTTTATTTTTCTTTAAAATTTGAAAAATTGTTTTATTTCCAAAATCCTCAACTTCAATATAATTATTCTTATAATTCTCATGATATAATTTTGGAGCTAGAACTTTGTTTTTATTTAAAATCCTGCTAATTGCATCATAAACAAGAAGATTTTTAAATTTGTCCTTTTTTGCTTGAATAACAATAGAATTACCATAATTGGTTTTTTTTCTAAAAAACTTTCTATGTGACGCGTCTCCTTTTAACTTTTTAAGATTTTGCATTTATCTATAATTACAAATTTAAACCCTTAATTTTTAATATTCGTTTCTTGTAATCATTTCCATATTCAAAATTTAATTCTATCAAATTTTTTGGTTTTGGTTTTATTTTTTGTGGCCATTCAATTAATGTAATAGCATTAGTAATATCATCAAATAATCCTAGATTGTGAATTTCATCTAAACTATTTATTCTAAATAAATCATAATGATTAATTTTGATTTGTCTAATTTGATACTCATTTAATAAATTGAATGTAGGACTTGTTACTTCAGTTATTTTAAGTCCATTTTGTTTTTGAAAATTGTTGATTAGATATCTAATAAAAGTAGTTTTTCCGACACCCATCTCACCCACAAAAAAAACTACATGTCCTAATTTCAATTTCTTTGAAATCTTCTCAGCTAATTCCTCTGTTTTTTTTTCTGAAGATAAATTTATAAAATCACTTTTAGTAGCGATAGGCATTAGGTTTGAAAGGTCCCTCTACCCCTACACTGATATAATCTGCTTGATCTTTAGAAAGTTTCGTTAATTTAGCACCAACTTTTTTGAGATGGAGTGTAGCTACTTTCTCATCTAAATGTTTTGGTAAAACATAAACTTTGTTTTCATAATTTTTATGATTATTCCATAGTTCGATTTGAGCAATAACTTGATTAGTGAAAGAAGCGCTCATTACAAAACTTGGATGCCCTGTAGCACATCCCAAATTTACTAATCTACCCTCTGCCAATAAAATTATTCTTTTTTTGCTAGGTAGTTCAATTTCATGTACTTGAGGTTTTACTTCAGTCCATTTGTAATTTTTCAAAGCTTCAACCTGGATTTCATTATCGAAATGTCCGATATTACATAAGATTGCTCTATCCTTCATATCTCTCATATGGTCAGCTGTAACAATATCTTTATTACCAGTCGCAGTTACAACTATATCTGCTTTACTAATTGCTTCATCCATTAAAACAACTTCGTAACCTTCCATTGCAGCTTGCAATGCGCATATTGGATCTGCTTCGGTAACCAAAACACGAGCCCCACTCTGCCTTAACGATGCAGCACTTCCTTTCCCAACATCACCAAAGCCTGCAACAATTGCAATTTTTCCTGACATCATTACATCAGTGGCTCTTCTTATTCCATCAACTAAACTTTCTCTACACCCATATAAGTTATCAAATTTTGATTTGGTAACAGAATCATTCACATTTATTGCTGGAACCAACAAAGAATTTTCTTTTTCCATTTTATTCAAAGCTTTTATCCCTGTAGTTGTCTCTTCCGAAACTCCTTTAACATCTTTTAATAAATCTTTATACTCATTGTGCATCATTGCCGTTAAATCCCCACCATCATCTAAAAGCATATTAGGTTTCCAACTTTTCTTACCTTCAATGGTTTGTTTTATACACCAAACATATTCCTCTTCTGTTTCTCCCTTCCACGCATAAACTGGAATACCAGCTTTTGCTATTGCTGCTGCTGCATGGTCTTGAGTAGAAAAAATGTTACAAGATGACCATCTTACCTCTGCACCTAAATCTACTAAGGTTTCAATTAATACTGCTGTTTGTATTGTCATGTGCAAACAACCTATAATTTTTGCACCTTTTAAAGGAGATTTTCCAGCATACTCCTCTCTTAAAGCCATAAGTCCTGGCATTTCACTTTCAGCAATAGAAATTTCTTTTCGTCCAAATTCTGCTTGTGATAAATCTCTTACTTTATAATCTTCCATCGTGGCTCTTCTAACAATTAAAAATTAATTAATCAATAAAACTCTTTAAACTTTTGGAAACTCTATTTCCATACTCGCTCCTTTTTTATCTTGTCTATTAGTTGCTTTGATTGTGGCATTATGTAAATCAACTAAATTTTTTACTATATTTAACCCTAGACCAGAATGCTGTCCAAATTTGTCTGGTCTGTTACTGTAGAACCTTTTAAATATTTTATTTGTATCTTTTTCTTTAAAACCTTGTCCCTCATCTAATATCTTTATGTATACTTTATTATCCTTTGATTTCGAAACTTGAACAATTACATCTTTATCATCATCACTAAAAGAAATCGCATTATCTAAAAGGTTTGCAATGATTTGTTCAATTCTGTTTTCGATTCCATAAATTAAATATTTATTTTTACCATCATTTTTATAAGAAATATTAATCCCTCTTTTTACTTTATAAATATTATTAAAATCATCTACTACTGACTTAATTATTGGCTCAATATCTATTTTTTTTATTTTTTCTTTACTTAATGCAACTTCATCTTTTAACATTTGTGAGTAATCAGTAATCAATCTCTCAATTCTTTGTACATCGTGGCTTAAAATATTAATCAATTTAACTCTCTGTTCAGTGTCTTGTGCATCATGTAAAATTTCTGATGCGCTTTTTAATGATGCCAATGGATTACGAATTTCATGTACAAGATCAGTTGAAAAATTTTCTGCATGTGAAATTCTTTTTTGTAATTCTAAAGTCATATCATCCAAAGAATTAGAGAGTAAACCAAGTTCATCATTTCTTAATTTTAATGTATCTATATTTGTTTTTTTTGTGTCTTTATTTTTTATGATTTTGGTATAACTAACTAAATTTTTAATTGGTTTTAAAAAATATCTATTTAAAACAAACGAAAAAATCAATATTACGATACCAACTGCAATTGCAGTCCTAATTATAAAAGATTTTCTTTCATCTATGGCAGCTTTTATATCATTGGCATTTTCTGTTATTGCTAAATATCCTATATTTTCTCCATCCTTCATCACATTTTTGATGGTAGTCAATTTAAATTTATTAAATTCTTCCTCGGTAAATGTAAAAGGGATTCCAAAATTTTTAGACGTTGCGTAATTTAGAAGAACATCATTTAAAGACACATTATTTTCATTTCCAATATCTATATTTTTTTCTTCGGTAATTTTTTTTGTTGTTGTTGAGTCTAATACCTCTAACTCAATAGTATCCAACCTTTGTGAAAATGATCTTGGATCCAAGTCTAATGTATCAGTGTCTCCTATCAGATTAAGTTTATTATCAAAAAATATTACTCTATCTAAGTTCTGAAAAAGAAATCTCGTTGAAAACAAAAATTTTCTAATATCTTTTTCAACAAATTTTACATTTAATCTTGTTAGATTATCAATTGTATTATTGATAACTTCAATATGATTTGAGGATTTTTTTTTAATCAAATTTGGTTGGACATTTTTCAAATAAACGAATGTGAACAGGCCTATTATTGTAAAAAAAATAGAATTTATGAATAAAAATTTTTTTAAAATTGATAAGTTCTTAAGAAAATTGCTGAGCATTAACTAACATTCCATCTATATCCGCTTCCATATCTAGTTTCTATAGCTGAAAATTCAGGATCAACTTTTTTGAATTTTTTTCTGATTCTTTTAACATGACTATCAATCGTTCTGTCCTCAATATCTGTATCTTCTCTATAAGCTATGTCCATCAATTGAGCTCTCTCTTTTATAATTCCTGGTCTTTTGGCTAGCTCTTTTACAAGTAAAAATTCTGTGGTAGTCAATTTATCAGGCAATTGTTTCCCATTCCATTCGCACTCTAATTGGGACGGATCAAGTTTTAATTTTCCATGCGATATAATACTTTTATTTTCCTCAAGAGTTTCTTTGGAATCTTTTTTTCTAAGTTGAACTCTAATTCTTTCAATTAAAACTTTAATTGAAAAACCACCTGATTTTTTTACGAAATCATCAGCACCTAATTTTAGTCCTAGTAATTCGTCAATTTCATCATCTTTAGAAGTCAAAAAAATAACTGGTAATGAGGTTTTTTTTCTCAATTTCTTGAGCAATTCCTCACCGTCCATTTTTGGCATTTTTATATCAACAATAGCTAGATCTGGCGGTGTCCTGGTTAATCCAATTAATGCACTCTCTCCATCAATATAAGTCTGAACTTTAAAACCTTCTTTTTCAAGAGCAATACTTAAGCTAGTTAGAATATTTCTGTCATCATCTACTAAGGCAATTGTTTGTTTTTGCATACTTAATTATAAAAATACTAAATTGTTCTAATTTGGGCAAATAAATTAATGTAATGTACCCCAATTTTCTCCAGTGTTTAAATCTACTGTAAGAGGTATTGAGAAAGAATGTTGATCACTCTTAGCAACGCTAGACATTTCATCAATTATCACTTTGGATATTTTTTTTACTTCATTTTTGGGACTTTCAAAAATTAGTTCATCATGGATTTGAAGTAACATCTTTGTTTTGTTGAGTTTTTGCTCTTTTAATTTTTTATCAATTCTTATCATTGCTAATCTCATTATTTCAGCAGCCGAACCTTGTATTGGAGCATTAATTGCTGCACGTTCTTGAAAGTTTCTCACATTATAATTTTTATCATTTATATTTATAAAATGAGATCTTCTTCCAAAAATGTTACTTACATAACCACTTTTTCTACAAAATTTAATTGTTCGATCCATATAAACTTTTATTTCAGGAAACTTTGAGAAATATGAATTTAGAAACTCTTCAGCTTCAAAATTAGAGACATTTATTTGCTTCGCTAATCCATACTGTGAAATTCCGTAAATTATTCCAAAGTTTATGGCTTTAGCTTTTCTTCTTTGATCTTGATTCACCTTATTAATATCAATATTAAAAATTTGGCTAGCAGTTAGAGAGTGAATATCCTCATTATTTTGAAAAGCTTTTTTTAATTCTTTAACATCAGCCAAATCAGCTAAAATTCTCATTTCAATTTGATTATAGTCTGCAGAAATCAAAATATTATCCTTGTCAGCAACAAAAGCTTTACGAATATCTCTACCATCTTCTGATTTAATTGGAATATTTTGCAAGTTAGGATCACTTGAAGCTAATCGTCCTGTAGTCGTTGCTGCTAATAAAAAAGAAGTATGAACTTTTTTTGTATCAGGATTAATATGTTCGGGTAATGAGTCTGAATAGGTATTTTTTAGTTTTGAAACTTGCCGCCAGTCCAGGACTAATTGTGGAAATTTATGACCTTTAAAAGCTAGATCTTCTAATACCGAGGCACTTGTTGCAAAACTTCCCTTTTTAGTTTTTTTTAAGTCTGCAATCTTAAGATCATTATATAAAATTTCACCCAGTTGTTTTGGAGAAGCAATATTAAACTCTTTCTTGGAGAGTTTAAAAACTTCTTTCTGAATTTTTTCGATCTTTTTTTCAAATTTAGTAGATAATGTTTTGAGAAACTTTTTATCAACTTTAATACCGTGTATTTCCATATCAGCTAAAATTCTAAGTAATGGCTTTTCAAAAATTTCATAAATATTAATCATTTTTTCTTCTTTCAAACTTTTATAGAATTTTTTATATAGTCTATAAGTTATGTCAGCGTCCTCAGCGGCATAATCTTTTGCTTTTTCTAAATCGACTTCGCTAAAATTTATCTGTTTCTTTCCAGAGCCAACTAATTCTTTAAATTTTATTGTTTTATGATTCAGGTGAATTTCAGATAACGTATCCATGTTGTGTCTATTTTTTCCAGCATCAAGCACATAAGACATTAGCATGGTATCCTCCATCGCTGATAGCGTTATCCCATGATTAAAAAATACAATAAAATCAAATTTAATGTTCTGACCTATTTTTTTGATACTTGGATCTTCAAGTAAAGGTTTTAATTTTTTAAGCACTATGTCTTTATCAATGCACTCATTTGAATTATGTCCTATTGGTATATAACAAGCTTTTCCAATCTTAGAGCTCAAAGATACTCCTACTAAATCAGCTTGATGAGGATCTAAAGAATTTGTTTCTGTATCAACTGCAACTTCTCCTATTTCTTCAGCCTCCTTAATCCATTCATCAATTTTACTGTGCTCTGTTATTAGAAAATAATTTTTTTTATCAATTTCAACTTTTTTTTCCTTTAATTGAATATCTTTTTTTTCACCACTAAAATCTGGCTCCCCATAAGCAGAAATAGCAGAGCTAAGTAACCTATTAAACTCCATTTCTCTTAGAAATTTATAAAGTTTATCTTTATCAATTCTCTTTAATTCAAAATCATTGAGTTTCATTTCAATTGGAGCATCGTGCTTTAATGTTACTAATTTTTTACTTATTAAAGCTTTATCTTTGTTGTTTAGTAAAGTCTCTCTTCTCTTATTTTGTTTGATTTCATCTGCTGATTTTAAAAGTGTCTCTAAATCACCATACTTATTAATTAACTCTGCTGCAGTTTTTACACCAATTCCAGGAACACCAGGTACGTTATCACTGCTATCCCCAGCTAGAGCCTGAACATCTATAACTTTATCTGGATCTACTCCAAATTTGTTTTTTACATCCTCATTAGAGATGAACTTATTTTTCATTGGATCAAAAATACGAACATCTTTTCTATATAATTGCATTAAATCTTTATCTGATGAAACTATTGTTACCTTTGCTCCTTTTTTTAAAATCTTATCAACATAAGTTGCGATTAAATCGTCTGCTTCATAATTAACTAATTCAACAGAGGGTAAATTAAAGGCTAAAACTGATTTTCTTATATATTCAAATTGCGGTGCTAAGTCATCTGGTGCCTCAGATCGATTGGCTTTATAATCACTATAGATTTCATTTCTAAAAGTCTTTCTCGCTGAGTCAAAAATAACAGCAAAATGAGTTGGTTTCTGAAGATTTTCATTTGATTTTGAGTCTTCAAGAAGTTTAAACAACATACTGCAAAAACCACTTACTGCTCCAGTCGGTAATCCATCACTTTTTCGAGTTAATGGTGGTAAGGCATAATATGCTCTAAATATATAACCTGATCCATCAATAAGATAAAAATGATCTGTTTTTTGAATCTTATTCATTAAAATTTAATATAGATTAAAGATAAAAATAAGAGTATTATTTTTTATGGAACTTATAAAGCAAAATACTCAAAACCAACTTATAAAATCATTATTGATTATCTTTATAGGTTCAATAATTCTTACGATTTCCGCCAAAATCAAGATACCTTTTTATCCAGTTCCAATGACTATGCAAACATTCATAGTTTTATTTTTAGGTATCAGCTTCGGATATAAAATAGCTCTAGCCACTGTGGGTTTGTACTTATTGGAAGGTATATTGGGTTTACCAGTATTTTCTAATTCTCCTGAAAGAGGAATTGGTTTGGCTTATTTTACAGGTCCAACAATGGGGTATTTAATTGGATTTTTATCAGCGTGTTTTTTAGCCTCATTCGTTAAAAATGATGATAATTATTTTTTAATTTTTTTCAAATTAATATTTTCAGTTTCAACAATTTATATCCTAGGTATTCTATGGCTAGGCACAATAATTGGGTGGGATAAACCTATTTTAAAATTAGGTGTATTGCCTTTTTTAGTTGCTGAAATTTTCAAAATTTGTCTACTTACTTTTTTAGCGAAGAAAATTATAAAATTTAGAAAGTTTATTTAGGCGATCTTTTAGATAATATTCTTTGAAGAGTTCTTCTGTGCATTTTAAGCCTTCTTGCAGTCTCAGAAACATTTCTATTACATAATTCAAATACTCTATGAATATGTTCCCATTTAACCCGATCTGCTGACATTGGATTTTCAGGAGGTGCAGCTTTTTTTGATGGATCTGCTAATAACGCTTTTTCTACATCGTCCGCATCTGCTGGTTTAGCTAAATAGTCAATAGCACCCTCTTTGATTGCAGCTACAGCAGTTGGAATATTTCCGTATCCAGTAAGCATTATGATTCGACTTAGTGAATTTGATGATTGAATTTCTTTTACAACCTCTAATCCATTTCCATCATTTAACCTAAGGTCAACTACTGCAAAACCTGGTTTTTTCACTTTAACCATATCTTTACCTTTTTGCACACTCTCAGCTTGTAAGACCTCAAACCCCTTTTTTTCCATTGCTCTCGCTAATCTCTCCCTAAAAGGATTGTCATCATCCACTATTAATAAGGATTTATTGTCAAAATCAGCCAGATTTTGTAGTGGAGCTTGGTTTTTCATTAGCTTTATATGGATATTTTTTTCCACAATTCAATAGGCCATTATTTGCTTTACATTGAATAACTATTCAATTAATTGCTCGAATATTAAAGTTTTTTTTAAATAAAAGACTTTTTTTTTGTTAAATTTTTTTTTGGGGGGCATTTAAAATGCAAAAATTTAAGTCAGTTGAAGAATTAGTAAATCAACTGAAACCGGAAAAACCTGTCTATTGTATAAGGAAGAATTCTATTCTTTCTGCTTCAAAATTCTTTCAAAAAAAATTTCCAGGAAAAATACTATATGCTGTAAAAACTAATCCCCATCCTGAAGTTATCAAAACTTTGATTAGAAGTGGAATTAATCAATTTGATGTTGCGTCTATCGAAGAAATCAAAGCAGTGAGGAAATTTGATAATACTGCAAAATGTTCTTTTATGCATACTGTTAAAAGCAGAGAAAGTATAAAGGAAGCTTATTACGGTTTTGGAATAAAAACTTTCGCTTTAGATACTAAAGATGAATTAATAAAAATTATCGAAACAACAGACAATGCTAAAGATTTAGAATTATTTATTAGAGTTGCTGTTTCCAATGAGCATGCTGAAATAGATTTATCAAAAAAATTTGGAGCTTTGAATTCTGAAGCTTCAGGGCTATTAAGACTTGCAAAACTTCATTCAAAAAAAATTGGCTTAAGTTTTCATGTTGGTTCTCAATGTATGCATCCAATTTCATACTCTAAAGGAATTAATGAAGTGGGAAATATAATTAAAAAAACTAAAATAATTCCAGATTATATTAATATCGGTGGAGGCTTCCCGACAATTTATCCTGATCTTGTGCCTCTATCTTTGGAAAGTTATATGGAGGAAATTAAAAAAAGTTTAGAAAATTTAAATCTAAAGAGTATGCCTCAAATAATTTGTGAACCTGGGAGAGCTTTGGTTGCAGAAAGTGGATCAACAATTGTCAGAGTTAATTTGAGAAAAAAACAAAAACTTTATATAAATGATGGTACTTACGGTACACTTTTTGATGCTGGAACACCTAATATAGTTTTTCCCTCAAAATTAATTAAAGAAAATTCAAGTAAGATTATTTCCAAGAAAATGACTGCATTTGATTTTTATGGACCAACATGTGACAGTATGGATTATATGAAAGGTCCTTTCCTACTTCCGAATAATATTAAAGAAAATGATTACATTGAACTTGGTCAATTAGGATCATATGGTTTAACTTTTAGAACTCAATTTAATGGTTATTACTCTAATGAGATTTATGAAGTTGAGGATAAACCAATAATGTCTATGTATGATAAGAATTCAGACAAAGCTACTCTAGTTGCTTAATGTCAGAAAATAAAAATCTTGGTCACAACAGTAAAAAAGATTTCTTAAAAAAACCTGTAGAGCATATTGATATTACATCATTCGATTCTAGAAAAATTATCTCTTCCATGGAAAAAATGTCTTTTGTTTCAAGAGAAACAGCAAACGCAGCCAATATTTATAATGAAATGTTGAAAGACAAAGAATGTACAATTTTTTTAACATTAGCAGGTTCAACATCTGCTGCCGGTTGTATGAATATTTATAAAGATTTAGTTAAATATAATATGGTTGATGCAATAGTAGCGACTGGCGCTTCAATAATTGATATGGATTTTTTTGAAGCTCTTGGTTTTAAACACTATCAAGGATCTCAATTCCAAGATGATACTGAATTAAGAAAAAATTATATCGATAGAATTTACGACACATACATAGACGAAGATGAGTTACAGATTTGTGATAAAAAAATATGTGAAATCGCGGATACCTTGGAGCCTAGAAGCTATACGTCTAGAGAATTTATTAAAGAAATGGGTAAATATTTAAAAAAAAATTCTATTAAAAAAGACTCTTTGATTGAAACAGCATACGATAATGATGTTCCAATTTTTTGCCCAGCTTTCACCGACTCCAGTGCTGGATTTGGTTTAGTTATACATCAAGAAAAAAATCCAAAAAAGCATATGACTATTGACTCTATAAGAGAATTTAGAGAATTGACTGAAATTAAAATACGCTCGGAGGGATCAGGTCTATTTATGATTGGTGGTGGTGTTCCAAAAAATTTTATTCAAGACACCGTAATTTGTGCTGAATTATTAGGCAAGGAAGTTGACATGCATAAATATGCGGTGCAAATCACAGTAGCCGACTCTAGAGACGGTGCATGCAGTAGTTCAACATTAAAAGAAGCAAGTTCATGGGGTAAAGTTGATGTCACAAAAGAACAAATGGTATTTGCTGAAGCCACTAGTGTACTACCCCTAATAGCTAGTGACGCTTATCACAGAGGTGAGTGGAAAAATAGAGACAAGAAAAAATTCACAAAAATTTTTGAGTAAAATTGAAGTATTTATCAAACAGAAATGGATTTTTAGGAGTCGACAATAAATTTAATTTCAAAGAAAAGGTTGTTGTGGTTCCATTTGGACTTGAGAAAACTGTTAGTTATGGTGGTGGCACCAGAAATGGACCTAAAGAAATTATAAAGGCTTCTCATCAAGTGGAATTATATGATGAAGAGCTAAATTGTGAGCCTTATAAAAAAATTGGGATTAAAACATTAAAGCCCTTTAAGATTCATAGAAATATCAAAAAGGCTCTTGAGAAAATGTCAAATATAAATAAAGAAATTTTAGATAAAAGACTTTTTCCAATCACGTTTGGAGGAGAACATTCAATTACACCCGGATGTATTTATCCATTTGTTAAAAAATACAAAAAAATTTGTCTCTTACATTTCGATGCCCATGCTGATTTAAGAAATAGTTACAATGGTGAAAAGTTCTCTCATGCATCAGCAATTAGAAGGTGCTTAGACCATAAAAATATATCATTAATATCTTTTGGGATCAGAAATATATCAGAGAGTGAAATTCCATTTTTAAAAAAGAATAAATCAAGAATAAATATTTTTTGGGCAAAAGATAAATCAAAGTGGGATTTAACAAAATTTAAAAAACTTATAAAAAATAAGACAGTTTATTTAACATTTGATGTCGATGGTTTCGACTCAAGTATCATGCCAGCCACTGGGACTCCTGAACCTGGTGGATTATTATGGGATGAGACACTCAATATAATTAAAATTGCTGCAAAAAATTCAAACATTGTTGGTGCTGACATCAATGAATTAGCACCTATTAAAGGTTTTAATTCATATAACTTTCTTGTTGCAAAGCTCGCTTATAAAATATTGTCTTATAAGTTTTTGATTTAAGCTTTAATTGGCTTGAAAGTTTTTAAAAGTAATCTGAATGGTATTAACATTATCAAAGCTACTATTACTTTTACAATCAAATCTCCGAGAGAAAGTGTAACCCATGGCACACCAGTCCCATAAAATGATATCGAAAAAAACAAAAATGTATCGATTGTTGAACCAATCATTGAAGATGTTAATGGTGCAACAAACCATTCTTTCTTTCTTAATCTATCAAATATTTGGACATCTAATAATTGTGCAGTTAAAAATGCAATTCCAGACCCAATAGCTATACGAATAGATATAAGATCTGCAAAATCAGTAGAAAATATAACTGTAAAACCAATTCCTAGTACAAAGCCAAAATATACAATTTTTCTTGCAACTCTTTTTCCATAAGATCTATTAGCTAAATCTGTAATTAAAAAAGCGATCGGATAAGAGAAAGCTCCGTAGGTTAATATTTCATTTAAACCATAATAATTAATTGGAAATTGAACAAGATAATTAGAGGATAGGACAACAACACCCATCAAAAATGATAGAAGTAAAAATGATTTACTCATTAAGCTGTTTTAGATTGTGCAGTTTTTTTTTGAAATGGAGATTTAATTAATAAACTTTTTTTTAGTTTTTTTAATCTAGGAGATAAATTTTTATTTTTTACAGATTTTAGAAATTCATCAAAACTACCTTTTTTATCTACTGATCTAACCCCTGCATTACTCACTGTTAATTTTAAGCTTCTTTTTAAAAGTTCACTTGTAAATTTTACTTTTTTTAAATTAGGTAAGAATCTTCTTTTTGTTTTATTGTTAGCATGACTAACGTTATGACCTTTCATTGGATTTTTTCCAGTTAATTCACATTTTTTTGTCATAATTTGTTCGACTATATAAAGTGAGATATTGATGGCGTCAAGTTTATTAGATTATTCTAATCCTTTTTTCCTACTATTTCATTAAAGTTTTTTACACCATCTTTTAATAGTATTTCCTTTAGTTCTTTTTTAATTAGACCAACAATATTTGGACCTCTAAAAACCATGCCTGTATAAAGTTGTAAATAATCAGCTCCTGCTAAAAATTTTTGATAAGCAGATCTGCCAGAGTCCACACCACCTACGCCTATAATTTTAATTCTGCCTTTTAAAACTTTATAAAATTTTCTGATTAACTCTGAGGACTTTAACTCAATAGGTTTCCCGGATAATCCTCCTTTTTGATGGCTTTGAGTATTTTGTAAATTTTCTCTTGTTGTATCAGATGTGTTAGAAATTATAGCAGCTTCTATCTTGTTATCTAAAAGCACTTCAGAAATTTTCATAATTTCTTTATCATTAATATCTGGTGATACTTTTACCGCTATAGGTGTTTTAGAGTTAAGATTTCTCTTCTCTTTTTCTATTAGTTTTAAAAGATCATCTAATTTTTTTTGATCGTGAAAGTTTCTTAAATCTTCGGTGTTTGGTGAGGAAATATTAACAGTGATATAATCAGAGACCCCGTTAAACATTTTTAAACACTGTATATAATCATTTGTTCTATCTTCTGAGTCTTTATTAGGTCCAATATTTATTCCAAGTAATCCAGTTGGATTATTTTTTTTAATTCGATCTGCAATATTTTTTGAACCTTGATTATTGAAACCAAGTCTATTTATCAGGGCCTCATCTTCTACTAGTCTAAAAACTCTAGGTTTGGGATTTCCGTATTGTTCTAATGGTGTAACAGTTCCTACTTCGACGAAACCAAACCCTAAATTGAACAATGAATTATATACCTCGGCATTCTTATCAAATCCTGCTGCCATACCAATTGGATTTTCTATTTCTTTATTAAATAATTTAGTCTTAAAAAGAGGATTATTTTTTTCTTCATCTAAAATATTTGGAATAAAATTAAATTTTAGTGACTTTATCGCTAAACTATGAGCCGTCTCGGGATCTAATTTAAAAATTAAAGATCTTAAATTTGAAAACATTATTTAATTTTATTTAATATAAGATCTTTTGTTTCTTTCACACCAAAAAAACTTATAAAAAAACCCATCCTTGGTCCATTTTCGTCTCCAAAAACTACTTCATAAATTAATTTAAACCAATCTCGAAGGTTCTCAGTGTATCCATTTTCTTTACCAGTCGAATATATCATTGTTTGAATATCTTCTGGTTTCATTTTGTCGTCACATTTATCTAAAGTTTTTACCAGAGCTTCTAAAGCTTTTTTTTCTTCACCATTAGGCTTTTTATATTTTTTTTTCAATTTTATTACGTCGTTAAAATATTTTATTGCATATCCTACTAAATTATCAAAGATAGGATTATCTTTCTCAGAAATGTCTTTTTTATATTTTTTAACAAATTTCCAAAGAAGTTCTTTGCTGTCAGCATTACTTGTTTCGACCAAGTTTAATAACATCGAAAACGACATAATCATATTTTCTTTAGGCACCAAACTATTATGAACATGCCACACAGGATTCATAAGTAGCTGCAACTCATTTTGATTTTTTGCTTTCTCAATCAGATCCAAATAATCATCGACAGTTTTTGAAACTATTTCTTTATAAAGTTTTTTTGCTCTTTTTGGATTTTGATACATATACAGCGACAAACTTTCAGGGGAAGCATACTCTAACCATTGATCAATAGTAATGCCGTTTCCCTTTGATTTTGAAATCTTCTCTCCTTTTTCATCCAAAAATAGTTCATATGCAAACCCTGAGGGATTTGTTTTTCCAATCAATTTGATAATTTTTGTTGAAAGTATTGCGCTCTCTATAAGATCTTTTCCATACATTTCAAAATCAACATCTAGTGCATACCATCTCATAGCCCAATCAACTTTCCACTGTAATTTGCAATTTCCATCATAAATGCTTGTTTCCAAATCTTTTCCATTATTATCAAAAACAATAATAGATTTTTCTTTATTAATATTTTTTACAGGTATTTCTAGAACATGACCTGTAACCGGACAAATTGGAAGAAATGGACTGTAAGTTTTTTGTCTCTCTTTTCCTAGTGTAGGAAGTATTATATTCATTATACCATCATAATTCTCTAAAATAATTTGTAGAGAAGAGTTAAAGAAACCTGATTTATAAAGTGATGTTGAACTTTTAAAACTATATTTAAATTTAAAATTGTTTAAAAATTTTTTTAACATTTCATTATTATGCTCACCAAAACTATTAAATTTTTGAAAGGGATCAGGCACATTAGTAAGTGGTTTGTGTAAATTTTTTTCTAATAATTCTTTTTGTGGAACGTTGTCAGGTACTTTTCTAAGACCATCCATATCATCTGAAAAAGTAATGATTTCAGTTGGTAAATCAGTCAAATGTTTTAGTGCATTTACAATCATTGATGTCCTTGCAACTTCTCCAAAAGTTCCTATATGTGGAAGGCCACTAGGACCATAACCTGTTTGGAGAATTATTTTGCCTTTTTTTTCTATAAAAGATTTTCTTTCTCGAAGCATTTTTTTTGCTTCAACGAAAGGCCATGCACTTGTTTTATCAAAATTCTCTTTTTTAATCATGATTAATTCAAATAAAATCTTAAATTAACGCTTTAACTTATTCTTATAGAGTTGAAATTTATTTACCATAAAATAATGTTCTATCAAAATGTCTAATTATAAAACTGTTTTTTTTACACTTGGAATTCTTCAAATAATTCTTGGAATTTTTATGTTGATCCCAATATTTGTTCAATTTTTTTTTAAAGAAATCGACTCCTCTTTTTTTGGTGCCTCAATTATTACAATTATTTTTGGTACACTATTTTTTTTATCTAATCTTGATCATGATAAGAAGTTAAATTTACAGCAAGCTTTTTTATTGACTGCGTTATCTTGGCTAAGTATCGCAATTTTTGGCTCACTTCCTCTAATATTTTCTGAAGTCAATTTTTCGTTTACCAATGCATTTTTTGAGAGTATGTCAGGCATTACAACAACTGGTTCAACAATCATTCCAAATTTAGAGGAGATGCCCAAAGCAATTTTGCTTTGGAGAGCAATTCTTCAATGGTTGGGTGGTATTGGAATAATTGTTATGGCGATCACTTTGATGCCAATAATGAATGTTGGTGGTATGCAATTATTCAAAATTTCTAACAGTGACTCATCGGAAAAAATTCTTCCTAAATCAAAAGAAATTGCATTGAGATTAATTTATATTTATTCAGGTCTCACTACTCTTTGCGCAATATCATATAAAATTCTTGGGATGAATACTTTTGATAGTATAACCCATTCTATGACAACAATAGCAACTGGGGGTTTTTCAAACTATAACGAGTCCATTGGTTTCTTTAACAGTTTTTCAATAGAAATTTCAGCAATGATTTTTATTATCTTGGGAAGTTTACCTTTTATCGCTTATATCAAATTCTTAAACGGTAATAGAAGAATATTTTTTTCAGATATTCAAATTAGAACTTTTTTGAAAATAATCTTAATAAGTATTTTGATCTTATCAATTTATTTGTTTTTAGATAAATCGTCTGAACTAAACTTCAGAACAGTTTTATTCAATGTAATCTCAATTTTAACAGGAACTGGATATGTAAATGCGCAATTTGATAACTGGGGTGGATTTCCTTTAATTATATTTATAGGTCTAATGTTTATTGGTGGATGTGCTGGCTCAACAACCTGTGGTATAAAAATATTTAGATTTCAAATACTTTATTCATTTGTTTTGAATCAACTTAAAAAAATTATTTATCCTAAGGGCATTTTTGTTCTAAAATATAATCAAAGTCCTGTTGATGATAAATTTACTGCATCAATTATCTCTTTCATTTATATGTACTTGGTAATTTTTTTTGCGATTACAGCATTGTTATCTTTGACGGGTCTTGACTTTATTACCTCAATTTCTGGTGCTGCAACATCTATTTCAAATGTAGGACCTGGCCTAGGTTCAACTATTGGGCCAAACGGAAATTTTTCATCCCTACCTGATGTCTCTAAGTGGATTTTAAGCTTTGGTATGATTTTGGGTAGATTGGAATTATTTGCAATCCTTGTATTATTTTTACCATCTTTTTGGAGGAATTAAATTTGATAGAAATTAAAAAAAATTCTCTTTCTGAAATGTTCTCGGTTTATTTTGACAAAAGAATGCTCAAAATTTTATTGCTTGGTGCAATATCAGGTTTTCCATGGGTTTTGATTGGAAGTAGTCTAAGTTTATGGTTAAAAGAAGATGGATTAAGTAGATCAACTGTTGGATGGGCTGGATTAATTTTTGCAGTTTACGCATTTAATTATTTATGGGCACCTTTAATAGATAGAATACAAATACCATATTTAACAAAAAAAATAGGTCACAGAAGAGGATGGATTGTTTTGATGCAAATTATCATCTTACTCTCACTCGCTCTTTGGAGTTTACTCGATCCATCTGAAAATTTAGCTTTAGTTGTTTCAGTAGGCTTAATAATTGCTATAGCATCATCAACTCAAGATATAACAGTTGATGCTTTAAGAATTGAACAGATTGGTGAGAATGAGGGAAAATCCATGGCTGCTGGAGCCGCAATGGCGGTTGTCGGTTGGTGGACAGGATACAAGTTAGGTGGGGTACTATCATTATTTGCAGCAGATATTCTACAAAACATTGGTTTTGAAAATTATTGGCAACTAACTTTCTTAATTTTGGGGATTTTAGTAATTTTAATGAACATTGGCTTAATGTTCGTTAACGAGGCTGGAAATTTAGAGAGACAAAATCAACAAAAAGAAAATGATAAATTGATATCATCTCAATTTAAAAAAGAAAATATATTTACAAAATTGATAACCTGGGTTGCTGGAACAATTAGTGGTCCAATCATTAGTTTTTTTAAAAAAAATGGCTTTTCGATTGCTTTAGGAATTTTAGGATTTGTTTTTTTATTTAAAGTGGGCGAAGCATTTCTTGGAAGGATGTCTATAATTTTTTATAAAGAAATAGGTTTTAGTAAGTCGGATATCGCTATTTACTCTAAAACGTTAGGTTGGATCACTACTGTGACGTTTACTCTTTTAGGTGGACTTTTTGTAATAAGATCCGGTGTTTTAAAAGCGATGTTTTTTGCTGGAGTAATGATGGCAAGTACAAACCTTTTATTTAGTGTATTGGCCTGGAGCGATAAATCAGAATTTTTATTTGCTATTGCAGTTATTTTTGACGATATAGCTGCTGCATTTGCAACAGTAGCTTTTGTAGCCTTTATATCTATGCTCGTAGACAGAGCCTATACAGCAACTCAATATGCGCTCTTAGCCTCAATAGGCACCGCTGGTAGAACAACTTTAGCCTCCTCCTCGGGCGCCCTTGTTGATTGGTTAAATGGTGATTGGGGAATATTTTTTATTTTAACTGCGCTAATGGTCATTCCTTCTTTAATAATCCTATGGATTATGAAAAATAAACTACAACTAAGTGAAAAATAATTTTTTAAATAAATCTGTAGCTAACATTTACTTTAAACCATCTCCAAATTCTGAGGTAGTTTCACAAATTTTATATGGAGAGAAATTTAAGATTCTATTGAAAAGAAAAAAATATATAAAAATAAAAACTCATTATGACAATTATATTGGATATATAAAAAAGGATAAGTTTTTAGAAAATTTTAAACCCTCGCATAAAATTTCAAAAATTAAATCTAGAATTTTCTTTAAAAGAGGTAAAAGATTTTTGTCTTCAAACCATTATCTATATTATGGATCTGGTGTTTGTAAACGAAATGAAAATAAAAAGTATATAGAATTTGAAAAAAATAAATGGATCAAAAAAACTGATGTCAAAAATATTGATCATCATGAAAAAAATTATATTAAAATATTCAAATGTTTTTTAAACACAAAATACTTATGGGGCGGAAAAACCTGTGTTGGAATTGATTGTTCAGCATTAATTCAAATCTATTTTTATTACAATAGAATATTTTTTCCAAGAGATACAAAAGATCAAATAAGATTTTGTAAAAGAAAAAGAGGTAGAAATCATCTTAAAGGAGACATCGTGTTTTGGAAAGGACATGTCGGTATATGTCTAAATAAGTCTAGATTTATTCATGCTTATGGACCAAAAAAAAAGGTGATAATAATGCCAACAGTGCAAACAATTAAATTAATTGATAAAACCGCAAATCTGAAAGTTAAAAAAGTAAGTAATATTAGTAATATTTAATCTCTCCCAAAGTCAGGTTTGTTTACATCCTGTTTTAATTTAATAATTTTAGACCTAACTTTTTTAGTCTGAGATAATTTTTTTAAAATTGATTTATTATTTTTAGAATTTATGTCTTTTTTGAAAGATTTTAAATTTTTGATAAATAAGTCTATCGCTTTTGTAACGTTAACCTTATTATCAAAGAAAATATCTCTCCACATAATCTCATTTGAAGCAGCTATTCTTGAAAAATCTCTCAACCCCCCAGCACTGTATTTGATAAGCCCAAATTTGAGTATTTTTTCAAAATCTTGAGCTGATTTAACCAAATTATAGGCTATTAAATGTGGTAAATGACTTGTGATAGAAAAAACTTTGTCATGTTTTTCAGAGTTCATAATAACAGTTTTTGAGCCCATCTTTTTCCAAAAAGAAATTAAAAATTTTAAATTCTTAGAACTTGTTTTTTTATCCTTAATTAATACACACCATTTATCTTCAAACATATCAGCTTTTCCAAATTCTGGTCCACTCACCTCTGATCCAGCGATAGGGTGACTCCTTATCCAATTTACACCACGCTTCAAAAATTTTTTAATAATTTTTGATGACTCTATTTTTGAAGATCCAACATCAGTAATAAGTGTCTTTGGCGAAATAGTTTTATTAATTTTAATAATAAGTTTTTTATATTCACTCGTTGATGTGCAAACAATCACTAAGTTTGAATTTACCAAACCATCTTTAAGAGACTTAACAATTGTTCCAGGTAATCTAAGACTTTTTATTTTAGCGATATTAGATTTTGATTTTTCATAAATAAATATTTTTTTTGCTATTTTTTTTTTTGAAATCCTCCTTACTAAAGAAGAACCTAATAACCCACAGCCTATAATTAATATATTTCTCATTTTCTAAATATATTTTGTGTTGCTTTGATAAATTTCATATTTTCCTCTTTTGACCCAATCGTTAATCTTAGCATATTTTTTATTTTATAACCTTCTTCAGTAGACCTTAAAATAATTCCCTTTTTTTTTAATTTTTCATAGAAACTATTAGCTCTTAGTTTGCATTTATTAAAATTCAATAATAGAAAGTTAGCAGAAACTTTATTTGAGCTAATATCATAATTGCTCAAAAAATTTTTCAGTTTTGTTGCATAAATATGATTATGTTTTACTGAACGTGAAATAAATTTTTTATCCTTAAGTGACTCAATAGCTGCTTTTTGAGCTACTTCGTTAACATTGAATGGAGGTTTAATAACATTCAAAGCATCAATAATTTTTTTTGAACCATATCCCCAACCAATTCTTAAAGATGATAGTCCGTAGATTTTTGAGAATGTCCTTAATATAAAAACATTCTGCTTATTCTTGAATAAATCTAAACCAGATTTATAGTCTCTATTTTGCATGTACTCTGCATAAGCATCATCTACAACAAGTAAGATATTTTTTCTTAATCTTTTTCTTAAATCAATCAATTCAAAACTATTCAAGTAAGTACCAGTTGGATTATTTGGATTAGCAAGAAATACAATTTTAGTTTTATTACTTACTTTTTTAATTATTTCAGAGACAGAAACTTTAAAATTTTTTTCTTTGGCAAAAACAACTTTTGCACCAACTATTTTTGCATATATTCTGTACATTAAAAAACTAAACTGAGGAAGAATTACTTCATCTTTTGGTTTAAGGAAAAGTTGGCATAACATTTGAATAACTTCGTCTGAACCAGCTCCACAAATTATTTTTTCTTTGTCACAACTAAATTTTTTTGAGATCTGACTTCGTAATTTTTTAGACTTTCCATCAGGATATCTGAAAAGACTTAATTTTTTATTTGATATTGCTTTCTTAGCCTTGGCACTTACTCCCAGAGCTGATTCATTTGCTGAAAGTTTAATGATTTTATTAAAACTCTTAATAGCTGATTTGCCAGGTTGATATGCCTCAACATTAAATTTTTTAAATTTTATAGTTGTCATCTTTTAAATTTTAGCCTCTTTATAAATAAAATAACAATTTTTCATATAGAATTAGTTCAAATATTTTAAAAAATTGACATACTAAATAACATCTTGTACAAAATTTATGCGCTGATTTAACTGAATTGCGAGCGCTTTAAAAAAACCGCTAAAAAAGTTTTTTTTCTCACAATTCAATAATTAGCATTAATAATTATGAATATTAAAGAGAATATAAAAACGCTTGTTATTAAAAAACCATTGAAACTTGATTGTGGTAAAACTATCAATAATTTTCCACTCGCGTATGAAACTTATGGTTCGCTTAATAAAAATAAAGATAATGCAATCCTTGTTTTTCATGCGCTTACTGGTGATCAATTTGTTACGGGTATTAATCCCGTTACAAAAAAAGATGGTTGGTGGTCTTATGCAGTGGGTCCTAATAAATCAATAGATACAAATAAATATTTTGTTATTTGTGCGAATGTAATAGGTGGTTGTATGGGCTCATTTGGCCCAAGCCATAAAAATCCTGATACAAATAAAATTTATGGAACTGATTTTCCTGTAATTACTATTAATGACATGGTCAATGCACAAGTAAATTTATTAGATCATTTTGAGATAAAAAAACTTTTTTCAGTTGTTGGTGGATCAATGGGAGGAATGCAAGTTTTGCAATTTATTAGTAATTATCCGGATAAAGCTAGTACAGTAGTGCCGATTGCATGTACCTCTAGTCATTCTGCTCAAAATATTGCTTTTAATGAGTTAGGTAGACAAGCGATAGCATCGGATCATAATTGGTCAGACGGAAAATATTTATCTAATAATACTCTTCCTGATAAAGGGTTATCAGTGGCGAGAATGGCTGCTCATATAACTTATTTGTCTAAAAAAGGTTTACAAGAAAAATTTGGAAGAAAACTTCAAGAAAGAGATGCTCTTAAATTTGGATTTGATGCAGATTTTCAAATAGAGAGTTATCTAAGATATCAAGGATCCGTTTTTGTAGATCGATTTGATGCTAATAGTTATCTTTATATTACAAGAGCAATGGATTATTTTGATCTAGTTAAACAATTTGATGGTAATTTATCTAATGCATTTAAAAAAACTAAGGCTAAGTTTTTTGTAATATCCTTCACCTCAGACTGGCTCTATCCAACTCAAGAAAATAAAGATATAGTTATCGCTCTTAATGCAATTGGTGCTGATGTTGGATTTGTTGAAATAAAATCTGACAAAGGTCATGACTCTTTTTTATTAGATGTTCCAGACTTTTTGAAAACCCTTAAAAATTTTTTAGATAAATCTTACATAAAGAGATAATAGTGAAAACAGAATATAAAATAATAGTCGATTTAATAGAGGAAAAAACAAGAGTTTTAGATGTTGGCTGCGATGATGGAACATTAATGGAGTCATTAAAAAAAAATAAAAATGTTGATGCGAGAGGGATTGAGATTTCAAAGGATAAAGTTCAAACCTGCGTATCAAAAGGACTCACTGTAATTGAGGGAAACGCGGAATTAGATTTAAAACAATTTCCAAATGATTCTTTTGATTATGTTGTTCTAGGTCAAACTTTACAAGCTTTCATAAATCCTGAAATTGTCATAAAAGAACTTTTAAGAGTTGGAAAGAAAGCAATCATAACAATTCCAAATTTTGGTCATTGGAAAGTAAGATTAAATTTGCTTATCAAAGGAACAATGCCAATCACAGAATCATTACCAAATGATTGGTATAACACTCCAAATATTCATATGTGTACGATTAAAGATTTTGTTAAATTTTCAAAAATTTTAAACTTTAAAATCTTTAAATCTTTAGCTCTGACAAATAAAAATATATCAAATATTAATAATTTTAATTTATTTTATAAAAATTTATTTGCAGAATTAGGTATATTCTTAATTGAAAAATAAGATGAGAATAGAAATAATAAAGTGTTTACAAGACAATTATAGTTACCTGTTAATCGATGACACTAAAAATATTGGATGTGTTGTTGACCCTGGTGAGGCAGCTCCAATTATAAAATATGTTGAAAAAAATAATATTCAGTTAAAATATATTCTTAATACTCACCATCATTATGATCATGTAGGTGGCAACTTGGAATTAAAGAAAAGATATAATTCTAAAATAGTTGGATTTAAAGAAGATAAAGATCGGATTCCAGAAATTGATGTACTTGTGGAAGATAATCAAAAATGGAGAGGCGAAAATTTTGAGGCGAAAATTTATCACATTCCAGGTCATACGAGTGGGCATATTGCCTTTCATTTTTTTTTGGAAAAAATAATTTTTACTGGCGATACCTTATTTTCTTTAGGATGTGGTAGAATTTTTGAGGGAACTTATGAACAGATGTTCAACTCATTAAAAAAAATAAAAGAACTTCCGAAAGATACTCAGATATATTGCGGCCATGAATATACATTACAAAATTCAAAATTTAGTGAGTCAAACGATCCTGATAATTCAAATTTGAAAAGTAAAATTAAAGAAATTAAAGAAAAAATAAAAAATGGCCATCCCACCATTCCATCAATTTTATCTGATGAAATGGAATGCAATATATTTCTTAAAGCTAAAGATGTTGAAAGTTTTTCAAAATTAAGAGATTTAAAGGATAATTTTTGATTTATAAAACTTGACTATAGGCTTGCTCAGACTATATTGCCATAACAAAATTTAGAGTATTTATATGTCATTCGCAGTCATAAAAACAGGTGGTAAACAATACAAAGTGAAATCTGGGGAGATTTTGAAAATTGAGAAATTAACAGATATCAAAGCTAATTCAAAAATAGAATTTAATGAAATTTTAGCTTATGGAGATGACAGTAAAATAGAAGTTGGAGCTCCAATGGTAAGTGGTGCAAAAGTTGAAGCTGACTTAATTAAAAATAGTAAAAATAGGACTGTATTAATTTTTAAAAAAAGAAGAAGACATAATTCAAGAAGAAAAAATGGGCATAGACAGGAATATTCTATGATTAGAATAAATAAAATTTTTTCAAAAGATGGTAAAATTCTTTCAGAGGCTGAAAAAGTTTCTAAGGTAACAAAAAAGACAGAAACAAAAAAAGAGGCTAGTAAGTAACTAGTAATTAATTATGGCAACAAAAAAAGCAGGTGGATCTTCTCGAAATGGACGTGATAGTGCTGGACGAAGGCTTGGTGTCAAAAAGTATGGAGGACAATCTGTTATACCTGGAAACATTATTGTAAGACAAAGGGGTACAAAAATATTTCCTGGAGAAAACGTAGGAATGGGTAAAGATCACTCAATTTTTTCAGTAATAAAAGGTAAAGTAGTTTTTAAAAAAACAAAGTCAGATAGAACTTTTGTTTCAGTAAAACCCAATTAATAGTACAACTTAAACTATTGTTGTATTATGAAATTCTTAGATCAAGTTAAAATTTATATTAAAGCAGGAAACGGTGGAGATGGTTCTCCGAGTTTCAGAAGAGAAAAATTTATAGAATTTGGTGGTCCAGATGGTGGTGATGGTGGAAAAGGAGGTTCAGTAATTTTAAAAGCTGAACAGAATTTAAATACTTTAATTGATTTTAGATATCAACAACATCATAAAGCAAAGAGAGGTGAGAACGGTGCAGGACAAAACCGAACAGGCAAGAGTGGTGAAGATTTAATTTTAAAGGTTCCCTTAGGAACACAAGTTTTTGAAGAGGACAACAAAACATTAATTTACGACTTTACAAAAATTAGTGAGGAATTTGTCGCTGCTGCAGGTGGTAAAGGTGGATTGGGTAATACAAGATTTAAAAGTTCTACCAATAGGGCTCCAAGGAAATTTACAAAAGGAACTCAAGGAGAAGAGTTTACAATTTGGCTTCAGTTGAAAACAATAGCTGATATTGGGATTATAGGATTACCTAATGCAGGTAAGTCAAGTTTATTAGCATCAGTTACTAATGCAAATCCTAAAATTGCAAACTATCAATTTACCACTTTAAATCCAAATTTAGGAGTAGCAAGTTATGATGATAAAGAAATTACAATAGCAGATATACCAGGATTAGTAGAAGGGGCTCATAAAGGTACAGGCCTTGGAATTCAGTTTTTGAAACATATAGAGAGATGTAAATCTCTTTTACATTTAATTGATATTACAAGTGAAGATTTAAAAAAAAGCTATCAACAAGTAAAAAATGAGCTTAAAAAATATAGTAACAAACTCACTAAAAAAAAAGAATTAATTGTGTTGAACAAAATAGATCTTATTGATGAAAAAGAGGTTAATCACATAATTAAAGATTTTAAAAAGAATACTAAATCAGAAGTTATTGCTTTATCAACATTCAATAAATCTTCAGTATCAAAAATCAAATCAAAATTATTGAATTATGTATCTTAAAAACTCAAAAAAAATTGTTATCAAAATCGGATCTTCACTTTTAGTTGACCAAGAAAATAAAATAAGAAAAAAATGGCTCTCTAGCTTTGCGAAAGATATAAAAAAATTAAGATCGAATAATCAAAAAATTATAATTGTTTCTTCAGGCGCAATAGCCCTTGGATGTAAAAAAATGAATTATAATAAAAAAAATCTCAAGCTAGATAAAAGTCAAGCAATTGCATCTATAGGACAAATTGAATTGATGAATTTGTTCTTAGAAACGTTTTCAAAATATAAATTAAATATTTCTCAAATTTTACTTACCCTTGATGACACCGAGGAAAGAAGAAGATCAATTAATGCAAAAAGAACTTTTGAAAACTTATTCGATCTTGATTTCATCCCTATTGTTAATGAAAATGATACTATTGCAACATCTGAAATTAAATATGGGGATAATGATAGACTTGCTTCTAGAGTAGCTCAAATTACAAATGCAGATACCTTAATATTACTCTCAGATGTGGATGGTTTATACACAAAAAATCCAAAAAAATTCAAAGATGCTCAATTAATTAAGAAAGTGATTGATTTAGACAAAGTTATTAAAAGTATAAATATCAAAGGTATGACAGAATTAGGAAGTGGTGGCATGAATACAAAAATCGAAGCTGCTAAAATTTGTAATTTGGCTGGTTGCAATATGGTAATAGCAAATGGTTTAAGTCTTAATCCTATCGATAGTATCCAGAGTGGAAATAACTGCACTTGGTTTATTTCTAAAATATCTAAAATGCATGCAAGGAAAAAGTGGATAATCAGCTCAATTTCTCCTAAGGGTGAACTTATAATTGATGATGGAGCAAAAAAGGCTCTTCATAGTGGAAAAAGTTTATTAGCGGCTGGAATTAAAAAAGTGGTTGGTAGATTTAATAAGGGAGATCATATTAAAATTTTAGATAATAAAAAAAAAGAGTTTGCTCGTGGACTTAGCTCTTTTTCATCCAAAGAAATAAATTTAATTATGGGCTGTCATTCGAATGAAATACAAAAAATTTTAGGATATGTGTCGAAATCTGAGGTGGTTCATAAAGATGATATGGTAGAAATCTAATGAGAAAGATATTAATTAATATTGGAGAAAGATCAAAACAAGCTTTTGCTCAACCAATTAATACTTATAAAAAAAATAAAGTTTTAAGTGATTATCTTAAAATGATAAAAAAAAATAAGCATTTAATTCTTAGAGAAAATAAAAAAGATGTAGATCGGGCTATCAAAATTAAGCTTAGAGATAATTTAATAAATCGACTTATTTTAAATGAAAAAAAAATCTTGGGTATTATTAATTCAATCCAAAAAATAATTAAGTTAAAGGATCCAATTCACAATGTTATTGAAAAATGGGAAAGACCTAATGGACTTGTATTTTCAAAAATATCAATCCCGATAGGAGTAATAGGTGTAATTTATGAAAGTAGACCAAATGTAACCTCGGATGTAGCATCATTATGTTTTAAATCTGGAAATCCAGTTATTTTAAAAGGTGGTTCTGAGGCCTTTTATTCTAATAAAATTTTATCAAATTTATTCAGAAAAGCTTTGAAGATTAATAAAGTTAATCAAAACTTTGTTCAATTCATCGATATAAAGAATAGAAAAGTGGTAGATTTTTTACTTACTAAAATGACAAATTTTATTGATGTAATCATACCAAGAGGGGGTAGAAATTTAGTTAAAAAAGTACAAAACATTTCTAAAATTCCAACTATTGGTCACTTAGAAGGTGTTTGTCATTCATATGTAGATAAAGATGCGGATCCCAAAATTGCTACCAAAGTAATAGTAAATGCAAAATTAAGAAATACAGCGATTTGTGGAGCAACTGAAACAATTTTGCTTAATGAGCGTATTATCAAAAAGTTTGGAGCTCATATATTAAAGATATTAGAGGAAAAAGGTTGTCAGATTATTGGTGATAATAAAATACGAAAAATTTATAAAGGTAAAATCAAAAAAGCATCAATCAAAGATTGGTCAAAAGAATATTTGTCTGCTACCGTTTCTGTAAAATCTGTCAAAAACTTACAAGAGGCTATTTCTCATATTAATAAATATGGAACTATGCATACTGATTGTATTATTACTAAAAACAAAAAAACTGCTAAAAAATTTTTAATGGGAGTTAAAAGTTCAATAGCGATGCACAATACATCTACACAATTTGCAGATGGTGGTGAATTTGGATTTGGTGGTGAGGTTGGAATTTCGACAAATGTTCTTCCACCAAGAGGCCCTGTAGGACTTGGACAACTAATTTCCTACAAATATCAAGTAACAAGTAATGGTAAAATTAGAAAGTAAATTGGTTACAAGAAGAAACAAAATTGGGATCCTAGGTGGAACCTTCGATCCTGCACACAAAGGTCACTTAACTATCTCAAAAGAAGCAATTAAAAGATTTAAATTACGAAATTTTATTTGGGCAATAACAAAAAAAAATCCTTTTAAAAAAAAGACGCATACAAGTTTGAATAATAGAATCAAGCATTGCAAAAAAATTATTGGATCAAGTAAATTGATTAAAGTAAAATTTTATGAGGACAAAATTAAATCGAATAAAACTTTTGATTTGATAAATCATATTTCAAAGAACAAAAAAAACAAAATTTATTTTATAATGGGCGCTGATAATTTAATAAAATTTCACAAATGGTATAAATGGAAATTAATTTCACAGAAATGTAAAATAATAGTATTTGATAGGCATGGTTATAAAAAAAAATCATTAAATTCAACTACATATAAAAGATTAAATAGAGAAAATTTGAAATTTATTGAATTTGAAAAGGTCAATATTTCTTCTTCTCAATTGAGAAAAATTTGATATGGTTTAATTAATTAATGGACAAAATTTCTGATTTAAAAAAAATCATAATTCAAACTTTAGATATCAATAAAGCTTTAGACATTGTTAGCATTGATCTTAAAGATAAAAGTTCAATGGCTGAATACATGATTATTGCAAGTGGTACGTCGTCTAGACATATCCAGTCACTTTCTGAGCAAGTTTTAGAAAAATTCAAAGATTATGGAATGAAAGATTCAAAAATCGAGGGAAAAGATAGTACTGAGTGGAAACTGGTAGATGGAATAGATCTAATTGTCCACATATTTCATCCAGAAAAAAGAAAGTTTTATGAACTAGAAAAAATGTGGTCAGAATTTATTCCAAAAGAAAAACTTATAATATGAGGAAAATTTTTTTTATTATCAGTATATTTTTCCTGAAGTTTTCAACTTTTAATCCTGTCGTTGCAGCTGAAAATGATGTTTATAAGAAAATAGATTTATTTGGAGAGGTATTAGAAAAAATTAATAAGGAATATGTCGATGAAATAAATCAATCTGAAAGCATGGATGCTGCAATAGATGGTTTGCTACAATCACTAGATCCTTACTCAGCATATATGTCACCTGAAATTTTCAACGAAATGCAGACTGAAACAAGTGGTGAATTTGGTGGCTTGGGAATAGAGGTAAATATGGAGTCTGGAGTTGTAAAAGTAATTTCCCCTATTGACGATACTCCAGCGTCTAGAGCTGGAATTAAAGCTGGTGACTACATCATAAAGATAGATGATATTCAGGTACAAGGTAAATCTCTAAGTGAAGCTGTAGATTTAATGAGAGGACCTGTAGGTTCATCAATTATTTTAACTGTAAGAAGAATTGGACAAAAAAAAGCTTTAACATTTGAAATCGTAAGAGAAATAATTCAAATTAAATCAGTAAAAGCCGATCTTTTAAAAAATAATGTTGGTTATCTTAGATTAACATCTTTCAATGAAAATAGTGGTGATCAAATAAGAGAGCAAATTAGAGAATTTGAAAAAAATGGAAATATAAATTCATATATACTAGATTTAAGAAATAATCCTGGAGGGTTGTTATCACAAGCTATAAGAATATCAGATTTTTTTTTAGATAATGGGGAGATTGTATCTACCAAAAGTAGAAAGGCCTCTGAAAATAGAAAATGGTTTGCCAAAAAAGGAGATTTGATAGGTGGCAAAACTTTGGTTGTATTAATTAATTACGGTTCTGCATCTGCTTCAGAAATAGTTGCTGGAGCACTACAAGATCATAAAAGAGCAATTATTTTAGGCGAAAATAGTTATGGAAAGGGTTCAGTGCAATCAATTATTCCACTAAAGAATAAAGGAGCAATAAGACTCACTGTTGCAAAATATTACCTACCGTCAGGCAAATCAATTTCTGAAGTTGGAGTAAGTCCTGACATTGAGATTGATGAAGATACGGATGAATTTAGGATTAAGACCGACACTGATAATCAACTAAGCTACGCATTAAAACTTTTAAACGGTTAAATGAAAGAGCAATATAAACATCTACCACTCCGTAGTGGTGTAGGAATTGTTGTTCTTAATGAAGAAGATAAAATTTTCGTTGCAAGAAGAATAGACAACCCAAAAAACTTTTGGCAAATGCCACAAGGAGGTATTGATGAAGGTGAGGATTTTCTTACCGCCGCATACAGGGAGTTAAAGGAAGAGACTAGTATTACAAAAGTAAAGCTTATTAAAGAATTAGATGGTTTTATAACATATGAATTACCAGATCACTTATTGGGTATAATTTGGAAGGGTAAGTATAAAGGACAAAAACAGAAATGGTTTATAATGAAGTTTACTGGAGAGGATAGTGAAATAAATATTAAAACAAAAAAACCTGAATTTCTTGAATGGAAATGGATTGATTTAGAGTCCTTAACAAAAGTTGTGGTAGATTTTAAATTACACGTCTATCAAGAAATTAAAAAAAAATTAGAGTTATTATTAATTAATCGATCTTAAAACTTCAACTTTTTGATCTGCTAAATATTTAGCCTGATCACTTATCTCAGATTTGCTTGCTTCCGCTTCAGCTTTTTTGAGTAAATCCCCTTGTTTAGATTTATCTAAATCTGTCACAGAGATTATTGTGCTTGTTAAGATAGATAAATTATTATTTTTAAATTCAATAATCCCATCTTCTACATAATAATTTTCATCACCTGATTTCGAAAATACTTTAATTATCCCAGGTTTTAAAAAAGAAATAATAGATATGTGATCTTTTAAAATTCCCATTTCACCCTCAAATGCAGGTACAACAACCTCTATAACATCCTCTTTAACTAAAAAAGATTTTTCTGGGTTTACAATTTCAATTTTAAATTCTTCACTCATTAAGCAGCAGCTTCTTGTTCCATTTTTTTAGCTTTCTCAATTGCCTCTTCAATCGTTCCTACCATATAAAACGCTGCTTCAGGTAAATGATCATATTCACCTTTACAAATAGCATCAAAGCCTTTGATGGTTGAGTCTAAATCTACCAATTTTCCTGGTGATCCTGTGAAAACTTCTGCAACAAAAAATGGTTGAGATAAAAATCTTTGAATTTTTCTCGCTCTTGCTACAACCAGCTTATCGTCTTCAGATAATTCATCCATACCCAAAATGGCTATGATATCTTGTAATGATTTGTAAGATTGTAATATTCTTTGCACATCTCTTGCTACTCTATAATGTTCATCACCAACAATTCTAGGGTCTAGAATTCTTGAAGTTGAGTCTAACGGATCAACAGCAGGATATATTCCAATTTCAGCTATTTGTCTTGAAAGCACAGTTGTTGCATCCAAATGAGCAAAAGATGTAGCCGGAGCAGGGTCAGTTAAATCATCTGCAGGTACATAAATTGCTTGTACTGAGGTAATTGATCCTTTGTTAGTAGTGGTAATTCTTTCTTGAAGATTACCCATATCAGTTGCTAATGTTGGTTGATAACCAACTGCGGATGGAATTCTACCCAAAAGTGCCGAAACTTCTGAGCCTGCTTGAGTAAATCTAAAAATATTATCAACAAAGAAAAGTACATCTTGGCCCTCTTGATCTCTAAAATATTCTGCTACAGTCAATCCAGTAAGTGCCACTCTAGCTCTAGCGCCTGGAGGTTCATTCATTTGTCCATAAACTAATGCTGCTTTAGATCCTGGCCCGTCCTGTTTGATAACACCAGACTCAATCATTTCATGATAAAGATCATTTCCTTCCCTTGTTCTCTCTCCTACACCTGCAAAAACTGAAAAGCCACCATGTGCTTTTGCAACGTTATTAATTAACTCCATAATCAAAACAGTTTTTCCAACACCAGCACCGCCGAACAAACCAATTTTTCCCCCCTTTGCATAAGGAGCAAGCAAATCAATTACTTTAATACCAGTAACAAGTATTTCAGTTTCAGTCGATTGATCATTAAACTCAGGGGCACCTCTATGAATTGGCCAGCTTTCTTTAGTTTTTACTTCTCCTCTTTCGTCTATTGGCTCTCCAATCACATTGATAATTCTTCCAAGAGTTTCAGGTCCTACTGGAACTTGTATGGGAGCATTGGTATTAATTACCTCATCACCTCTTTTTAAACCTTCAGTAGCATCCATTGCAATAGTTCTAACTGTAGTTTCACCCAAGTGTTGCGCTACTTCTAAAACTAATCTGTTGTTTCCATTTTTACATTCCAATGCTGTTAAAATTTCTGGAAGTTCTCCATCAAATTTAACATCTACTACTGCTCCAATAACCTGTGTAATTATTCCTTTACTCATAATTATAAACTTTCTGCTCCTGATATGATTTCTATTAGTTCTTTTGTAATTGCTGCCTGACGACTTCTATTATATTCGATAGTAAGTTTGTCAACCATTTCACCTGCGTTACGGGTAGCATTGTCCATTGCACTCATTCTGGACCCTTGTTCGCTAGCTGAATTCTCTAACATTGCCTTAAATATTTGTGTTGAAATATTTTTTGGTAGTAAATTGCTTAAAATTTCATCTTCATCTGGCTCAAATTCATAACTTTCGTCTGAATTATTATGATCCTCTTCATTGTTTAAGGGTATAATCTGTTGAGCTTGAGGTAATTGAGTGATTACATTTTTAAATTGATTATAAAAAATAGTACATATATCAAACTCACCAGCCTCAAATTTTTCAATTATGATCCTTCCAACTTTATCAGCATCAAAATAATTTGCATTTTTAGATTCTTTAAAAGATATATTTTCAATAATTTTATCTCTATAAACTCTTTTTAGTTGGTCATTTCCCTTGGACCCTACAGTAATTATTTTTAATTGTTTACCCTCGTTTAAAATTTTTGAAAAATAACTTTTCGCTTTTTTAATTATGTTAGAATTAAAACCACCACAAAGGCCTCTGTCTGATGTCATTACTACACATAGGTGAACTTTATTTTCGCCTGTCCCAGATAATAATTTTGGGGCATTTTCCTTATCAGATATACCATTGGATAAGTTTAAAATAATATTGTTCATTTTTTCTGAATAAGGTCTCCCTCTCTCAGCGCTTTCTTGAGCTCTTCTTAATTTTGCTGCTGCAACCATTTTCATAGCTTTCGTGATTTTCTGTGTAGACTTTACACTAGCTATCCTTTTTTTGAGATCATCTAGACTTGCCATATTATATTAAGATTTAAAGGTTCCTTTCAGCTGATTAATTACTTCTACCAATAGCTTTTCTTTATCTTCATCAAGTTTTCCAGTGCTTTGAATTGCTTCAATTATTTCAGGTTTATCTGATTTACATTTATTAATAATTTTGTTTTCGAACTCCGATACATCTTTTAAATCAATATCATCGAGATATCCTTTAACACCGCAGAAAACTGATATTACTTGTTCAGCAACAGTCAATGGTGAGTATTGTTTTTGTTTTAGAAGTTCAGTTAGTTTTGAGCCCCTATTTAAAAGTTGTTGTGTAGATGCATCCAAATCAGATCCAAATTGAGCAAATGCTGCCATTTCTCTGTATTGAGCTAATTCTAGTTTCATCGATCCCGAAACTTTTTTCATAGCTTTTGTTTGAGCTGATGATCCAACTCTAGATACTGATAACCCAACGTTAATTGCTGGTCTTATACCTTGGTTGAATAATTCTGTTTCTAAGAATATTTGACCATCAGTAATTGAAATTACATTAGTAGGAATAAATGCAGAAACATCTCCTCCTTGTGTTTCAATAATTGGAAGTGCTGTTAATGAACCACCACCGTGCTCATCGCTTAACTTTGCGGCTCTTTCAAGTAATCTACTATGTAGATAAAATACATCTCCCGGATAAGCCTCACGGCCTGGAGGTCTTCTCAATAATAGAGACATTTGTCTGTACGCAACAGCTTGTTTAGATAAATCATCGTAGATAATAAGTGCATGCATTCCATTATCTCTAAAATACTCACCCATAGCACATCCTGTATATGGTGCTAAAAATTGTAATGGCGCAGAATCTGATGCTGTAGCTGCAACAATAGTTGTGTACTCCATTGCACCTGCTTCTTCTAAAGTTTTTTGAATTTGTCTTACCGTTGATCTTTTTTGTCCAACTGCAACATAAATACAATATAATTTTTGCTTTTCATCACCGGATTCATTTATTTTTTTTTGATTAATAATTGCATCCACAGCAACTGCAGTTTTACCTGTTTGTCTGTCACCAATAATTAATTCCCTTTGACCTCTTCCAATTGGAACCAAACTATCGATTGATTTTAATCCAGTTTGCATTGGTTCATTGACTGATTGACGAGGAATAATTCCTGGTGCTTTCACTTCTACTCTAGTTTTTTTAATATTTTTATCAAATGGACCTTTTCCATCAATAGGATTACCTAAACCGTCTACAACTCTTCCTAACAATTCCTTTCCAACAGGGGTATCAACAATGTTACCTGTACGTTTTACTACATCACCCTCTTTTACATTTCTATCATCACCAAAAATTACAACACCAACATTTTCACTTTCTAAGTTAAGAGCCATCCCTTTTGATCCATCTGCAAATTCCACCATTTCACCAGCTTGTACATTATCCAAACCATAAATTCTTGCGATACCATCTCCAACTGATAATACCTGCCCTACTTCTGCAACTTCGGCTTTTTCACCAAAATTTTTAATTTGTTCTTTTAATATTTTTGTAACTTCTGAAGGATTTATTTCCATCTATGCCTCTATCATTCTATTTTCGATTTGCTGTAATTTATTTTTAATTGAGGAGTCAACCATAGTACTTCCAACTTGAACTACCAGACCTCCTATTAAACTTTCATCGTGTTTATAGTTTAATTTTATTTT
>CACJJV010000003.1 GCA_902593845.1 uncultured Pelagibacteraceae bacterium | reverse complement strand
TTTATTCTTGGGTTGTGATGGGTATAAATTCCACAATCTGAGCAAAAGTAATGTTTGGCAACTTTTGAATGAAATTGATAAAGTTTTAATTTTTCTTCACCTTTAACAATTTTAAAATCTTCATTTTTTACCATAGACATAATTGCTCCTTTTCTTTTACAAATAGAACAATTACATTTTATTACTTTGGCTAAGTCTCCCTCTAAATTTATTTCAGCTTCTATAGCACCACAATGACACGATAGTTTTTTCACTATTCTCCCCATTTTCCATGAAACTCATAAACTACTGCAGGTTTATCACCTACTACCCAACCATCATGACCTGGTTCTATTGAATATGCATCACCAGCCTTATAAGTTAATTCAGTTCCATCATCATGTTTTGCGCAAACTGCTCCTGAAACAATTACACCTAGATGTTTTGCTTTACAGCTATCTGTGCCAACTGTTGGTTTAATGTCTTGTGACCATTTCCAACCTGGTTGTAAAACTAATCTCATAACTCTTTGATCTCCTACTTTCACAATATCTATTTTAGCATTTTTAAAATTCGTGTTACTTTCGTCTGGATTGTCAAAAGTTTTGACTTCAATTGAACTCATTATTTTTCTCCTTTTATAATTAAATTAGAATTTAAAACTATCCTTGGTTGAAGTTATCCACAAGCATACAAAATATAGTTTTGATGTTCACGTTTTGATTCACTTTTGATTCAATTACGGACTCAAAATACAACCTCTTGCGTGCATTGTATAAATGGGCTATAAATTAGAACAAAACAAGAACATGAAACTAACTATTCCCTATTATCTACATAAAGCTGGTGCTGGTTTCCCATCACCTGCCACTGATTATATCGAAGAAGATATCGATCTGAACATGCATTTAATCAAAAATGTTCCGGCTACTTTTATTATCAGAGTTCAGGGTAAATCCATGGTCGATGTTGGGATTAATGATGGAGACTTATTGGTTGTTGATAAAAGTTTAAAACCAAAAAATTTTTCAACGGTTATTGCAAATGTTCATGATGAGCTTGTAGTTAAAACTTTAGTTCAAGAAAGAGATAAAAAATTTCTATCCTCTGGGTCTAAAGATTTTTCTAATAGAATTTTAATTAATGAAGAAGAAGATGTTTTTATTTGGGGGGTTGTGACTTATGTCATCCATTCTACGTACTAAAAAAATAGGCTTAGTTGATTGTAATTCTTTCTATGTTTCATGTGAAAGATTATTTAATCCAAAAATAAGAAAAAAACCTGTGGTTGTTTTATCCAATAATGATGGTTGTATCATTTCTAGATCCAATGAAGCAAAAGCGCTGGGGATCAAGATGGGTGAGCCTTACTTTAAAGCAAAAGATATTATTGTAAAAAATAAAGTTGAAGTTTTTTCATCAAATTACTCTTTGTATGGAGATTTATCTAGAAGGGTAATGAGAACTCTGAAAAGATTTAATACTGAAATAGAGGTATATTCAATTGATGAAGCATTCATAGATTTATCTAATTTTCCAGATACTGAAGTTGAAAAAGTTGGAAGAGAAATTAGAGAAACAGTTTTACAATGGACTGGGATTCCAACTAGTATCGGTATCGCTAAAACTAAAACTTTAAGTAAAGTTGCAAATCATATTGCAAAGAAAAAACAATCAGGAGTCACAAGTTTAATTGGCATTGAGAATTTAGATCCTATTTTAGAAAAAGTTGAAATTAATGACGTGTGGGGTGTTGGTAGGCAGCTTACAAAGTTTTATCAAAAGAATGGAATTTATAATGCAAAACAACTTAAAAATAAATCTAATACTTGGATCAAAAAATGTTCCAACGTTTTAAGTTCTAGAACTGCAATGGAACTTAGAGGGGTGCCTTGTATCAGTTTAGAGACAACACAAACAAAAAGAAAGAGCTGTGTCGTTTCAAGATCATTTGGAAAAAGAATTGAAAAATTTCAAGAATTAAAAGAAGCGGTTGCAAATTATTGTTTAAATGCATCTGAGAAAATTAGATCAGAGTCTTTAGTTGCAAAAGCAATTACAGTTTTTGTCAGAACCAGTCCTTTTCAAAGAGACTATGGTTATTATTCAAATGCAAAGACAATTGATTTTCCAATTGCAACAAATAATAGCATTGAAACTGTTAAAACTGCAGTTTCAATTTTAGAAAGTATTTTCAAAAATGGATATCGATATCAGAAAGCAGGTGTCATGCTTACAGGACTACGTAACGATGATGGTAGAAAAAATTTATTTTCATCAGAAAAAGATGAAAAGATAAAAAGTTTAATGCGATCAATTGATAATACTAATTATAGATACGGGAGATCCACATTAAGCCTTGCGAGTGCAGGTGTTCATAAAAAATGGAACATGAGAAGACAATACTCTTCTAAAATAGATACAGCAGATTTTTATTGCCTCCCGACAATTAGAGCTATTTAGTAAAATGACAATTAGGTTCAACAACTGTCCAAGAGGCTGAACCAAAAGGTCTTTTTCCAATTTTTAAATAATGATGAACTATATCCCACTGATAACTATTAAGATTACTTTTATCTTGAGACCATTTTTTTAATCTTTGAACATTTTCGTGATCAGGAAATCTTGAAGCATAAGCATACAACCATCCCCAGTTGCTGCTCGACCTACTATTAAGATCTTGTTTCTTATAATTTTTAGCAGGTCCTGGATGCTTCATGCTTTTTGCATACTTGAAAACAATTTCATTATTTTCAGTAAAATCTATAAAAAATTTAACAATGTTATGATAATTTTTACCTTTATGCTCATAATTCCAAACATCGTAACCTTGATTTTCAGCTAATATAGCAATGACGGCCAAAGCATTCATGGCTCTTGCTTGATAAAACATTGCCCTTCCACCCCTTCTTGTTTCAATAGGCATGCTTCCATCTTTTCTTTGATATCTTATGGCTGCTTCAAAATTTTTAAATGCGGTTCTAAAAAATTTACTGTCGTTAAGCAAAATACCTAATTGCATATGACTCACTGCAGATGATATAGCATGATTATGAGCTCTTTTAGGAGTACCGTTTGCACCCGATCCAGTTTTATAATTAGAGTATTCGTACATTAAATGTTTATTTTTTCTAACAATCCTTTTAAACCAATCTTTGATTATTTTATCCTCAGCCTTTGAAATAACTATTACTTGTTTAGCAAATGAGTATGCTGCCATCATGGGTGAAGCAATATATAAATTTACGGTTAAAGTATCATTCCAATGTCTTCCTTCTCCATCTGAGGGTCCAGTTCTTTTTGCAGCATTAGCTTTTGCCCATTCTAAAATTACTCTTTTAACATTTTGACACGCTTCGACATTTCCACTACCACAGGGAAAGCTAAAATCCTCAAATTTACTAAGGGCGTAATCAAATCTATTATCAAGTCCGTATCCAGAGGGTGCTTCAACTTTCAATACTGGTAAAACATAGTTTTTATCTGGACTTACATATAAATCTTTTATGCATCCTTTTTTGTCTTTTCGAATTGGAAAAATAATTTCTGGCTTAGTAATTATTGCTTTTTTTTTTATTTCTTTAAAATCACTTTTTGAGGTATTGGTAATTATAAAAGACAATAAAATTAAAAAAGTAATTCTTTTGAATATCATCCAGTATTTTTCATGGCAGCAGAAATACCTGCGATAGAAGTCAGCAAAGCGTCCTCTAAATATTTTCTATTTTTTCTATCTTTTTTCTTTTTTAATTTGTAAATAACTATTGGCTGAATAATATTTAAAACCTCAGAGTAAATATTTCTTGCTAATACCTTAGATCTAAATTCTTTTCTTATCTTCAAAATTTCCTTCGGAGTAATTTTTTTATTTAATACCTTTATTGTATCAAATTGAAATCTTAGTTTTTGTCCAACTCTTTGAAGTTTTTTGTCAGCAAGAAACTCCTCATAAATTTTTGAAATTTCTGGATCAGCTTTAGAAATTACCATATCAAGCATATCAAGCATTGAATTAAAAAAAGGCCAATTTTTTTCCATATCATATAAAGTTTTTCTAAACTGTTTGATATAAGAGTATCTTAATGCTTCTGCGCTTCCCAACCATGCGGGAAGCATTAATCTGATCTGTGTCCACGCAAATACCCAAGGTATTGCCCTTAAGCTTTTTATATTATCAACATTTTTTCTTTTTGATGGTCTTGAACCAATGGATAATTTACCAAGTGCTTTATGAGGAGTAACAGTCCTAAAATACTGAATAAAATCTGAATTTTGATTTATATTTTTTCTATAAGAATTTTTAGAAATGTCGGACATTTTTTCAATTAGATCTCTCCAATTTTTTTTAGGAATTGGTGGGGGATTTAATGTAGCCTCTGTAACAGCACCAATGTAACTACATAAATTATAATTAGCTAAAGGTTCATAACCATACTTTTGTTGAATTACTTCACCTTGATCAGTAATTCTAATATTGCCATTAACTGAATTTGGAGGTTGTGATCTTAAAGTAGCCTGTATCGGACCTCCTCCTCTACCAGCAGATCCACCTCTGCCGTGAAAGAAGGTTACTTTAATCTTAAATTTTTTTGCTAATTTTATTATTTCTTCTTGTGCTTTATATTGATGCCAACTAGCACATATTTTTCCAGCGTCCTTACTTGAGTCTGAGTATCCAATCATTACCTCCTGTTCATGATTGATCAGTTTTCTATACCATTTTTGTGAGAACAGGGTTTCCACTATGGATCTTGCATTAACAAGATCATCTAAAGTTTCAAATAAAGGAACTACTCTTAATTTGTTTTTTATATTTGCCTCTTTTTGTAAGAAAGATACTGATAAAATATCTGAAGCAGAGGTAGTCATAGATATTACATATGCACCTAAACACTCTGGCGGCTCTTTAGATAATGTATTGAAGGTTGTCCATACTTCCTTATTTTCTTTATTTTTAAATTGAAAATTTCTAATTTTATTAGATTTAGAAGTAATGAATTTCTTTAAAAATTTTATTTTTTCTTTTTCAGTAAAATTTGAATAATTTTTTTTATACTTCGTCTTAACAAACTCAGATATTAATTGTTTATGTCTTGCAGACTCTTGTCTTATATCTAATCTAGCTAAATTAATCCCAAAACATTTTGCTCGCCTCATTAAATCTAACAATTCACCACTAGCAATATTCTCATTTTGATTTTGCTCTAAAGACTCTCTTACAACTCTTAAAGGTTTAAGAATTTCCTCTCGAGAACTTAATAATTTTTTTTGATCTAACGGCTTATTATGCACCAAGTGTTGTTCTATAGATCTATGGGTAATTCTCATTTTGTCTCTCAAAGGTCTTAAAAAAACTCTATAAGGCTCAAATGATTGACCAACTTTACTTAAGATTTTTTTTGAAGCCTTTTCCATAGAATAGGATCTTATTATTTTAGTGAGAGCTTTTTCATATAATTTAGCTGCTTCCCATCTAGAAAGTAAAATTACTTTTCTTGTTACTTCTGAAGTAACATTAGGATTGCCATCTCGATCACCACCCATCCATGAACCAAATACAATAGGATTAAAGTTTTTTGGTAAATTTTTATTCATATTTTTTACAAATATAGAATTTAATTTTCTATAAACTTTTGGAACTGTATCCCACAGACTATCCTCAATGATGGCCAATCCCCATCTAGCCTCATCAAATGGTGATGGTTTAAATCTTTTAAGATCATCCGTATTCCAAATAATCGTCAACTCATCGTAAAGATTTTTATCGAGAACTTTTAATTTTGAGGGAAAATTTTTAAACAATTCTCTCTCCTCAAGTATCTCTATAATTTTGTGATATTTTTGAATTAAAGTTCTTCTTTTTACTTCTGTCGGATGAGCTGTTAAAACAATACCTATATTAAGATTTTTAGCTAAATCATAAATCTTATTGTTTGAAATATTTTTTTTTCTAAATAAGTCCTCAAAAATTTCCTCAATAAATAAATTTTTTTTGTTTAATTTTTTCTTATTATTTTCATTTTCGTTTATACTTCTAGAGGCATCAACTAGCTCGGCTAAATTCATAAAATTCATAAAATGTGAAAATGCTCGAGTTAATTTAAAAGTATTTTTAGGATCAAGTTTTTTGATTGCGTTAATTACATCATTATTTAGTTTTTTTGAGTTAGGATTGGCTTTATTAGCTTTTGATAATTTTCTAACTTTTTCAATTAAATTAAAAAACTTTTGTCCCTCTTGTGCCTTTATTACCTGCCCTAATATGTTTCCTAAATATCTAACATCCTCTCTTAAAAGCTTTGTAGGAATTCTCTCATAATAAAGATCTTTTTTTTTCATTTAATATTCTCAATATCATTTATTTGGCTTAAACAATTTTTAAATTCTTCCATATTTTCTCTTAATGCTAAATTTGAGATTGAATAAACAGCTACTAATAAAAAAATGAGAGGTATTGCAGTGATTATTGATGCGTTACTTTTAATCATTAAAATATAAATTATTATAAATAATGCAGATCGAATTAAAAAAGTTTTTCTAAACACGCTAATAATTGAAAGTGAATGTTTAATTAAATTGATAAAACTCATTTTTGATGGTCCAAAATATCGATTACCTCTAATAGAGGGAATTGAAATTGAGTCATTTTCAATTTTTTTTAATGAACCCGAAAAACTATTCCATGTAGCTTTCTCATTAATCATTTTTTCAACAATGGATTTCGGTAAACAAGTATAATTTCCAAACTTAATTGACTTACTTGTGAATACTAATGTAAGAAATTTATGTACTTGATAACAAATCTTAAAGATCATCTTTTCAGATCGTTTAATTCTTTCTCCTACAATAGGTTTATCTTGTGATTTTTTTATTTGATCTAAAAAAAATTCAATTTCCTCAGGTCTATCCTCACCATCCCCGTCCATAGGAATAACATAATCAAAATTATCTTTTTCAAAAATATATTTTAAACCAGTTGCAATACATCTTGCATGTCCTTGATTTTTTTTCATATTAAATATCTTTACAGAATTTATATTTTCTAAATTTTTTTCAAAATCAGGACGATCATGATTTGAATAATCGTTAAATATATAAACTGAAATTTCAAATTCTTTGTTTAACGATAGGTTATTAATTTCTTCGACTAGTTTATATACTGATTGCCAGTCATTATACACCGGGGTCAAAATTATTATTTTCATAATATAATCAAATTTTAGTATCTTCCCAAACAAACATCTTCAACACAAATAAATTGTGATGCATTTTTCAATATCTCACTATTGGTAGATCCCTCCCAAACAGGTCGTGATTTTAAATGATATGATAAATTTCCAGCTTTCCATTCATCTCCTGTCACGAATTGAATTTCTCCATTAAAATCTTTACTCCAAATTGATTGCACTTTAGATGCAATCTCTTTTCCAGGATAGTCGGTTCTTTTATCTGTTTGGGAAATTGAAACGTAAGAATAAATAATTGGTGACAAAAAAAATAGAAACAAAAATCCCGATAAAAAAGAATTTGTTTTTTTAATATTTATTTGTGATTTCAAAATATAGAGAAATAGAACCCCAAAATATAAATAAAAGGGTGTCATCCACATCGTTCTGATTTTAGAACCCATTATCACAGAAGTAATAAGAATTAGAAAGATGGGTAATAAGTTTATGACTAATAAAAATAGTAATTTTTTATCTTTAACATTAAACTTAAATTGGATTTTTTTTACCAGTAACCAGATTAAAAAGAAAAACGGAAGAAGTGTTCCTATTTGTTTAAATAAAAATAATATTGGCTGTTCAAAATGATTTATTAAACTTGGTTCTAAGCCAGTTCTTTTTAAGCCATAAAGAATTGTTATATAATCATTACCATATAACCATATGAAATGAGGAATTAATAAAATTACAAAAACTTCTAAAGTAATAAAATATTTGAAATCAAATTTTCTATCTTTTTTAATTAATATTAAATACATAAAAAGTAAAAAGATTGATGCTAATAGATATACAAATAAGTACTTTGAGAGAAATCCTATTGCACTAAATAAACCAATAAAAAAACAATCTGATAATTTTATCTCTTTTGAAGAGTAAATTTTCCATGAAAAATAAACCACTAAAGACCAAAATGGAAGTTGGCATATATTTACATTAAACTCAGGTGTCGTAAAATTATAGAAATAAATTGCCTCTAAAATTAAAACGGAAAAAAGACTTAATAGTTTGCTTGATAAAATCTCATCAGCGACCTTAAAAACAAAATAAAAAGAAATCACCACAAATAATGAGCTTAAGAAATAATATGCCCAATCCTGTGCACCAAATATCTGAAAGAAAATTTCTGGAAAAAATGCGCTTCCAGGTGGATGTTTATTGAAACCCCAGTCTAAATTACTGCCCCACGCTAATGCTTCGATGACATCTAGGGGTAGATTTTTATTAGTTATTGTAGGAACAACCGTCCAAATTAATAAATGTGATAAAACAAAAATAAAAAATATATTATTTATATTTCTATTTAAACTTATCATTACTTAATAATTACAATAATTAACGTTGCTTGACACCCATATTTTGCTGAATATACTCCCTCGAACTCAATTAGAAAATATGGCTAAAACCAGCAAAGTTAAAAAAAAAGTTGTAAAAGCAAAGAATAAAACTGCCAGTAAAAATAAAGTTAAGACAGCTGCTAAAACAGTATCAGTTAAAACTACAGTAGCTAAAACTAAAGAGACAATTAAAGGTCCAATTAAAATTTCTAAAACTTATATTCCAAAGGATACTGAAAAATATATGTGTGAGAAACACAAAGTATTTTTTAGAATGAAGCTTCAAGAGTGGAGGAAAGATTTGGTAAGAGCAAATAATGAAGCTCTTTATAATGGAAGTTTAGATGATAATAGCATTTCAGCAGATATTGTAGATCAGGCAAGCTCCTACACTGATAAAAATGTTGAGATGAAAGCTATTAATAGGCAAATTAAACTCATTTCAGAAATAGATAAAGCGCTAGCAAGAATTAGAGAAGATACTTATGGATACTGTTTAGATACAGCAGAACCAATTGGGTTAAAAAGGCTTATGGCAAGACCGGTTGCAAAGTATACAATTGCTGCTCAAGAAAAACATGAAAAGGATGAAAAAGTTCACGCCGATGACTAAAAAAAAGAAAAAAACTAAAAAAGTTCATAATCCCGTAACTTATTATTTTACTAAAAAGTATATATATTATTATTATGGTTTGTTTTGGATAATTTTGTTATTTATTGTATTTAGTTAATGGATACAAAAATACTTTTGATAATTATCATTGTCCTCGCTATAGAGGTTTCAGGTCATGGAATTTTTGCGTCTTTATTTAGATTACTTAGCTCAATGAACTAATATGGTTTAGGTGGAACTTCATTTTCATCCATAAAAGCAAATCCCTTTTTAACACCATCTCTTTTTGAAATTTCCTCGTACCATCTGGTAAGATTTTTATAATTTTTAAGGCCAATGTCATGCCATTCGTGTCTTGCTATCCAAGGAAATGTTCCAATATCTGCAATTGTGTAATTATCACCTGATAAATATTTTGATTTAGATAATCTCTCGTCCAATTCATTGTATATTCGTTTAGAAATTTTAAAATATCTCTCCTCACCAAATTTACTTTTTCCAGGATTATAATGATGGAATTGATGGTGTTGACCTAACATTGGACCAACATAACCCATTTGAGCCATCAACCACTGATTAATTTCTAATCTTTCTTCAGAATTATAAAATTTTCCACTTAGCTCAGCTAAATAAATCAAGATTGCTCCAGACTCAAAGATCGTTTTTTTGTTTTTATGATCAATAATTACTGGAATTTTACTTAAAGGACTTATTTTTTTGAACTCATCTTTAAATTGTTCACCATTATTAATATCAACTTTGATTACTTTGTAATCAAATCCAATTTCCTCAAGCATAATACTAATTTTTTTGCCATTAGGAGTATTAGCTGAGTAAAGATCTATCACTCTTTTTTTCCAAGTCTTTTCAATAAGTTTGTTGAGGTTGTTGTGAATTCAAATCTATATTTTTCATCAGGTCTTGCTAATTTGAAACATGCTCTTGCTGCTAAAGCTCCTTCATGGAAACCTGACAGGATTAGTTTTAATTTACCAGGATAATTACAGATATCACCCACTGCATAAATACCTTTTTGATTAGTTTCAAATTTTTCAGTATCTACCTCTATAGTTTTTTTATTCAGATTAAGTCCCCAATTAGCAATTGGTCCTAGTTGCATAATAAGACCAAAAAAACCTAAAACGTATTCAGTCTTTAAGTTTTTTATTTCATCATTATCATGTTTGATATCAATGCTTTCTAGTGTTTGTTCTCCATGAACATTTGCCATTTGATATTTGGTAAAAAGATTAATCTTACCGTCTTTTACTAATTCGTGCATTTTATCAACAGTAGCTTGTGCGCCTCTAAATTCATCTCGTCTGTGTATCAAGTTAACATGAGACTCTTTTGATAACTCAATAGCCCAATCTAATGCGCTATCTCCACCTCCAAAAATTGAAACTGTTTTTCCTTTGAAGATGTTTTTATCTTTTATTGAATAAAATAACGATTTGTTTTCAAATTTTTCACACTCTTTTGGTGAAAATTTTCGAGGCTCAAATGAACCAACACCACCTGCAATAATTACATTTGGTGTCAAAAAAGAATTCCCTCCGCTAGTTTTTACTAACCAATTATTTCCCTCTTTTTTTACTTCTTCAACTCTTTCACTTAAATGAAATTTGATATTAAAAGGTTTTAATTGATTTAATAAATTATTAGTAAGTTCTTCTCCTGTACATTCGGGTACAGCGGGTATATCGTAAATTGGCTTATCAGGATAGAGTTCGATACATTGACCTCCAATTTTATCTAAATTATCAACTATCTCACAATCTAATCCGATTAATTTTAATTGATGAGCAGTAAAAAGTCCTGTTGGACCTGCTCCAATAATTAATGCATCAGTTTTTTTCATTTAAGCTTGTTTGGATGGTATGTTTACTTCAAGTCCATCTAATTCATCTGAAACAATTATTTGACAACTAAGCCTACTATTTGTTTTTGGTTCAAATGCCATATCTAACATATCATCTTCTCCATCTTCTTTTTTTGGAATTTTATTAAACCAATCATCTTTGACATAAACATGGCAGGTTGCACACGCCATCCCTCCACCACAATCTGCATCGATACCAGGAATATCATTTTGAACAGCTCCCTCCATAACAGTAAGACCATTTTGCACCTCAACCGTATGAGTTTGATTATCAGAAGTTATGTATGTTATTTTTGCCATTTAATTGAATATAGGGATCAAAAAAAATAGGGCAAGTATGTAAAAACATACCCGCCCTAAAATTATTTTAATTACTTAGTAATTATCTTGCTCTTGAGCCAGCTCCTGAACTCATTGCAGCAGCCCAGATTACTAGACCGAATGCAATTTTGTTAATGAAGTCAGCTAAGTTGTAAACAACGTTTAGTGAGTTAGCATCTACACCACCTGTTAGGTAACCAAATACATAACCTAATGGATAAATAGCCCAACCTACAGTTACAATCATTCTCATTGCACCGAACGCAGTTACAAGAGCTTTGTTACCGCTTTTAGCAGCAGCTCTTCCAGCTTCACCAGAGAATATTTCATATAGAATGTAAATCCATCCAGCCATACCGATTACAAAACCAAGTGTAGCATTGATGTATCCAGCTTCTCCTAAGTATCCTCCGATTAACATTACTAATGAACCGATTAACAATCTCCAGAACATTCCAGAGTTTGCTTTTCTTACTGCTACTAGAATTAAGTAGAATTCTACCATCTGTAATGGCACAGTAATTAACCAGTCAATATATCTGTATACTGTTGGTGAGTCACCTGTAGCAACCCATACTTCTCTCATGTACATGTAGTGAATGAAAGCAATACCAGTTACAAGACCTGCAACAGTTACTGATGTTTTCCACGCAGGGTTAACAGTACCTCTCTCCATGAAGAAGAAAGCTGTAGCCGCTAACATACCCATTGAAATTATCCAAAAAGATATTCCAACAAAGTCATCCTGAGCTAACATCGTTGCGTCTGCTGCGTTAGCAACACCTGCATAACCCACTAGGGCTAGCGCTGCTAGAGCAAACAGTTTAAGTTTTTTCATAAAAAACTCCCTCTTTAGTTAGTTTTTATTTTAGTTTATATAAACTAAGCTTAGGCTTCCCTAAGCAAAAGTTGTGGTTAAATACCAAATAAAATCACTTAATAGAAGACATAATTGTCATTAATTTACATTGATTTTACTCATTTTTTAAAATTAAATACAATTTGTGATTTAAAAACCACAATAAATTAACTAACGAATCAACTTTAATTATGTCAGACAAATTCAAGGAAATTTATAGAAAATCAATTGAAGATCCAGAGAATTTCTGGAGAGAGGCATCTGATGATATATTTTGGTTTAAAAAACCCACAAAAATTTTAAACAAGTCAAACCCTCCTTTCTACAAATGGTTTGAGGACGGAGTTACAAATACTTGCTACAATGCATTAGATATTCACATTGATAAGGGTCAAGGTAAAAAAACCGCACTAATTTATGATAGTCCCATCACAGGTAACAAAAGTAAGCTAACATATGAGGAATTAAGATCAAAAGTTTCTAAATTTGCCAGTGCTTTAAAAAATCAAGGCGTTGGTAAGGGTGATAGAGTAATAATTTATATGCCAATGATCCCTGAAGCGGTCATTGCAATGCTTGCTTGTGGAAGAATTGGAGCAATACACTCGGTTGTTTTTGGAGGATTTGCATCAAATGAACTTGCAAGCAGAATAGATGACAGCAAAGCTAAAATTCTAGTCACAGCATCATGTGGTTTTGAGCCAGGTAGGACGGTTGAATACAAGCCATTAGTAGATGAAGCAGTCAAACTAGCAAGTCATAAGATAAGTAAGATGATTTTATTTCAAAGAAAAGGTCATGAGGCTAAATTAAATGAACCTAATGAAATTAGTTGGGATGAAGCACTAGCTGATGCAAAAGATACTGACTGTGTTGAGATGAATTCAAATGAGTTTGCTTACATACTTTATACCTCAGGCACAACAGGAACACCCAAAGGAATTGTAAGAGATATTGGAGGTCACATTGTAGCTTTGAAATGGACAATGAAAAATATCTACAATATTGATGAAGGAGATATTTGGTGGTCAGCTAGTGATATTGGTTGGATTGTTGGTCATTCTTACATTGTTTATGCTCCTTTATTCAAAGGGTGCACAACAATTTTGTTTGAAGGTAAACCTGTGGGTACACCTGATGCGGGGGCTTTCTGGAAAATCATATCTGATTATAAAGTAAAATCTTTATTTACGGCTCCAACAGCATTTAGAGCAATTAAAAAAGAAGATCCTGACGGAAAATTCTTCTCTAAATACGATTTGAGTAGTTTTGAAAGTTTATTTCTTGCAGGAGAAAGAGCGGATCCAGATACAATCAAATGGGCAGAAAATTTATTAAAAGTTCCAGTAATAGACCATTGGTGGCAAACTGAAACAAGTTGGGCAATTAGCTCAAATTGCACAGGAATTGAAATGATGAAAACAAAATATGGTTCAGCATGTAAAGCAGTGCCAGGTTATGATGTAAAAATCATTAAATCAGATCAAACTTTAGCTAAACCGAACGAAATGGGAGATATTGTAGTTAAATTGCCTTTACCTCCTGGCACATTTCCAACTCTTTGGAACGCAGATCAAAGATACAAAGAAAATTACATGTCAAACTATGATGGTTACTATCAAACTTATGATGCAGGTCACATTGATGAGGATGGCTATATTTGGATTATGTCTAGGACTGACGATATCATAAATGTTGCTGGCCATAGATTGTCAACCGGTGCTATTGAAGAAGTTTTATCAGAGCATCAATCAGTAGCTGAGTGCGCAGTTCTTGGTATTGCAGATAAATTAAAGGGACAATTACCAATAGGATTAATAGTTTTAAAAGCTGGAGTTGATAAAGATAACGAGACAATTTCAAAGGAATGTATTAAAATGGTTAGAGATAAAATTGGTCCTGTGGCTGCATTTAAAGTTGCAATAGTTATCAAAAGACTTCCAAAAACAAGATCTGGAAAAATTTTAAGAGGAACAATTAGAAAAATTGCGGATAATGTTGAGTATAAAATGCCTCCAACTATTGATGATCCTGCAATTCTTGACGAGATCAAACAAGACTTAATTGACAATAAAATACTTATCAATGGTTAAAACATATTCTTATTTACTTATTGCTATATTTTGTGAGGTAGCTGGAACAATGTTATTGCCAGTTTCACAAAATTTTACCAAGATTATTCCAACTGTTTGTCTAACAATATTCTATTTGGTGTCTTTCTATTTGATGACTTTTGTTATGGATAAACTACCAATAGCAATTGTTTATGCCACTTGGAGTGGACTTGGAGTATTTACAATAGCTTTGCTTGGATATTTCTTTTTTAAACAAACTTTAGCTTGGCAGGCTATTGCTGGATTATTCCTTATAGTTATTGGTGTGATACTGGTTAATAGTTTTACTGTAAAAATTAACTAAATTTTAAAGGGATGCCCTCAGGCTCACCTAAAATCTTTCCATCCTTCATCTTTATTTTACCAGAAATTATCGTTGCAACAGGTGTTCCTTTAAACTCAAAATCATTAAAAGGTGACCATCCACATTTACTCTCTATATTTTCATTTTTAATTGTTATTTTCTTGTTCATATCAACAATGGTAAAGTCAGCATCAAATCCCTCTTTAATGAATCCTTTGTTCTGAATCCCAAATATTTTTATTGGATTTTCGCATACCAGATTTATTAATTGATTAAGTGATAATTTTCCATGATTAACATGATCTAACATTACAGGCATAAGTGTTTGGACACCAGGCATGCCTGACGGAGAATTGGGATACTCTTTATCTTTATTTACTTTTAGATGTGGTGCGTGATCCGACCCAATTGTATCATTTAAATTATTCCTTACTGCATACCACAGTCGATCATAATGAGATTTATCTCTTATTGGTGGATTCATCTGCGCATAAGTTCCAAGTTTATCATAACAATCAGGTGCATAAATTGTTAAATGTTGTGGAGTGATTTCAAAGGTAATATTACCTTTATGTTGAGACAAAAAATCTACTTCTTGTTTAGTGGTAATATGAAGTACATGCGCTTTCTTGTTATATTTTTTTGCAAGTCTAACTATTCTTCTAGTGGAAGAAATTGCACACTCCTCACTTCTCCAAATAGGATGAGAATGTACATCACTATTTTTAATCAATTTTTTGTTCTTGTTTAAGATTTCTTCATCTTCTGAGTGAACCGCTACTACCTTAGAACTATTTTGAAAAACTTTATCAATATCCTCCTCTAGTGCTACCAAAAGATTACCTGTTGAGGAACCTACAAACAATTTGATACCACAACAGCCCTCTAAATTTTTTAACTCAGCGAGTTGACTAACGTTACCTGCTGTTGCACCAAAATAGAAAGCATAATTGCAATACATTCTGTTTTTTGCAAGATCCAATTTTCTTTGAAATTCTTTTAAGTTTGAAGTTGGAGGGTTGGTGTTTGGCATTTCAAATACTGCTGTAATTCCTCCAGCTACTGCCGCTCTACTTCCAGAGTGAAGATCCTCTGTATCTGTTGAACCTGGTTCCCTGAAATGGGTCTGAGTATCTATACAGCCAGGTAAGGTAATTTTATTTTTGGCATCGTAGACTTCTTTTGCCTCCTCTGATATTTGACCAATCTTTATTATTTTACCATCTTTAACGCCAATATCTTTATCTTCTAGTTTCCCATTGATATAACATTGCCCATTTTTGATTATTAGATCTAACATTTATGAAAAAAGTTATTATATTAAATTTTAAGATCAATCAAATATGAATAATAGTGTTTATATATTAAAAGATAGAGCCATACTTTATGTAAATGGCCAGGACGCTAGAGACTTCTTGCAAAATTTAATTAGTAATGACATTAATAAAGTAACTGAAAATTCAAGTTGTTTTGCCTCATTATTAACTCCTCAAGGAAAGTTTCTTTATGAATTTATAGTTGTAAAGCATAAGTCAGGTTTTTTTATTGATTGTGAAAAGTCTCAATCTGAGGAAATATTGAAACAGTTAAATTTATATAAAATAAGATCAAAAGTAGAAATCCTTAATCTTAGCAATGAATTTGTTGTTGCAAGTTTTAGTTATGAAAAATATTTATCAATAGATGAATCAAAAGATATTCTTGGTTTTACTATGAAGTATAGAGAAGATCCAATAGTTCTAGATCCAAGAAATAAAAATTTGGGTGCTAGATTAATTATTAATTTAGAAAAGCTTTATTTGTCTCTTAAAAAACTTCAATTAAAAGACGATAAAATTGAGGACTATTATCATCAAAGTCATAAGCTTGGGATTGTTCCAAAGAATTTAAATAAACTAAAAAATAAATTATTCGGTATTGAATGTAATTTTGAAGAACTAAATGGTATTGATTTTAAAAAAGGATGTTACGTAGGACAAGAAAATACTGCTAGAATTAAACTTAAAAATAAACTTTCTAAAAGGTTATTGCCGGTTGAGATAATTAATGGAAAACTTGATGAAGATGAAACGGTATATTGTAATCAGATTGAAATAGGAAAAATTCTGATAAATGAAGAGTATCCATTTGCTTTGATAAAATTTTCTAATGAAAATTTTAATAAAGACCTTACTTTAAAAAGTAAAAATGGATCATTTAAAATATTTATACCTGAATGGCTAAAGATTTAATTTTTTGGTGCGGCCAGAGAGACTCGAACTCTCATGGACCAGGTCCACACGGCCCTCAACCGTGCCTGTCTACCAATTTCAGCATGGCCGCAAATATGACCCACATTAAATCAATGACAAGTAGGTTTCAAATTGATAAATTTTATTTATGGAATTTAATCAAGAAGTAAAATTGGCAACTGATCTAATTTATAAGAAGATTTCAAAGGTTATGCCTGAGATTGAGTGGGCAGTTCATGCTCCTTATATTCATAAAATTAATAAATTAAAAAAAGAGAAGAATGCAGTAATACTTGCTCATAACTATCAAACTCCAGAAATTTATCACGGTATTGCGGATTTTTCTGCAGACTCTTTAGCTCTCGCCGTAGAAGCATCAAAAACCTCGGCAGATATAATTGTTATGGCTGGAGTTCACTTCATGGCTGAGACAGCTAAATTAATGAGTCCAAATAAAAAAGTTTTATTACCAGACATGAAAGCGGGTTGTTCATTATCCTCTTCAATTACGGGTAAAGATGTAAGGTTGTTAAAAGAAAAGTATCCAGGAGTTCCTGTTGTCTCATATGTAAATACATCTGCTGATGTAAAAGCAGAAACAGATGTATGTTGTACGTCAGCTAATGCAGTTAAAATTGTAAAATCCTTAGGTGTGAAAAAAGTTATTTTTTTACCTGACGACTATTTAGCTAAATACGTTGCTTCACAAACCGACGTTGAAATTATCTCATGGAAAGGAATTTGTATTGTTCATGATCAATTCAATGAAAATGAGATTAAAAATATAAGGAGAAATAATCCTGGGATTAAAATAATTGCACACCCAGAATGTCCTCCAGAGGTTATTAAAGCAAGTGATTTCGCAGGATCAACATCGGGAATGATTAATTATGTTAAAGATAATCAGCCGAAAAAAGTAATGATGGTAACTGAATGTTCTATGAGTGATAACATTCAAGTGGAAAATCCGAAAGTAGAATTTATAAGGCCATGTAATATGTGTCCGCATATGAAAAAAATTACTTTGCCTAAAATTTTAGACTGTTTAGAGAATGAAACAGGTGAAATTATCTTGGACCAAGAGATGATTGACAAAGCTAGATTGTCAGTAGAAAAAATGGTTGCTATCGGTAGATAACACTTCGTGTCAAAAATTAAATTAAGTGAAAATTTTATTAAAGATAGAGTAAAACTCGCACTTACCGAGGATTTGTATCCTTATGGAGATATAACATCTAACCTCATAAACAATAATAAAATTATTGAAGCGAAAATAATTTCTAATCAAAAGGCAGTTGTTGCAGGTTTGCTATTTGTAAAACAATCTTTTAAGCAAGTTGACAAAAAAACTAAGTTTATAGTAAAAAAAAAAGATGGGTCCACAGTCAAAAAAAATTCTGTAATAGCATTAATAAAAGGCAAAGCTAATTCTATAATGATTGCAGAAAGGGTTGCATTAAATTTTTTATCCCATATTTCAGGAATTGCTACAAAAACAAATCAATTTGTAAAACTAGCTGGAAAAAAGTGCAAAATTTGCTGTACCAGAAAAACTTTACCAAATTATAGGGTTATTCAAAAATATGCAGTTAAATTAGGAGGTGGTACAAATCACAGATTTAATTTAAGTGATGAATTTTTGATTAAAGATAATCATATCGCTAGTTCTGATTTAAAAGAATTAATTTCATTAGCAATAAAAAATAAAAAAGGAAAAAAAATTACAGTTGAAGTGGATGATTTAAAGCAACTGAAAAGGATTATTGGTCTTAAATTTAATACTATTTTGTTTGATAATATGAGTATTAAAAATCTTAAAGCAGGTGTAAAACTTGTTAAAAAATATTATGAGACAGAAGCTTCAGGAAATATAAATCTTAAAACTGTAAAATCTGTTGCTATGACTGGGGTAGATAGAATTTCAATAGGGAGTATTACTCATAGTGCCCCGGGTATAGATTTCAAACTAGAAATCTAGATTTTTTGATTTTTTTAATTTTTATTTTTCGAAAGCTCAGCTTGTGCCGCTGCTAATCTAGCTATAGGGACTCTGTAAGGTGAACAGGAAACATAATTAAGCCCAGCTTTTGAACAAAATTTAATACTCTTTGGATCACCGCCATGTTCACCACATATACCTAATTTAATCTTTTTATTCTGTTTTTTTCCTTTAGAAACTGCTATTTCGACTAAATCTTTAACTCCGTCATCAATGGATACAAACGGATCAATAGTAAAAATCTTATTATCTATATAATCATTTAAAAATTTACCACTATCATCTCTACTTATTCCAAAAGTTGTTTGTGTTAAATCATTAGTGCCAAAACTAAAGAATTCAGCATGTTTCGCAATATCATCAGCCTTAATTGCTGCTCTAGGTAACTCAATCATTGTGCCCACAAGAAATTCAATTTTTGTTTTATTTTCTTTTTGAACTTTTCTTGCGGTATTGATTACTAAATCTTTCATTATTTTAATCTCGGCTTCAGTTGAAACTAAAGGAATCATTATCTCGGGAAAAGCAAATTTTTGTTTGTTTTTTTTTAAGTCTGCAAGAGCCTCGAATATCGCTCTACATTGCATCTCATAAATTTCAGGAAATGAAATGCCAAGTCTACAACCTCTATGTCCTAACATTGGATTTTGTTCGTGAAGTTCTTCTATCCTGCTTTCAACATCTTTTTTGTCAGATCCAACAACATTAGCTACTTCAGAAATTTCTTTATCAGATTTCGGTAAAAATTCATGTAATGGTGGATCTAATAATCTTACAGTAACTGGAAGACCATGCATAATCTTAAATATCTCCATAAAATCTTTTTTTTGATGCGGTAGAATCTTTTTTAAAGCATTAGATCTATCGTCTAGCGTTTTTGATAAAATCATTTCTCGTACTGATAAAATTCTTTCCTCATCAAAAAACATATGTTCGGTCCTACAAAGTCCAATTCCCTCCGCACCAAAATCTCTGGCTGTTTTAGTGTCTAGAGGAGTTTCAGAGTTAGTTCGTACTTTAAGTTTTCTAATTTTATCAGCCCAGCTCATCAATTTTGAAAAATCTCCTGATATCTCAGGTTTTATAGTTGGAACCGTACCTAAAATTATTCTTCCCGTAGAACCGTCAATAGTAATTGTTTCACCTTCTTTGATCTCAGCCGAAGATGTTTTAAAGACTTTTTTATCGTAATTAATTTCAATTTCACTTGAACCAGAAACACAAGGTCTTCCCATTCCCCTAGCTACAACTGCAGCATGACTAGTCATTCCTCCTCTTGAAGTTAAAATTCCCTTCGCAGCGTGCATTCCTTGAATATCTTCTGGAGAAGTTTCAACTCTAACTAAAATTGTATCTTGCATCATATCATTTAATCTTTCAGCCTCCTCAGAGCTGAAAACTACTTTTCCACTTACTGCACCAGGAGACGCTGGAAGACCGTTTGCTATAACTTTGATTGAATTTCTCTCATCTAAAGTAGGATGCAAAAGCGTATCTAAAGAGTTGGGATCAACTCTTAAAACAGCATCATTTTTATTGATTAACTTTTCTCTAACCATATCAACAGCAATTTTTACTGCAGATTTTGATGTTCTTTTTCCAGATCGAGTTTGTAATATCCAAAGTTTATTACTCTCAACAGTGAACTCCACATCTTGCATATCCTTATAATGTTTCTCTAGTTTTTTTAAAATTTTATATAATTCGTGATATACTTCTGGCATCGACTCTTCCATAGATGCATCATCAACTTTTGCCTCTTTTCTCGCCTTCTTTGTAATGTACTGTGGAGTTCTTGTTCCAGCTACAACATCTTCTCCCTGAGCATTAATCAAATATTCTCCATAAATATCATTTGAGCCATCTGAAGGGTTTCTAGTAAAGACAACTCCTGTTGCACAATCATTACCCATATTTCCAAAAACCATAGATTGAACGTTAACAGCTGTTCCCCATTCAGAAGGAATTTGATTCAACTTTCTGTAAACTTTCGCTCTTTTACTCTCCCAAGATAAAAATACAGCACTTATTGCCCCAAATAATTGATGATAAACGTCTTGAGGAAAATTTTTACTAGTCTTTTCTTTAACTACATTCTTAAAATCATTTATTAAACCATCCCAATCCTCTTCATCGAGATCCGTATCAAGTAATACACCTTTTGTTAACTTATAATTTTCTATCAATTCCTCAAAATTGTAACTTTCAACACCCATGACTACATTTCCGTACATCTGGATGAATCTTCTGTAGCTATCCTTCGCAAATCTTCCGTTAGATGTTTTATTAGCCAAAGCTACAACTGTTTTGTCATTTAGTCCTAAATTCAGAATTGTATCCATCATACCTGGCATTGAAACTCTTGCTCCAGATCTAACTGATAAAAGAAGAGGATTTTTTAAATCTCCAAATTTTTTTGCTACATCTTTTTCTATTGTTTTAATTTCTTTTTTTATTTGGCTAATTAATTTTGAGTTTAATTTTTTTTTATCCTTATAAAAAATTTCACACACTTTTGTTGAGATAGTAAAACCAGGAGGCACTGGTAAACCCATTCTTCCCATTTCAGATAAATTTGCCCCCTTACCACCTAAAAAATTTTGGGGATTTTTTATTTTTTTTGAGTCTTTAGACTTAAAATTTAGAATTAACTTATTCATTATGAGCTTTTAAAAATCGAAAATTTATATAATTTTGAAACGTTTTACATAACATATTAATAAGTTCCAAACGATTTTTTCTTAAAGTTTCATTATCCTCATTAACTTTTACATTATCAAAAAATTCGAAAACTTCTTTTTTAGTTTCAGCTAAAATTGATAATGATTTTTCACAATTTTCATCACTGTTTATGGTAGAATAGTATTTTCTAATATCATTAATTTTTTTGTATAAGTTTTTTTCAAAATCACTTTTAAAAATACCAGGATCAGTTGTATCATTTATTTCAATCTCGTTATTTTTCATCTCATAATCTAAAATGTTTGATGCTCTTTTATAACTTAAGTTGATGTCTATACCAATTTGGGTGTTAATTACCTTATTAAGACATTTTGCTTTTTCAAAAGACGAAAATAAATTATTTAATGAAAATGATGATAAAGTTGCCTCAATTATATCGTAACGTATTTCTTTGTCTTTAAGATAGTATCTAAATCTATCTTTTAAAAAGTCCTGTAATTCTATTTGTAAATTTTTGTTTTCGAGGTCGTATCCCTGGTCATCGTAAAGGCGTGAGGAATAATTTAAAAGATCATTTATTTTCAAATTCTTTCTATTTTCTATAATGGTTCTTATTATACCAAGAGCAATTCTCCTCAATGCTAATGGATCCTTTGAACTTGTAGGTTTCTCGTTAATACCAAAAAAACCCACTAAGGTATCAATCTTGTCTGTAATTGATAACGTGACACTGAATGGTTTTTTTGGAACTATTGAATTGAGTCCAATTGGTAAATATTGCTCAGAAATAGCTAAAGAAATATCCTTATCAAATCCTTGATATTCAGAAAAGTACCCTCCCATAAGTCCTTGAAGCTCAGGAAATTCACCAACAAGATCAGAAGTAAGATCAGTCTTACAAATTGATGCTGTCAATTCTACTTTCTCTTTACTAATTAACAATTCATCTGAAATCATTCCACCAATTTTTCTCATTCGTTGAACTTTGTCATAATAAGATCCAAGTCCTTTAAAAAAATTCATTGATTTTAATTCTGATACCTTTTTTACCAAATTTTGAGTTTTATCTTTATTCCAAAAAAATTCTGCATCACTTAACCTTGCATCAACTACCCTTTCATTACCTATTTTAATGAGACCTTTTTTGTCTTTTTTATTTGTTACAATTAAAAATTCATTTGTAATTTCATTTTTATCATTAAATGTTGGAAAATATTTCTGGTGAGACTCCATTGTTAGGGTCAAAATCTCTTTAGGAACCGATAAAAATTTTTTATCAAATTTGCACAATAGAACATTTGGGCTATCTACTAAATTTACAACTTCATCCATTAATTTAGGATTTTCATTAATTTTTAACCCTTTTTTTCCCAATATCTTTAAAAAAGATTTATTAATTATTCTTAATCTTTTATTTTGATTAACAATAACTCCATTATTTTCAAAAAATTTTTCATATTTCTTAAAATTTTCAAAAGATCTTTTTTTTTCCTCAAAATCTTTATCTAAAAAAGTCAAATTAGAGGAGGCTAAATGATGAAATTTAAAACTTAAAATTTTTTTATCAAATATTGATAAAATTGATTTTAAAGGTCTTCCCCAATTTAAATCAAATTCACCCCATTTCATTGATTTTTTCCATTGATAGTTACTCAAAATTTTTGGAATGAATTCAGTGAGTAAATCATGTGTTTTTAATGAGGTTGCTACAGTTTTGTAAAAATAAAATTCATCCTTTTCGGTTTTTTTTTTAAATAAATCCTTTTTGTTAATTTTGTTTGATCTCAAAAAACCCTCCAACGCTTGTTCAGGAGCGCTAGTTTTAGGGCCTCTAATCTCTTTAGATTTAATTTTAATTTGTTTATCTAGGCCTTCAAAAACTAGAATTAACCTATTTGGAGTTGAAAAAGAAAAATTTTTTTTTGATCTTATTGATTTTTCCTCAAACAAATCTTTAAAATCTTTTAAAATTTTTTCTCTTAAATTTTTTTGAAGCCCAGCAGGAATTTCTTCACTAAATAGCTCTAAAAAAAATTCTGACATTCTATGTTTGCGACTGTACCCAAATTGTAGCAGCTTGTTTTGTAATTTCTCTTATTCGACCAATATATTCTGCTCTTTGCGCAACACTAATTGCTCCACGAGCATCTAATACGTTAAATATATGACTAGCTTTCAAACATTGATCGTATGCAGGTAAAGATATATTTTTTTCAACTAATGATTTTGCTTCGCTCTCATGCATATCAAATATTTTAAATAAATTTTCTGTATTAGCATGCTCAAAGTTATAAGCTGAAAATTCTTTTTCTGATTGATGAAATACTTCCCTGTAATCAATTCCTTCATCATTCCAAACTAAATCATAAACATTTTTTTTCTGCTGGGTAAACATACAAATTCTTTCAAGGCCATAAGTTATCTCTACTGACACTGGTTTACATTCAAAACCTGCCATTTGTTGAAAATATGTAAATTGAGATATTTCCATTCCATCACACCAAACTTCCCATCCAAGACCTGCAGCACCTAGAGTTGGGCTTTCCCAATCATCTTCAACAAATCTAATATCGTGTTCTTTATGATTAATTCCTATTACCGACAGACTATTTAAATAAAGTTTTTTAATATTAATTGGAGAAGGTTTTATTATAACTTGAAATTGATAATAATGCTGAAGTCTATTTGGATTATCTCCATATCTTCCATCTGTAGGTCTTCGTGAAGGTTGAACATAGGCTGCTTTCCATGGCTTAGGTCCAAGAGATCTTAGAGTAGTAGCTGGATGAAATGTTCCAGCTCCAACTTCCATATCATAAGGTTGTAAAATTACACATCCATTTTTACTCCAAAATTTTTGAAGATTTATAATTGTATCTTGGAAAGTTTGAAATTTTGGTTTTTTTTTAATTTTTTTAGAGGCCATATTTTTGCCAAACTGATTTTTCCTCTAATATGTTTGCTAATTGATCAACATGATCATTTGAAGACGATAATTTTTTACTAAGCCAGCTTTTTGATTTTTCAAATTTTTTAATAACAACATCTTCTCCAAATTTTTCTCTTAATATCTGATTTGCATTTCCTATATCATCTATCAAACCAAGATCTTTGGCTTTTCTACCTGACCAAAATTCACCTGAAAATAATTCTACTTCAGATTTTTTAAGTTTTGATGACCTGCTTTTTTCGACTACCTCTATAAAATCTTTATGTAGATCTAATTGTATATTTTTTAATCTTTCGATGTCTTCCTTTTTTTCATCTAGAAATGGGTCTAATGTACTTTTATTCTTCCCAGCAGTATGCACTCTTCTCTCAACACCTATCTTTTTTATCAATTCTGTAAAACCAAAAGAAGAGTAGATTACTCCTATTGAGCCTATTATTGAACTTGAGTTCGCATAAATTTCATCTCCAGCACAAGCTATTAGATATCCGCCTGAGGCTGCTACATCTTCGGCAAAAACTATTACTTTTTTTTTATTTTTTTTTGCCTGTTGTCTAATTAAGCTGTAAATTAAATGTGATTGAACAGGAGAACCTCCAGGAGAGTTTATTGTTATAGCAACACATGGTGCTTTTTTTAGAGAAAATGCTTTTGTAATAATGTCCTCTTGGCCAGAAAAATCTATACCTTGTTTAAATTTCCCTACATTCCCAATAACTCCACTTAACTTAATATGTGGAATAATTTTTTTCTTTTTAAAAAAAGAGAGCATTTTTAATATTTATAGAATTTTTTTATGAATATAAAGACACCTTATAATTGAAGATTCAGGTGCGTCAATTGATAAGTATAAAAAGCAACCTATTATACTAATTTGCTCAATTAATGGGAAGTGTCATACAATTAAAAAACAAAATTAATAATTCGTATTTTCAACTTAAAAATTCAGTTGAAGATAGATTGATGTTAGTTGAAGAAAAAATAAAGTCTAAATTAGAGAGCAAAGTAGACTTAGTTCAGAAAATGACAAACTATCACCTTGATACAGGCGGAAAAAGATTAAGAGCCTTACTAACTTTAGGTTCTGCAAAATTATGTGGATATGCAAAAGGAACTAGAGATATTAATTTGGCTGCTTGTGTAGAACTTATTCACTCAGCAACTTTAATGCATGATGATGTAATAGATAATGGATCTATTAGAAGGGGGAGAAAAACTTTAAACAAAGTTTGGGATAATCACTCTTCTGTTTTAGTTGGAGATTATTTACTTAGTAGATGTTTTGAAATGATGGTAGATGATGGAAATATCGAGGTTTTAAAATTATTATCTTCAACTTCCTCTAAGATTGCACAAGGAGAAGTTCTTCAATTACAACACAAAGGAGAAGTAGATATGTTGGAGGAAACTTATTTAAGAATAATTTCTGCGAAAACTGCTGAATTATTTGCAGCAGCTACCAAAGTTGGTGCAATTTTGTCAGATGTGTCATCAAAAGAAAAAGAGGCTTTAGAATTTTACGGAAGGAATTTGGGATTAACTTTTCAAATAGCTGATGATACTTTAGATTACAATTCTGAGTCAAAGTTATTTGGAAAAAAAATTGGCAAAGATTTTTATGAAGGGAAAATTACTCTACCGATAATCTTATTATTTCAAAAAGCAAATCTTAAAGAAAAGGAAAGTCTGAAAGGTATTTTTATAAAAGATAGAAGAGATGAAAATGATTTTAATTATACATTATCTTTAATCAAACAATATGAAATTATTAAAGAATGTTATCAAAAAGCAAATCATTACATAAATTTAGCGTCAAACTCATTATCGATATTTAAAGACTGTAATGAAAGAAATATTCTTGAAAATTTAACTTCATTTAGTTTGTCAAGGGATTTTTAGGGACTTAAAAGACTTTTTGACCAACTACCATTTTTATCTAAAGAATACTTTAATCTTTCATGTATTCTGTTATCTCCATCTAACCAAAATTCAATTGTGGAAGGTGTTAAATTCCAGCCAGACCAATGGCTTGGTCTAGGTACATTATCTTTGTCATTATATTTTTTTTTATAATTCTCTAAAGCATCTAAAAGTTCATCTCTATTTTGAAGAATACTACTTTGTTTTGAGGCCCAAGCACCTATTCTGCTATCATATGCTCTTGAGTTATAGTACTCATCAGCGGTTTGATCATCTACTTGTTTTAATGTTCCAACTATCCTTATTTGTCTTAGTAAACTTTTCCAATGAAAGCACATTGTAGCATTCGGGTTTTCTTTAATTTCATTACCTTTCTGACTGTTTAAATTTGTATAAAAAACAAATCCTTTTTCACTATGACCTTTAAGCAGAACCATTCTTACTGAGGGAATACCCTCTTTATTTGCTGTACCAAGTGCTAAAGCATTAGGATCATTAATTTCTTTTTTTTTAGCCTCATCAAACCATCTTTGAAATAGTTCAAATGGATTATCAAGATCTAAGAAGCATTTATTAAGCCCAAGTGAGTTTTTTTGATTCATAATTTTAACAAAATAATCTATACAATATAAATAATGTCATTTAATACTTTTGGAAAGTCTTTTCGTTTTACAACTTGGGGAGAATCCCATGGTCCAGCTATAGGGTGTATAATAGATGGGTGTCCACCATTAATACCATTAAAAGAAGCGGATATTCAAAAAGAATTAAACAAACGAAAACCTGGGCAATCAAAGTTTACTACTCAAAGGAAAGAGAGTGACAAGGTTCAAATTCTTTCAGGAGTTTTTGAGGGAAAAACGACTGGGACACCAATATCATTGATAATTTACAATGAGGATATGCGTTCAAAGGATTATAATGATATCAAAGATAAATTTAGACCAGGACATGCTGATTTCACATATTTTAAAAAGTATGGAATAAGAGACTACAGAGGTGGTGGTAGATCATCTGCAAGAGAAACAGCTGCAAGAGTTGCAGCAGGTGCTGTGGCAAAAAAAGTTTTAGAAAATAAATTAGGAAAAAAATTTAAAATCACTGGAGCTGTAACCCAACTTGGAATATTAGGATGTGATACCAATAAATGGGATGATAAAATAATTTCTAAAAATCCATTTTTTTGCCCAGATAAATCAATGTTAAAAATTTGGGAAAAATACTTATTAAGTATTAGAAAAGCTGGATCGTCATGTGGAGCGATAATCGAAGTAAGAGCGAACGGTATTCCTGCTGGATTAGGAGCACCTATATACTCAAAATTAGACTCTGACATAGCATCAGCTATGATGAGTATAAATGCTGTTAAAGGAGTTAATATTGGCTCAGGTATGAACTCAGCACAATTATCAGGTGAGGAAAATTCAGATGAAATTTCTCAAAATAGAAAAAAAACAAAATTTAAATCTAATAACGCTGGAGGGATTCTAGGAGGCATTTCTTCAGGTCAAGAGATAATTGTCTCTTTTGCTGTAAAGCCAACTTCTTCAATTTTAAAAAGTAGAAAAACAATCAATAAATTTGGAAAGAATACAAGTATATCAGTAAAAGGTAGACATGATCCATGTGTGGGTATAAGAGCTGTACCTGTGGGTGAAGCAATGTTATCTTGTGTTTTATTAGATCATTATCTTCTTCACAAAGCTCAGTGTAGTTAATTTTGTTTTTTCAAAACTATATTAGAATTTAGTAAATCTAAAACTTTTTCCTCAATTGAAACTGAGTCAAGATTTGCCACTTTATACATTTTATCTGGAGTATCCTGATCAATAAAAATATCCGGTAACGTTAATGATCTAAATTTTAAATTAGAGTCCATTAAACCTTTTTTTGTCAAAAAATTTACCACATGAGATCCAAAACCACCAATTGAACCCTCCTCTATAGTCATGATCGCTTCATGAGTTGTAGCTAATTGCCAAATAAGATTTTCGTCTAAAGGTTTTGCAAACCTTGCATCAACAACTGTTATCGGCACACCTTTTTTTAATAAATTTTCTGCAGCCTTCAAAGTTTCATTCAATCTTGCTCCAAAATTAAGGATAGCTAATTTTTTTCCCTCTTTGATAATTTTTGATTTCCCTATCTCAATTTTCTCATTTATTGAAGGCAAAATTGAACCTAATCCTGTTCCTCTTGGATACCTAAATGCACAAGGTCTATCATTAATCTCCGTTGAGGTATTTATCATTCTTACAAGCTCAGCTTCATCACTTGCTGCCATAACAATAAAATTTGGTAAAGTAGTTAAATATGTTGTATCAAAACTTCCAGCATGTGTTGGTCCATCAGCCCCAACAAGTCCCGCTCTATCAATCGCGAATCTAACCGGTAAACTTTGAATTGCTACGTCATGAACTACTTGATCATAAGCTCTTTGAAGAAAAGTGGAATAAATAGCTGCATAGGGTTTAAAGTTTTCGGTAGCTAAACCTGCAGCAAATGTAACTGCATGTTGCTCAGCAATCCCAACATCAAAAGTCCTATCTGGAAATTCTTTACGAAAAATATCAAGACCAGTACCATCAGGCATTGCAGCTGTAATTGCTACAATTTTACTGTCCTTTTTAGCATGTTGAATTAAGGTGTTTGCGAAAACCTTTGTATATGATGGTAATTTACTTGTACTCTTAAGTTGTTCACCAGTTTTAACATTAAATTTTGATACTCCGTGATAATTGTCCTTTGCTGCCTCTGCAAAAGTATAACCTTTTCCTTTTTTTGATTTAATGTGAATTAAAATCGGTCCTTCATGCTTAGAGTCTCTAGCATTTTTTAAAATTGGAATTAATGAATTTAAATCATGCCCATCTATTGGGCCAATGTAATAAAATCCGAGTGAACTAAACAAAGTTCCACCTGTCACAGCTGATCTTAATAAATCCTCTGCTTTACCAGCCTTAGCACTAAATCTTTTTGAAAAAGCTGACATAATTAATTTAATAGTCTCTCTTAGACTAAAATAAATCTTTCCTGAAAAAATTTTTGCTAAATAAGTGCTCATAGCTCCAACTGGTCTAGCGATTGACATATCATTATCATTTAAAATTACGATCATCTTAGTTTTTGAAGCACCAGCATTATTCATAGCTTCATAAGCCATTCCTGCACTGATTGCCCCGTCACCAATTACTGCAATTACATTGTCTGATTTATTAGACAGTTTGTTTGCTTCTGCTATACCTAAAGCTGATGAGATTGATGTTGAGCTGTGTGCAGCACCAAAGGGATCGTATTCACTCTCTGATCTTTTTGTAAAACCAGAAAGACCATTTCCTTGTCTAAGAGTTCTTATTCTATCTTTTCTACCAGTTAAAATTTTATGTGGATAGCACTGATGACCCACATCCCAGATTAACTTATCATTGGGTGTATTAAAAATATAATGTAAAGCCACAGTTAATTCTACAACTCCAAGACTTGCTCCAAGATGACCACCGGTCACCGAGACAGCATCAATCATTTCCTCTCTTAATTCATCAGCAACTTTTTGTAATTTTGACTCAGGTAATTTTTTTAAATCCGATGGAAAATTTATTTCATCTAACAGTTCGTATTTTTTTTTCATTTATTTCTATTCAAAATATAATTTAATGTTTCTGACAAATTTCTTGATTTAGATCCATATTTTTTTAATTTACTTTTTATTCTTAAGATTAAATTATTAGCATATTTAATAGTATTTTTGTATCCTAGTAAACTAATTAAGGTAGCTTTTCCTTTTTTTTTATCCTTACCAGTTTTTTTTCCTGCAACAAGCAAACTTCCTTTATAATCAATCAAATCATCAGCAACCTGAAATAACAAACCTATATCAGCACCAATATTTTCAAATTTCTTAATATCACTTTTATTTTTTTTCTTAATTATTAATGGTGCTGCACAACAAAAGCTAAAAAGTTTTCCAGTTTTTTTAATTTCCATCTCTTCAATTTTTTTTTGAGAAATTTTCTTACGTTCATAATTTAAATCTAAATATTGACCTCCTGCTATTCCAAGATGGCCTGAGCTTTCAGAAATTTTATTAATTAAATCAATCTTAATTTTTTCACTAATTCTTAAGTCTTTATGACTTAAAATTTCAAAAGCCATTGTTAAAAGTGAATTTCCAGCTAAAACTGCAGTAGCCTCTCCAAATTTTACATGTGCTGATGGTTTGCCTCTTCTTATAGAGTCATCATCCATACATGGTAAATCGTCATGTATTAATGAATACGCATGAATACATTCAACCGCAGCACCAATAACGATAAGTGTTCTATAATCTAACTTAAATAGAGACCCAACATCAATTAAAATTTTGGATCTTATTTTTTTTCCTCCAGAAAAAAGACCGTATTTCATTGCAACTATTAAATTTGATTTTTTTTGTTTGGCAATAAATCTTCTTAAAAACAAATTTGTATCTTTTGCAATTTTATTTAATTTTCTTTGCATTTTTTTTTTTATTAATCTTGGATATTTTTTCTTTTGTTTTCTCATTTATTTCTTTGGTATTTTTTTGAAATTTTTTCTCAATTATATTATTGAGTTTAATTAAATCTTGATACTTGTCTAAAGAGTTTCCTAAATCCTTTTGATTTTCCAATTCTTCAATCATCTTATTTGCCTCAGTGGTTAATTCTTCAAGAGATAATGAATTATAATCATTTGGTAAATTTTTATCTTTCATATAATACTCTCAAATAATACATGAAAATTAATCTTGCAAATATTAAAAAAGCGAGGAATCTCTTAAATAAAAGAGAGTGTGTTGCCATACCAACCGAAACTGTTTATGGAATAGCTGGGAATGCATATTCTGATACAGCGTGTAAAAAAATATTTAGATTAAAAAAAAGACCAATGAATAACCCTCTGATTATTCATTATTATGATTTAAAAAAATTAAAAAATGATTGTGATCTAAACGCTGATTTTTTAAAATTATACAAAAGATTTTGTCCTGGGCCAATAACATTTATCTTAAATCAAAAAAAAAAATCAAAAATTTCAAAAGTAGCAACTAATAAAAAAAATACTCTTGCTGTGAGATTTCCAAAACATCCAGTAGCAAGAATTCTGTTGAAATATTTGAAATTTCCTATCGCAGCACCTAGTGCAAATATATCTTCAAGAGTTAGTGCAGTAACTTCTTCAGATGTAAAAGACGATTTTGGAAAAAAAATTAAGTATATACTTGAAGGTGGAAGATCTTCGGTTGGGGTTGAGTCTACAATTATTGATCTAAGAAAAAAACCAAAAATTTTAAGATTAGGTGGTTTAGAAGTTGGAACTATCCAAAAAATATTAAAGAAGAAAATTTCAATAAATACAAATCCTTCAAAAATTTCAGCTCCTGGCCAATTAAAAATTCATTATTCACCTGGAATCCCAATCAGACTTAATGTTAAAAAAATAAAAAAAGATGAGGCTTTTTTACTAATCAAGAAAAATAAGATTAACAAAACGAACTATTATTTTTTATCAAAAAAGGGCAATTTAAAAGAAGCTGCAAAAAATCTGTACACCATTTTGAGAAAGATAAAAAAAGATAATTACAAATCTATTGCTGTAGACAAAATCCCAAATATAGGAATCGGCAAAACTATTAACGATAGATTAATAAGGGCTTCAAAATTTTAATGACTATTCCTCTTGAAATAATTGATTTATCAAAAACTTATGACACAAAAGAAGCTGTTCGAGATATTTCTTTTAAAGTAAATAAAAATGAAATCATTGGAATTCTTGGACCTAACGGATGTGGTAAAACTACAACAATAGGTATGATACTAGGTTTACTAAAGCCTACTAAAGGGAAGGTTCTTATAAATGGTATTGAAATTGAAAAACAAAGAGTTGAATTATTGAATAAATTAAATTTTATTTCACCATATATTGAGTTACCAAAAAAATTAACTGTAAAACAAAATCTTGAAGTTTATGGAAGACTTTATGATGTAAAAGAACTTGGAATCAAAATTGATTATCTTTGTGAAAAATTGAGGCTTAATGAATTTATTAATAAAATAACAGGAGAACTTTCCTCTGGTCAAAAAAATAGGGTCAGTCTAGCAAAATCTATAATTAATGATCCATCAGTTCTTCTTCTTGATGAACCAACTGCATCTCTAGATCCTGAAACAGGAGATTTTGTCAGGAGTTTTTTAGAGGAATACCAAAAAGAAAAAAAAACCTCTATTCTGCTTGCTTCGCATAACATGGCAGAAGTTGAGAGATTATGTTCTTCAGTTCTAATGATGAATAAAGGATCTATTATTGATCAAGGAACTCCTGGCGAATTAATTAAGAAACATGGAAGGAGAAATATGGAGGAAGTTTTTTTAAAACTTACAAGAGATTTAATATGAATCTAAATAAAATGTATGGACTTTTTTTGAGACATTTTTATCTCATCAAAAGTTCTTTACCAAGAGTTTTGGATTTAATTTATTGGCCAACGATACAAATTATTCTTTGGGGATTTATTTCTAAATTTTTTTCAATTTATAGTGATTATTACAATAATACACTTGGAATAATTCTTACATGCGCAATTCTTTACGACATTCTTTTTAGATCTAGCATAAGTTTTAATATGCTTTTTTTAGAGGAAATCTGGAGTAGAAATTTTACTAATTTATTTATTGCTCCATTGAAGCTGAAAGAAATAATTATATCTTTAATTTTTACTGCTTTGATAAGGACATTAATCGGTCTAGTGCCCGCAATTATTTTAACTTCTCCACTATTTGGAGTTTCAATTTTAAAATTAGGTTTTCCACTCTTTATATTATTTTTAAGTTTGTACATATTTGGGATTACACTAGGTTTATTTGTGAGCTCAGGTTTAATGAGATACGGACCATCCTTTGAAAATATAGCTTGGTCATCATTATTTTTACTTGCTCCCTTAGGCTGTATCTACTATCCAATAGAAATCCTTCCTGAATTTTTCCAAGTAATTGCAAAAGGCTTACCATTAGTTTACATTTTTGATGAAACCAGAAATATTTTAATAAATGGTCTTGTAGATTACGAAAATATAAAACAAGCTTATTTATTGAATTTAATTTATTTAATTTTTGGAATAGGACTGTTTTATCTATCTTTTTTAAGAGCGAGAGTAAAAGGGACGTTAATAAATATGGGTGAATAATTGGTGCGCCTGCTAGGAGTCGAACCCAGAACCTCCTGATCCGAAGTCATGCAATCAAAAATTTTTCTTTCTAATCCAAGAGCAGATTACTAATTTTTTCAGTTTATCTTAATTCTTTTTTTTAAACAAAAAACCTAATGAAGCCCATGGATGTTCTAGTTCTAGATCGTGGACTTCTACTCTATCTATTGTATCGAATATATATTTTAAATCATCTTCTTTAAAAATTTCATGTTTAAACATCTTTTTATTTTTTATATAATCAAATATTTCGCTCGTTAAAATACTCCATCTATGCATTAATTTCTTTCCTGAGTCTTCATTATATTTTCTCTCTATTTTTAATATATGATCAGCAGTATTAAAATCTTCTAAAACATAAATCCCACCAGGATTCAAAGTTGGATAAAAATTTTTAATATTATTTGTGATAGCAGGTTGCTCATGGAAAGAGTCATCAATAATTATATCAAAGTTATTATTTTTAGTAATGAATTTACGAACAGCTACATTATCCAAACAGTCTAGGGAATGATAATTAATTCTTTTACCTTTATACAAAAACTTATGTTTTTTTTTAATATCAACAGCATGTATTTCCGAATTAGGAAAGTAATAAAACCAACTTGCAACTGAGTGGCCATTAGCGACGCCAATTTCTAAAATTTTTAGTGATTTGTCCCTTAATGGACCTAAATATTTTTCATAATAGGGGGTGAAATTAAGACCAAATTGATATTCAAAATTTCTAGGGTTATTTCTATTAATCCATTCGTAGTAACTTTTAAATTTTTTTTCTCCGTCTTTATTTTTTTCTAAAAAATCATAAGTTTTTTTCCCATCTAAAGAACCTTTGTCTGTTCCAAATTTCAAAAATAAATCATCCAATCCTAAATTATTAGGAATATTTAGTTTGTCTAAATCAATTTTATTAGAATAAAAACAAGTTTTATAAATTTTTTTTAAAGTAGCTGATATACCGTAATTACTTAGTGTATAAAAAAAACGTCTAATTAAATATTTTGATCTTAGCATAGGTATATTTTTTTTGCGAATTCAAAATTTTTTGTTGGATTAGTCACTTTTTTTTCCTTCTATTTTCAAATATTCCATATGAACTAAGTTATTAAAGTAATAAATTTTGTAAAGCAAACAATTAAATAAACATTGGTATTATTGGTGCGCCCGGAAGGACTTGAACCCTCAACCTCCTGATCCGAAGTCAGGCGCTCTATCCAGTTGAGCTACAAGCGCATATCATATTAATATATCATTTTATGGAAAAAAAAATAAATTTGACAGTTGATAAGACCGAAAATGAACTCCGTGTTGATATTTTCATTAAAAAGAGAGGGGATATTATCAGTCGAACGAGAATAAAAAATCTTATTCTAGATAATAAGTTAAAAATAAATAATAAGATAATAACCGATCCATCGAAAAAAATTTTTTTTAATGATGAAATAAAATTAGTCATACCCGAACCAAAAAAAGCTTCCTTAAAACCTTATGAGTTTAATTTAGATATAGTATATGAAGACAAAGATTTGATTGTTTTAAATAAACCGTCTGGAATAGTAATGCATCCTGGTGCGGGTAATTTTGATAACACAATCGTAAATGCACTTATGAATTATAGTAAAAATTCTTTTTCTAATATTGGAGGTGAACTAAGACCTGGAATAGTACATAGAATTGATAAAAATACATCTGGATTAGTTGTTATTGCAAAAAATAATCAAACTCACGAACACCTCTCTAATCAGTTTAATCAACATACCATCCAAAGAGTTTACCAATTATTAATCTGGGGTAAAATTAGACCATCTAAAGGTAAAATAGAAACCTTTATTACAAGAAGCTCAAAAAATAGACAAATGATGGAGGTTAGTAACAGTAAAGGAAAAAAAGCAATTACAAATTACAAAACTTTAGAAATTTTTGAAAATAAAAATATTCCAACTTTTAGTTTATTAGAGTGTCAATTAGAAACAGGCCGAACCCATCAAATAAGAGTTCACATGAATTATTTAGGTAACAGTATAGTTGGTGATGATAAATATAAAAAAAAGTTTAAAAAACTTAAAGATATCGAACCATCATTAGAAAAAATTTTAACAAAGTTAAACAGACAATTTCTGCACGCTAAAACATTGGGATTTATACATCCAAAAAAAAATAAGCAGATGATTTTTAATTCAATTTTACCAAATGAGCTTGAAAAAATACTAAAAACACTCAGAAATATAGGTAAATAAAACATTGAAAAATTTTTAATATTAATTAGATAAACTGTCTATGAGCACAACTATGAATAACAATTTACCCATTTTAAGTAATGAAGGTGGCCTGTCTGCATATCTTGAACAAATAAAAAAATTTCCAATGCTTGATGCAGAAGAAGAGTACATGCTCGCTAAAAATTGGAAAACGACAGGAAATATTAAATCAGCAGAAAAACTTGTAACAAGTCATTTGAGATTGGTTGCGAAAATTGCAATGGGTTATAAAGGTTATGGACTACCAATTAACGAAATGATCTCTGAAGGTAATATTGGACTTATGCAAGCTGTCAAAAAATTTGAGCCAGAAAAAGGTTTTAGATTAGCAACTTACGCGATGTGGTGGATAAAAGCTTCTATTCAAGAATATATCTTAAAATCTTGGAGCTTAGTAAAAATTGGTACAACTACTGCACAAAAAAAATTATTTTTTAATCTTAAAAAATTAAAAAATCAAATTGCACCACAGACTGAAGGTGATTTAAGAAATGAGCATGTAAACGAAATCGCTGAAAAATTAGATGTGAGTAAAGAGGAGGTTGTCTCAATGAATCGTAGACTATCTGGAAAAGAATTTTCTCTTAATGCTCAAGTCGGTGAGGATGGTGATGAATGGCAAGATTGGTTAGTAGATAAAGAATTAGATCACGATCTTAAGTTTGCTCATCAAGAAGAAATGCAACAAAGAAAAGATTTGTTAAAAGACTCAATTAAAGTTTTGAATGATAGAGAAAAAGAAATCTTATATTCAAGAAGATTAAATGATGATCCGACTACTTTAGAAGATTTAAGTAAAAAATATAAGATTAGTCGTGAAAGAGTAAGGCAGATTGAAAATAAAGCATTTGAGAAATTACAAAAGCACATGCTTTTGCTTGCTAAATCAAAAAATCTTTTACCTGTAAGTTAAATCTCAAAAGGATTTTCAACTAAGATTGTGTCATCCCGTTCAGGACTAGTTGATACACTTGATATTTTCGCACCAATAAAGTCTTCAATTGCAAATAGATATTTTTTTGCATTCTCTGGTAGATCGTTAATATTTTTGACCCCATTGGTTGAAGTTTTCCATCCATCAAAAGTCTTATATATAGGTTTAATTTTAAGTTGATCTTCAACTGCTGCTGGAAGATAGTCTATTTTTTTTCCATTGAGATCATATTCTACACACATCTTAATTTGATCTAGTTCATCTAAAACATCTAGTTTTGTAAGGGCAATGCCATCAATTCCAGAAACTTTTATTGTCTGTCTCACCAAAACACCGTCAAACCATCCACACCTTCTTTTTCGACTTGTAACAGTTCCAAATTCTTTGCCTCTTGTACCTAATAACTCACCAATTTTATCTACTAACTCTGTTGGAAAAGGTCCTTCACCTACTCTTGTCGTGTAAGCTTTGGTTATACCTAATACATAATGAATTGAATTAGGCCCACATCCAGTTCCTGTTGCGGCACTTGAGGCCACAGTATTTGAGGAAGTTACAAAAGGATATGTTCCATGGTCAACGTCTAATAGAATCCCTTGTGCGCCCTCAAATAATATTTTTTTCTTTTGTTTCTTAAATTGATCAATCCTAAGCCATACTGGTGCTGAAAATTTAAGAATTTCAGGAGCGATTTTTAAAAGATCATCTTTTAGCTGATTTTTCTCAAATATCTTTTTACCTAAACCTTTTCTAATAGCGTTATGATGTAGTAAAACTGTTTCTAATCGTTGGTTCAAATTTTTTTCTGATCTAAGATCCATTACTCGAATTGAACGTCTTCCAACTTTATCTTCATAAGCAGGTCCAATACCTCTTCTTGTCGTTCCAATTTTGCTTTTACCTGCTGCATCTTCTCTTATTTCATCCATTTCTCGGTGAAATGGTAAAATTAGATTTGCAGCCTCAGAAATCATGAAATTTTCTGAATTTACATCTACACCCTTTTCTCCAATTTCTTTAATTTCATCCAATAATGCCCAAGGGTCGACAACAACACCATTTCCAATAATTGAAACTTTATTTTTTCTGACTATTCCTGAGGGAAGCAATCGAAGTTTGTAAGTTACTCCATCTATAACTAAGGTATGTCCAGCATTATGACCACCTTGAAATCTAATTACAACATCAGCTTGTTCTGATAGCCAATCCACAATTTTTCCTTTTCCTTCATCTCCCCACTGCGAACCAACTACTGCAACATTTTTCATTATTTATATATTTTTTTTAACTCAATAGAATTTAAATGATTTATCGGACCATGACCTGTACCAATTTTAGGGTTTGTTAATATAGCAGAACTTACATATTTAACTCCTAACTCACAAGATCTCTTTAGAGTTTTTCCACATGAAAAAAAAGAAGTGATCGCAGTTGATAGTGTACAACCTGTGCCATGAGTATTTTTAGTGTTAAATCTTCTATTTGAAAATACTTTAATCTCTTTTTTGTTAACAAATATATCGTATACCTTTTTTGATTTTAAATGACCTCCTTTCAATAATACATTTGGTGTACCCATTTTTATGAATTCATTTGCAGCAAGAATCATATCATTTTGATTTTTTATTTTAAAACCTGTTAAGATTTCAGCCTCAGGAATATTAGGTGTAATTAAAGATACTTTATTTAATAATTTTTTTTTCATTAATTGTACAGCGGAGTCTGTGATGAGCTTTGAACCACCTTTAGCAATCATTACTGGGTCCAAAACAATCTTTTTAACTTTTATCTCATTCAACGATCTTAATACCTTATCTATTACTCTTTTAGAATGAAGCATCCCAATTTTAATGGCATTGGGCCTTATATCTTTAATTGTATGAATTATTTGATTATAAATTTCATCTGGTGGAACAGGTATTACTGATTTCACTCCTTTTGTATTTTGAATTGTTACTGCAGTTACTGCCGTCATTGAATATACACCTAGACTAGTAGCAGTTTTAATATCTGCTTGAATGCCTGCACCTCCTGATGAGTCAGATCCTGCTATGATTAAAATTTTTGATTTTATTTTCAAATTATCTAATTTTTTTCAAAATAATATTTAAACATTTTACAAGAAGTTTTTTATTTTCACTTTCTCCCATAATTCTTATTTTAGCCTCTGTTCCAGATTTTCTTACAAGGATTCTGCCACTCCCTTTTATTAATTTTGAAGCTAGCCTAATAGATTTTTTAATTTCAGGTTTGTTGATTATATCTTTATCTTTTACTTCAATATTTTTCAGTAATTGTGGTGTTTTTTTAAAATTTTCAAAAAATTCACTAGCTCTTTTTCCTTTTCTAAGAGCAAATAAAGACTCCAAGGCTACAAGTAAGCCATCCCCTGTGGTTGCAAATTTACCTAGAATAATATGTCCTGATTGTTCTCCACCTAAATTAAACTTATTTTTTTGCATTACCTCTTTTACATATCTATCACCAACATTGGCACGTATAAATTTTATTCTCTTCTTCTTGAAATACTTTTCAAGGCCATAATTGGACATTAATGTTCCTACAACCCCACCTTTTAACATTTTTTTGTTTTTCCACCTTGTTGCTAATGCAGCAATAATTTGGTCACCATCTATAATATTGCTTTTTTCGTCACACATAATTATTCTATCTGCATCACCATCTAGTGAAATACCTAAATGAGCCTTATACTTTTTAACTGAAGATTTTATTTTTTCAGGAAATGTAGAACCACAATTTTTGTTAATATTTAATCCATTAGGATTAACTCCTATGGCAATAACCTTAGCTCCTAAAGATTTTAATAATTCTGGTCCAGCTTTGTACCCAGCGCCATTTGCACAATCAATTACAATTCTAAGTCCTCTTAAATTGAATTCCTTTGTAAAATTTTTTTTTAATATCTTGATGTAATCATTTGTACCTGTCTCCAATCTTTTTACTCTACCTAATTTTTCAGGCTTCGATAGATTTTTGATGATTTTTTTATCTATTAAACTTTCAATTTTTTTTTCAATTTTGTCTGATAGTTTCATACCATCAGGCCCAAATAATTTTAATCCATTATCATTATGAGGATTGTGAGATGCTGTAATCATAATTCCCATATTAGCCCTCATAGCTTTTGTGAGCATCGCTAAACCATTTGTGGGTAAAGGTCCCAAAGTATATACATGCATACCTGCTGATGCCAATCCTGATACAAGCGCTGGTTCTAAAGTGTATCCAGATAATCTAGTATCTTTTGCAATTATTGCGGTTTGCTTTCTTTTTTTTTGAGATTTAAAATATGTTCCACTTGCTAAGCCAAATTTAAAAAACATGTCTCCATTAATATTTTCACTATTGATAGCTCCCCTAATACCGTCAGTACCAAAATATTTTTTTGTCATTAATTATTTATAATATTCTTAAAGATCTTTAATCCTTGTATTGTTTCGTTAACATCATGAATTCTTAAAATTTGAACCCCTTGCATCATAAGATATATTGATGATGCTATTGTTCCCCCGTTTCTGAATTTACTATCATTTTTTCCAGATAACTCCTTAATAAATCTTTTTCTTGAATTGCCTACAAGTATAGGAAAACCAAGAGAATGGAAAATAGAAATATTGCGTATCAAATTCATATTATGTTTCAAATTTTTTCCAAAACCTATACCAGGATCTAGAATAATTTTATTATGCTTAATACCCTTCGATCTTAGAAGTTTTATTTTTTTTTCAAAAAAATCGTATATGTCTAGTAACTCATTTTTATATCTAGGATTTTTTTGCATATTTTCAGGAGTTCCTTGTGAATGCTGAATTACAAATGGTACTTTATATTTCTTTAATATATTTAAAGTTTGATTGTCAAATTCTAATCCTGAGACATCATTAATTAATTTAACTCCTAAATTTATTCCTTTACTCATAATTCTAGACTTTCTGGTGTCTAAAGAAATTGGTATCTTTTTCTTAATTAATGATTTTAAAATTTTTTCAATTCTTTGCCATTCTAAATTTTCTCTAATTACTTTTGATCCTGGGCGTGTCGACTCACCACCAATATCAATCAAATTTGCACCGCAGTTGAATAAACCAATCCCATGATTAATTCCTTTTTTTTTTGAATTAAATTTTCCACCATCTGAAAAGCTATCAGGTGTTAAATTTAATACACCCATTATATTGGGTATCTTTGTAAAATTTAAATTTGAAAAATTTTTTTTTTTCGCCTTAATTTTTTTTAAATCGGAATTAATTTTTCTTCTAGTTAATTTAGGCAAATATTTTATTTGATTAACAAATATCTTTTTTTTTGAATTTCTTGTAATTATCTCTATTTGATCAAATGAAATTTCTTTGATACCGTTAAGTGGTATAGTTTTACTTCTATTAACTAATTTTTTAGAGCTATTTCCATAGTAGAGATTACACACTCTTGTGTAATGTCTAGACATTAAGATTAATGAACAATTTTAGGTTTAAGTCCCATTGCACCTAATGCAGAGTTCTTATCTTCGTCAACTTTTAGATCTTGTTTATCAGCAGGGTATATGTTTTTAGTAATTATATTTTCGATTTCTTCACCTGTTAATGTTTCATATGTCATGAGAGCTTTGGCAATTTTATGTAAATCATCAATTTTTTCGGTTAATATTTCTTTAGCTTTGTTATAGCCCTCATCAACTAATTTTCTGATTTCTTTATCTATTTTTTGAGCCACTTCCTCAGAAACTGATTGTGTTTGAGTTACAGATCTTCCTAAGAAAACTTCTTCTTGATTTTCACCATACTCAACTGGACCCATTTCTTCACTCATACCATATTTTGTAACCATGGCTCTCGCAAGTTGAGTTGCTTGGTTTATATCTGAACCACTCCCTCCACCTGCGCCAGTTGAAATATTATCTTTTCCAAAAATTACTTCCTCCGCTACTCTTCCACCAAAACAGACTGCTAATCTTGCTTTCAAATATTTTATTGAATGACCATGTTTGTCTCTTTCAGGTAAATTCATTACCATTCCTAAAGCTCGACCTCTTGGTATAATTGTTGCTTTATGTATTGGATCGTAACTAGGCATATTAAAAGAAACTAAAGCATGTCCACCTTCATGATATGCAGTCAATTTCTTCTCATCTTCAGTCATAACCATTGATCGTCTTTCAGCTCCCATCATTACTTTATCCTTTGCTTCTTCAAATTCATTTAAAGTAACAATCCTTTTATTTTTTCTAGCCGCTAACAATGCAGACTCATTAACTAAGTTAGCTAGATCAGCACCCGAAAATCCCGGAGTTCCTCTAGCTATAGTTCTCAAATTTACATCAGGAGCCATCTTAATCTTTTTAACGTGCACTTTAAGGATTTTTTCTCTTCCGATTATATCTGGGTTAGAAACTACAACTTGTCTATCAAATCTTCCTGGTCTTAATAATGCAGGATCAAGAACATCCGGCCTGTTTGTTGCTGCAATTATAATAACACCCTCGTTAGTGTCAAAACCATCCATCTCAACAAGAAGCTGATTAAGGGTTTGTTCCCTTTCATCGTTACCTCCACCTAGACCTGCGCCTCGACTTCTTCCAACGGCATCAATTTCATCAATAAATATTATACAAGGCGAATTTTTTTTTCCTTGCTCGAACATGTCTCTCACTCTTGATGCTCCCACACCAACGAACATTTCTACGAAATCTGATCCAGAGATCGTAAAGAAAGGGACACCTGCTTCACCAGCAATTGCTCTAGCTAATAAAGTTTTTCCTGTTCCTGGAGGACCAACAAGAAGTGCACCTCTAGGTATTTTTCCACCCAATCTACTAAATTTTTTTGGATCTTTTAAAAACTCAACAATTTCCTCTACTTCCTCTTTAGCTTCTTCTACTCCAGCAACATCGTTAAAAGTCACCTTACCTTTCATTTCATTCATCATTTTTGCTTTAGATCTTCCAAAGCCCATCGCTCCACCTTTTCCACCTTGCATTTGTCTCATAAAGAAAATCCAAACTGCTATTAATAATAACATTGGAAACCATGAGAGTAGGACACCAAATAATGAAGGCATCTTTTCCTCTATAGGTGCTGCAGATATACTTACACCCTTCTCTGAAAGTTTTTCTATTAAATTTGGATCATTTGGTGAATAAGTTTTAAAACTTTTGCCATTTGCATATACACCATTTATGTTATTTCCTTGAATCTCAACTTTTAATACCTCACCTTGTTCTACAGACTCCAAAAATTCTGAGAAAATTACTTCATTGGAACTTTTTATGTTTGCTTGAGGATTTTTAAACATATTGTAGAGACCAATCGTTAAAAAAACGATTATTGCCCACATTGCTAAGTTTTTAAGATTCATGGCTATAAGATAAGAATTATTATAAATTTAACAAGTGTATTTTTTCACCTCTTTTGTTAAAATCACAGTGTGATTTACCATCTTAATGACGCATCCTCCCAATGTTTCTTTTCTTAGTTTCTGCTCTTTAATTTTATTCAAAATATTCTCTATTTTTTTACCTCTCACAAAATTCGGCTTTCTTCCAACTAAATGAATTAAATCGGATAGGGATCTAAAGGTGACTTCATATGAATTGTCAAAAAAATTATCTTTTAATATAAGTTCATTTTTTCTGTAGTTAAAAATCGAGTTTTCTTTCTTATTCTTTTCAATATAAAACTTTATTGATTGGTCCGACTTTTTTAAATTTTCTATTGTTAATTGAAATTTTTTCTTATCAAGGCCGAAATCCTCAAATCTCTTAATTAAGTTTCTTACTTTAATTCTATTAAATTTGATATCATCATTAGTTGGATCATCTACATAAAAATTAAATATAAATTTTGATAAAAATATTAAATCTCTTTTGTCAAATTCAATCAAAGGTCTAATTAAATTTATATTTTCAATTTGAGTATTTGTCCCAAGTGATACAAGTCCTTTTAAACCACTCCCCCTAGCCATTCTTAAAAAAAAGTTTTCAATTACATCATCTATATGATGACCTAAAACTAAGTTGCTAATTTTAAGTTTTTTACATTTTAAGAATAAAAGCTCATATCTTTTACTCCTGGCTAAGGATTGAATATTGCTCACAGGTTTTTTTCCCTTCCAAGTAAGAACTTGAGAATTGATTTTTAAAGATTTTAGAATTTTTTTTACTTTATAAGCCTCATAAGTAGACTCTTTTCTAAGCCTATGATCTACAATAAAATACCTTGGATCTAAGTTTTTTTTTAAAGCATATACTTTTGTTAAAAAAGCTAAAGCCAAACTATCTGCCCCTCCAGACACTGCAACTATAAAATTAGTGTCTATTTTGAATGACTTTTCAAATTTTTTAAAAATTTTATTTACTTTATGATTTAAAATTTTTGGTTTATAGATTTTAGGAATTTTTTTTCTTACACTCAAATTTTTGAGACTCATACTTTGCTTTTTGAATAACAGACTGATTTGCTTCTGGGTATTGTTTTTCAACACCACTTATCATTTTACAGCCTTGATCTTTTTCTCCAATCTGTATCATTGATACACCTAGCTTTAATAAATTAATAGGAGCTTTTTCTCCTTTTGGGTATTTTTGATAACCTTCTAAATAAGCTGAAGCAGCATCAGTATATAATTGTCTTATTCTAAATGTTTCAGCATACCAATATTGTGCGTTACCTGCCAATTTATGATCAGGATTAGAAATTACAAATTCTCTAAATGCTCTTTCAGCAGTAGGGTAATCTCCAACTTTTAAGAAACTCGTCGCAAATTCATATTGCTCAGGCGCTGAAACATCTGGTAAAATTTTTTCTTCTGCTTGAAATGTCTCAGTAACGATTGTTGCAGTCGTTTCAACTGATTGTATTTTTTGAGTTGTATCGCTTGTAGAATTATCTTTATAAGATATTGAACCTAAATCTTGTGGTTGAGATGAGCCTGGTAAAATTTCTGCATCTGTTTCTGAACTTTTTTTTAAGGTCAAATTTATAGTTTCACCATTTGATAAAACAGTTTCTAAATCTTGAAATCTAAGTTGATTATCTGATTGAACTTTAGAAAGTCTATTTGATAACTTATCTAGCTTAAAATTTATTTCTTCAAATTTATTAGTGAGTTCCTGAAACTGATTTTCAATTTCAGATAACTTCAACAAATGTCTTGTAAGTACATCCTCAGAGTTATTATCAACGCTTGATAAAGCTGAATTAGTGTTATTGAATTCACTTGAATTTGAATAAACAGCTTTTTCAAGAGTTTTCAAATCTTTTTTGATTATCTCGAGTGTATCGTAAATATTATGATTATCAGCGAGAGATGGATAAAAAATTAAAAAATTAAATAAAAAAAAAATTTTGAATTTTAAAAATTCTTTAAAGTATCTCATTCGATTAGGTTATGTCTAAAATAATGGCAAAAAAAAGACCTCTTAAATCATTATAATTTAAGAGGTCTTAATATTAATTAAGTATTTAATTTGCTTTGACTGTTACAGATCTTCTATTTTTTGACCAAGCTAATGGGTTAGACCCAGAGTCAACAGGTCTTTCTTTACCATAACTCAAAACTGAAATTCTGTCAGAAGATATTCCGTAAGTCATTAAATAATCTTTAGCTGCATTAGCTCTTCTCTCTCCTAATGCTAAGTTATATTCTCTTGTTCCTCTTTCGTCAGCATGTCCTTCTAAAACAATTGTAATTTTAGAATTTTTTCTTAACCATGCAGCTTGCTTTCTAAGAGTTTCTCTAGAAGCTGTAGTTAAAACTGACTCGTTAGTCGCAAAAAATACTCTATCAGGAACACCTGAGGCTAAGTACTCAACTGTATCTGTTCCAGTATAAACATCGCCTTGCATTTGCCCTGTAGATTTTTTGGATGTAGCACATGCAGAAAGTGCTAAACACGCAACTACTATTAAAAATCCGTTTTTTAGAATTTTGCTTAATTTCATTATTACTCCTTGATCAATATTTCTTTAGTCTTAGTTTTTCACAACTAATTAGATCTTTCAAGGCTAAAAATCAAGCGAATTAATTATCAATTACTTAATAAAGATGACCATGATGGGTCTGATCCATCAGTTGGAGTAGGAACTTGTCTCTCATTATAGCCTGTTAAATCTATAGACCATAATTTTGCAGAAAAACCCTTTCCTTTAGAGTCTGTTTTTGTCTCCCTATAAAAAATTAGAACTCTCCCATTGGGTGACCAGGATGGAGCTTCTTGATAGAAATTTTCAGTTAATAATCTTTCACCACTTCCATCAGTTCTCATTACTCCTATATAAAATTTGCCTTTATGTAATTTTGTAAATGCGATTAGATCACCTCTTGGAGACCAAACTGGAGTACCATAAATTCCTTTACCAAAAGATATTCTTTTAACATTACTTCCATCACTCTTCATTACGTAAATTTGTTGATAACCACTTCTGTCAGAGTTGAAAGAAATAAATTTTCCATCTGGAGAATATGAAGGTGATGTATCTATAGATGGATGATTGGTAATTTTTTCAACTATTCTATTTTCTAAATCCATTGTGTAAATTTCAGAATTACCATCCTTAGCAAAACTCATAATTATTTTTTTTCCATCTGGTGAAAATCTTGGTGCAAAAGTCATACCAGGAAAATCTCCTACAACTTCTTGAGTTCCTGTTTCAATGTCCAGCAAATAAACTCTTGGTAAATTTCTAAAATATGAAAGATAAGTTACCATTTGACTAGTTGGATTAAATCTTGGAGTTAAAACAAGTTCATTTCCTAATGTTAAAAATTTATTGTTAGCACCATCTTGATCCATGATAGCTAATTTTTTTACTCTTTGGGTTTTAGGTCCCTCTTCTGCAACATATATTATTCTTGTATCAAAATAACCCTTTTCACCAGTTAATCTCTCATAAACTTTATCTGTAATTATATGACCAACACGTCTCCAATTATTTGGAACAGTTGTAAAAGCTAGCGCCATCATCTCTTTACCTGCAAGCACATCCCACAATCTAAATTCTACTCTTAGTTTTTCCTCCACATTACTAACTTTTCCAGTGATCAAAGCCTGAGCTTTAATTAAGTTCCAATCTTCAAATCTTGGTTTTAAATTTGCAATAGCTGGTTCTTGCAAAAAAGCATCTTTATTCAATGGATTAAATAATCCTGATACCTTTAAATTATTTTCTACAATGGAAGATATTTCAGAACCGATATTTTTCTTTTTTAAAATATTTTCAAAATTTTTTCTTGATTCCTCATCTATAGACAGTGGAGAAACTGCAATAGGTAATGGGTTTAGATTACCCCTTGTTATATCAACTTCAATTAAACCAAACGATTTTACTGGTATTAAAATTATAATTAAAGTTATTAAAAAATTTTTCATTTTTTTATAGATTATATTAACCTTCTAGCATTTCTCTTGCATCAAAATTTAACTGTAATTCTTTCCATCTTTCATAACCAGTGCTAGGAACTCTTAAAGGCTGACACAATTTAATAGCTCTTAAAGCACTTTCTGCTAATACTTTATAAAATCCTTGTCCTGGCTTATTCATTCTAGCATGGTCTAAAATTTCTGACTTAATTACCGACCCATCTGGTTTTAATTCAAGTTTTATTCTGACAAGTAAATTTTCATTATATGGTAGTCCAAGTGGAATACTCCAACAACCAAAAATTTGTGCTTTTAATGCATCTTCCTCACTTAATGATAGCCCTGTATTCTCAAAATTTTTATTTTGGTCTTGGCTTAAATCTGGATTTTTCTTTAAAGTCTCTGCTTTACTTTCTTTAGATTTATCAATCAAAGCAGCAATATTATTTGGATCAAATAATTCCTCCTTTTCAAATTCAGAAACTTGCTTTACTTCATTGTCAACTTTTTCAGGGTTTTGTTTATCCTCTTTTATTTTTTCAACTTTCTTTACTTTGTCCTCTGGCATTGGGACAGCATCGGGCTTGATTTTCTTAACTTTTTTAGGTGGAGCTTGTTCTGATACTAATTTTTTTTCTTTTTCTTTTACTTTTTCAATTATTTTTTTTGCTTTAGGTGCAAATGGAATATTTGTTTTTTCAGTTATTTGAATTAATTCTACTGAAACGATTGGAGGAAGATCAATTGGTTTTTTTGCTAAAAAGGGAAGACTCATTGCCGTTAAAAAAATAACAAATAGGTGTAAAACAGATGAAATTACAATACTCCTATTCACAAAAAAATTACCTTTCTTTGTATGGTTCTGAAATTAAAGCTACTTTTGTAAATCCTGAACCTGAGAGTAACCCCATAATTTCAAGCACTCTACCGTAATTAATAGTTTTATCCCCTCTGACATAAATTCTTGTATCAGTCCGATTTTTTGAGACCGCTAACACTTTTGCAATGATTTTTTCATATTCAACTTTTGACTCTTGAATAAAAATTTCACCTTTTGAATTTATTGTTAAAGTTAAAGGTTCTTGTTCTTCAGGAAGGGAGTCTGCTGAACTTTCTGGTAAATCAACCTGAACTCCTACTGTTAATAAAGGTGCAGTTACCATGAAAATAATTAGTAAGACCAACATTACATCTACAAATGGTGTCACATTTATTTCACTCATTGGTTCTTTTGATGAGCGATTAAACTTGAATGCCATTCTAGATAATAGTTAAAAATCTTTTAGAAAAGTTTTCTAGCTTTTGCGAATATTTCAAAGAGTCATTATTAAATTTATTGTATGCGATTACCGCGGGAATAGCTGCCAATAAACCTAATGCAGTAGCAAAAAGAGCTTCTGCAATTCCAGGTGCTACAATTGCTAAACTTGTATTCCTTGAAATTGCAATAGATTGAAAAGAATTCATTATACCCCAAACAGTCCCAAATAATCCTATAAAGGGTGCCGTTGATCCAACAGTTGCTAAAAAAGTAAATCCCTTTGTAATTTTAGACATTTGTTTTTCTATCCCAGTTTCTAACATTGAAGTCATTCTAGCATTCAAATCTGTTTTAGATCTTCTTTTAAGAAGATTTTGCATAGCGTCTTTAAAAATAAGTGCCATTGGGTCATTTATATTTCCCGGAAGATTGTTGTAAAAAGACTCTGCAGATTTTGAATTCCAAAACTTAGTTTCGAATTCTTCTGAACTTTGATTTATTTTTTTAAATAATTTAAATTTTTCAAAGATTACCGCCCATGAATAAACTGAGCATGCAATTAGAATAATAATGACTGATTTTACAATTATATCAGCTCTTATAAATAAGTTCATAAGCGAAAAGTCAGCGCTTGATGCAAGTCCTACTGCTTGGGATGAAATATCAGCTTCCATAAGATCTTCTCACACTTAAATGTGTCATGAATTTGACTTCAAAAGTCAAAGATTAATCCTCTTTTTGGTGAGTTTCATAGTAAAAACTCGCAATTAGAATAGCATCAGCTTTGTTAGAGTCTTTTTTTTTTGAAAGTTGTGTTGAGAAATAAGGAAATATTTCAATTGCTCTTGTTCTACTAGCATCTTTTTGAGAATTAATTAAATTAAAATATTTTTTCCATTTAGCTGGTCTTACAAAAAACATTGGCAATTGCATTGCAGAACATATCCCTTTTAAAATCCCAAAAGACTGACCAAAATTAAACATACTAGTTACGCCTTGTCCTGGCATTGCAGAAACTTGTTCTATCACAACTCTAATTTCATCCTCTTTTTTATTAATTCTTTTTAAAAATTCGTTATAAATTTGGGCACCATTAACTTGTTTTTTATTTTTTTTTCCCTCTGTCATGACTGGCATTTCAATTACTTCAAGAATTCTTCCATCTTTAAAAAAACAAATTGAGCCCGAAATACCTGGATCTATACCAATTATAAGCATATTCTATATTTAGATTAAAAATTTAGCATTTGAATAAATATTTTGCACGTCATCATCATCTTCCAATATTTCAAAAAAACTAATTAGCTCCTTTTTTTTTTCCTCTGAAATTTCAACTGCGTTTAGAGGCACCCACTCTATTCCTGTCGAAATAAAATTACTTATTTTTTTCTCCAGCTCTTTTTTAACATTGTAAATATCATTTATTGAACACTGTATCTCATGAAATTCTTTATCTGATTTACACTCATTTGCACCAGCCTCAATAGCAAGTTCTAATATATCTTCATCCGAAATTTCATTTTTTTCAATTTTAATTACTCCTAATTGAGAAAAATTATGTGATGCTGAACCTTGAGTTCCCAAACTTCCTCCTGATTTTTGAAAAATTGTTCTTATATTCGAAGCAGTTCTATTTTTATTATCAGTTAAAGTCTCAACTATAACAGCAACTCTTTCGGGTCCAAAACCTTCATATCTCAAATTTTCAAAATTTGACTGATTGCTAATTGAAGACTTATCTATAGCTCTCGCTATATTGTCTTTAGGCATATTTGCTGACCTAGCAGCTTGAACAGCAGAACGTAATCTCGGGTTCATAGCTGGATCTTTATCACCTAACTTAGCTGCAACGGTAATCTCTTTAGATAGCTTAGAAAAAATTTTCGATCTTTCTTTATCAGCTTTACCTTTTTTGTGTTTTATACCTGCCCAATGAGAATGTCCTGCCATAAAAAATTAAGTATTTTTTAAAAGACCTCCAAATATATAACTATCGATACTATCTGCTAAGCCAGTTTCTAAATTACAATTTACTATAACTCCACTCAATGAAGCTTCTCCATCAGCTGGAAAATGTTTAGTTGAATCCTTTTTCATGAATCTATTAATAGAATTATCTTTATTCATACCTATAACTGAGTCATAATCTCCACACATTCCCGCGTCTGTTTGATAAGCAGTGCCATTTTTTAAAATTCTTGCATCATTAGTGGGTATATGAGTGTGAGTTCCAATAACGAGTGTTGCTTTTCCATCAAAATAATGACCGATAGCATTTTTTTCACTTGTTATTTCTCCATGGAAATCAACAATCAGGAAATCATAATCTTTTTTTAAATTATATTTTTCTAAAAAATCTTTTGAAATTTTAAAAACATCATCACACTTTTTCATAAAAACATTTCCCATTAAATTTAAAACTCCCACCTTGTAATTTTTTTTTGATTTATAAATCTCAAATCCTCTACCAGGAGCAGGTTCAAATAAATTTTTGGGTCTTAATAATCTATTCTCCTTATCGATAAAATTCATTATGTCTTTTTGATCCCAAACATGGTTTCCAGTTGTAATAACATCAACTCCATTCTCAAAGAAATTTTGACAAATTTCTTTTGTTAAACCAACACCGGTATCATCAGCATTCTCAGCATTAATAATTACAAAATCGATATTATTTTTTTGAATCTGATCTAATAAATCATTAGTTATCTTTCTACATCCTGACAATCCAACAACATCACCTAAAAATAAAATTTTCATAAAAAATTATTCATTTGTTATAATAAAATCTAAACCAATATCATAACTATTAGTTGGTATTTTTTTTACTTTTTGAAAAGAGTAGGCAAATCCAATTGTTAAAATTTTTTTTCGTTTTCTAACTTTCTTAATATACCTATCATAAAATCCTCCGCCGTAGCCAATCCTATTAAAATTTTTATCAAATGCTACAATGGGCACTAACAAAACATCTGGATATTTTACCATTTTTGAAATTGGTTCTGGTATTCCAAATTTATTTATAGCCAAAGGATCATTTGTTGACCATTGGTAAAAGCTCATTTGTGAATTTTTCTTTATTCTGGGTAATGTTACAATAAATTTTCTTTTTTCAAGTTTTTCTAAGATTTGCAAAATATCTAATTCATAATTATATGGGTAATAACCACCAATTATTTTACCCAGAACTTTTTTTTTTTTTAAAATTTTCAAAATTAAATCAAAATTAAAAGTGAATTTTTTAATTCTTTTTTGTTTTCTTATTTTTAATATTTTTTTTCTAATTTGAGATTTATTCACAAAGTTCTATTGAGATATTTTATCTATATTTGCTTTTTCAACAAAATTTGAAATCTCATCAGCAGCTGCATCAATTAACTTTTCATAATGTTTTTGATTCTGCTCAATTTCATCTTTTAATTCTATTTGATTTTTACTCAAATTTTTAATTTCTTCCTCTTTTCTATCTTTATATTCATAAACTAATGATTTTAACTCTCTAAATTTATTTGAGAGCTCTTTTAATTCTGTCTTTTTCTGCACAACTTTTTTTTTGGTTTCATGGTATTCATCCATTACTTTTACTGCAGTAATCAATAAAAGTTTATTTTCACCAATATTTCCTAAATCATTTTTTAAATCATTAAACTTTTGATTGATTTGTATTAATAATTCTTCAAGATGTTCTTCTTGTCCATCGTCACATGACAACAAAAACTCTTTGCCATTGAATTTTATAGTTACGTTTGCCATTTATCGATTTCATCCATTAAAGTATTAGTTTCTTGATTTAATTCATCTATTTTTTCTGAAAATTCTAATCTTTTTTTTTCTTCAATTTTTTCTCTATTTTGCAATTCTTCTAACTTTCTCGATAAATTTTCATGCTCATCTACTAAAGTTTGGTATTTTTTCTCTATTTCAGATTTTTCAATTTCTAATTGATTTTTTTGTTCTCCAAGAATTTCAATATTTTTTTTTATGTCTGGATTTTCTAGGTTTAAATTTTTTAGTTTCGTTAATGCTAAATTTAGCTTTTTTTCTTTTTCAAGAATAGAATTCATATATATATGTTTATATTATTAAATAGAATCTTCTAAGTCTAGACAGGATAAATTTGAGTAAATTTTATAAAGAATTAGCTAATTGTATTAGATTTCTCTCAATTGATGCTGTTCAAAAAGCGAACTCAGGTCACCCTGGAATGCCAATGGGAATGGCAGATGTTGCTACAGTGCTTTTTAGAGATTTTTTAAAATTTAATCCGAAAAATCCCAGCTGGATTAATAGAGATAGATTTGTTCTTTCTGCTGGGCATGGATCAATGTTACTTTACTCTCTTCTTTATTTAACTGGTTACAAAAGTGTTTCTTTAAATGATATTAAAAATTTTAGACAATTGGAATCTATATGCGCTGGACATCCTGAATATCATCCAAATACTGGTATTGAAACCACTACAGGTCCATTGGGACAAGGAATCTCAAATGCAGTTGGGTTTGCAATATCAGAAGAAATTTTAAAAAAACAATTAGGGAAAAAAAAGATTAATCATAAAACTTACGTTCTCGCTGGAGACGGATGCTTAATGGAGGGTATTAGTCACGAGTCATTGAGCTTAGCTGGACATCTAAAATTAAAGAATCTTATTTTGTTATTTGATAATAATTCTATATCAATCGATGGTCCTACTAACTTAGCTGTTTCAGATGATCACGAAAAAAGATTTAAGAGCTACGGATGGGACTTCTTAAAAATTAATGGTCATGATTTTAAAGAAATATCTAAAGCTTTAAAAAAAGCACAGAAATCAAAAAAACCTATCGCAATTTCGTGTAAAACAACAATCGGTTATGGATCTCCAAATAAAGGGGGTAAGGCTTCATCTCATGGAAGTCCGTTAGGTGATGAGGAAATAAAACTGGTTAGAAAAAAACTAAAATGGAAATATGAGCCATTCAATATTCCGACTGAATTATTAAGTGAATGGAGAAAAATTGGAGAAAAAGCTTCACAAAAAGCTCAGAAAAATAAAGTAAACTTTTTGAATTTTAATAATTTAAATTCATTTAAAAAATTAATTGAAAAACTAAAAGTTGAATATACTAAAAATACTAAACCAATTGCTACAAGGAAATCATCTGAAATATTTTTGAACATTATAGCAAAATTTCCTTACTTAATTGGTGGTTCAGCTGATTTAGCTGGATCAAATAATACTAAAACTAAAGATCATAAAATAATCAAACCAGGGGATTTTTCAGGAAATTATATTCATTATGGAGTTAGAGAGCACGCGATGTGTGGAATAATGAATGGTATAGCATTACACAGTGGCTTAATTCCTTATGGCGGAACGTTTCTAATATTTAGCGACTATTGTAAACCATCTATCAGACTAGCAGCGATGATGAAACAACAAGTTATTTATGTTTTTACTCATGACTCTATCGGCTTAGGTGAGGATGGACCAACCCATCAGCCAATAGAACAATTAACAAGTTTAAGATCTATTCCGAATTTAAACGTTTTTAGACCTTCAGACACCATTGAAACTTTTGAGTGTTGGGAATTAGCTCTTGAAAGTAAAAATACTCCTAGTGTAATTTCGCTAACTAGACAAGGTGTCAATCCTGTTAGATTTGAAAAGTCTCTTAAAAATAAATCGTCTTTTGGTGCTTATGAAGTTTTGAGAACTGGGGATGATAATATAAGTGTAACAATTTTAGCAACTGGGTCTGAAACAAGTTTAGCAAGTGATGTGGGTCATAAATTAGCCACAGATGGTATTTATTCCAAAATCATATCAATGCCTTGTCAAAAATTATTTGATCATCAAAGTGAAGAATATAAAAAAAGAATATTAGGCGAAACTAAACTTGTAGTATCTATAGAGGCCTCTGAAACGAGTTATTGGAAAAAATATACTGGCACAAATGGATTAAATTTTGGAATAAATGACTTTGGAAAGAGCGCACCATATAAAAAAATTTATGACCATTTCAAGTTAAATACCGAAAGTATTGTAAAAAGAATCAAAGAAAAATTATGAAAATAAAAATTGGTATTAATGGAATGGGGAGAATAGGAAGAATGATTCTTCGCTCAATTTACGAGGGAAATAAAGAAATAGAAATTATACATATTAATAATAGAACAAATTCTGAAACTTGTTCGACCCTTTTAAAATATGACTCAATTCATGGAAAATTTAAAGCTGATATAAGCTATGATGAAAATAATCTTATTGTAAATAAAAAAAAAATTTCTTTTGGTCAAGAAACAGATTTAAATAAAATTAATTGGAAAAAATATGGTGTTGATTATGTTTTTGAGTGCACTGGAAAATTTAATTCTAAAGATAAATTACAACCACATATTAATAATGGAGCGAAAAAAGTGATTGTCTCAGCTCCATGTAAAAATGCAGATAAAACTATTGTCTTTGGAGTAAATGAATCTGAATTAAAAAAAGAGGATAAAATTGTTTCTGCTGCATCTTGCACAACAAATTGCCTGGCGCCAGTTGCTCACATTTTAAATGAAAATTTTGGAATAGAGAAAGGTTTTATGACAACCATACATGCATTCACGAGCGATCAAAGAATTTTAGATAATTCACATAAAGATCCTAGGAGAGCTAGATCTGCTAGTCAATCAATCGTACCAACTTCTACTGGTGCATCTAAAGCTATAGGTGAAATAATTCCTTCCCTAAAAGGAAAACTGGAAGGTATTGCAATGAGAGTACCAACCCCGAATGTTTCATTAATTGAACTCGTCTTTTGTACGAAAAAAGATTTGAATATTGAAAAAATAAATTCAGCATTTGAGAATTTTAGTAAAAAAAATAAAGTTGTTGAAATCACAAAAGAAAAACTTGTTTCAATCGATTTCAATCATAATCCTGCCTCATCAATTATTGATGCAAGTTTAACAAATGTGGTTGGTAAGAATATGGGAAAAATCTCAGCGTGGTATGATAATGAGTGGGGTTTTTCAAATAGGATGTGTGATATAGCTGAACACCTTCATAAAATTTCTTAATGAATAGTATAAAAGACCAGAAAAATCTTAATAAAAAAAAAGTTTTATTAAGGTTGGATTTAAATGTTCCATTAAAAAAAGGATTAATTACTGACGAAACAAGGATAGATAAGATTATTCCAATTATAAATTTTCTAATAAAAGAACAATCAAAGATTATAATAATTTCTCACATAGGACGGCCAAAAGGTAAGGTAATTACGGACCTTTCACTTAAACCAATTTGTGAAAATGTGGAAAAAAAAATAAATAAGAAAATTAGATTAGTTAAAGAAGATATTTTTAAATTAAAAAAAGAAAATTTGTTCGAAGACCCAAATGATCAAATAGTTTTTTTAGAGAATATTAGATTTTACAAAGAGGAAGAAAAAAATGACACTAATTTTGCACAACATTTAGCTAAACTTGCTGATTTGTATGTAAACGATGCTTTTTCTTGCTCTCACAGAGCACACGCCTCTGTAAGTAAAATAACCGAATTTCTTCCCTCTTTTGCTGGATTGCAGTTGGAAACAGAAATTAGTGCTTTAAAAAAAGTTACAACAGAAATCAAAAAACCAATCACTTGTATTATTGGGGGATCAAAAATTTCAACTAAAATTGGAATAATAAAAAATTTAATATCTAAATTTGATAATATTATCATTGTTGGTGGAATGGCTAATAACATAATTAAATACAAAGGAAACCCAATAGGTAAATCAATTAAAGAGGAAAATTGTGATCTAATGATAAAAGAGATTTTTGAAACTTTAAAAAGTCATTCTTGTAAAATAATTTTCCCAGATGATGTTTTGATTGGAAAAAATTTAGATGATGAGCCTCAAATCAAAGAAATTACTAATATTAAAGATGATGATATCATTTTGGATATTGGTCCTAAGACATTAGACAAGATAAAAAGTATTATTGAAAATAGCGAAACAGTTCTTTGGAATGGACCAGCAGGATATTTTGAAAATCCAAATTTTGCTAATGGCAGTTACGATATTGCAAAAGCTATCACAAATAAAAATAAAAATAATTCAATTTACTCAGTTGTAGGAGGTGGAGATACGATAGCTCTTATCAATAAAATTAAATTATTAGAAAATTTTAACTTTGTTTCAACTGCCGGTGGAGCATTTTTAGAATATCTTGAAGGTAAAGAGTTACCTGGTATAAAAGCTTTAAATTAATATGTCTGAATTAAATAACATTGCATTAAAAATACTTAATAATGGAAAGGGTATTCTTGCTGCTGACGAGAGTACTGCAACTATGACTAAAAGATTAGAGTCAGTTAAAGTTCAATCAACAGCTGAAAACCGATTATTATTTAGAGAAATATTGTTTAGTGCGTCTGGAATGACTGAATATATTGGAGGAGTAATTTTATACGATGAAACAATAAAACAAATAACCTCAAAAAAAAATAAAATCCCAGAATTAATTTCTGAAATGGGGAGTGCTCCAGGTATCAAAGTTGATACTGGAGCAAAAGTTTTAGCAGGTTCTCCAAATGAAAAAATCACTGAGGGTTTGGATGGATTAAGAGAAAGATTAAAAGAATATTATAAATTAGGAGCCAAGTTTACAAAATGGCGAGGTGTTTATAGCATATCAAAAGAACATCCAAGTAAACTCTCAATTCAATCTAATGCACATGCGTTAGCTAGATATTCTGCATTAGTTCAAGAATCTAATATGGTTCCAATTGTTGAACCTGAAGTCTTAATGGATGGTGAACATTCAGCAAAAGAATGTTATGAAAAGACCTCTGAAGTAATAAAAAAATGTTTTGAAGAATTAATCTTGCATAAAGTTGATTTGAAAGGAATTATATTAAAGCCAAATATGATTTTAGCTGGTAATAAATGTAAAAACAAAATATCAAACGAAGAGGTTGCAAAGTTAACTCTTAAATGTTTAAAAGACTCCGTTCCATCAGAGGTACCAGGAATAGCATTTTTATCTGGTGGTCAATCAGAAATAGAGGCAACAGAAAATTTAAATTTGATAAATAAATACAATAATACCAGCTTTATAATGAGTTTCTCTTATGGACGAGCTCTTCAACACAGTGCATTAAAATTTTGGTCACAAGACACAAAAAATATTGAGGGCACCCAAAAAATTTTTAACCAGAGAGCAAAAATGAATACATTAGCTGCTCAGGGTAAATGGTCTAAAGAACTTGAGAATTAAAAAAAAAAAATTCATTTATCTCATTTCACCAGTAAAAATTTATAAGTCATTCTATCAAGATTTAACTAAGATCCTTCAACAAAAAAAAGTGAGTTTTTTCCAGTTGAGGCTAAAAAAAGAAACTTTTAAAAAAAAATTGATCATCGGTAGAAAAATTATGAAAATTTGTAAAAAATTTAAGGTCAAATTTTTAATTAATGATGATGTTTTAATTGCTAAAAAATTAAATGCTGATGGTTGTCATTTGGGTCAAAAAGATATGGATATTATAAAAGCAAGAAAATTAATTGGTAACAAGATAATAGGTGTTACTTGTCATAACTCTATAAAATTATCAAAAATTGCTGTAAAAAATAAGGCTGACTACATAGCCTTAGGAGCTTTTAATAGTTCAAAAACCAAAAAAATAAAATACAGAGCCTCGATTAATTTACTTAGAAAAGTCAAAAAAATCACAAAAACTCCCGTAGTTGCAATTGGTGGCATTAATTCAAACAATTATAAAAATCTTTTATTGAATAAAGCAAACTTTTTAGCTATTTCAGGCTACATTTGGAATAACGATAAATTGAAACCAATACAGGCAATTAAGATTTTAAAATGAAAATAAATGCTGGAGAAATTAGAGTGGGTATGTTGCTAGAACATAGAAATGACTTGTGGCAAGTACTAAAAACACAACATGTGAAGCCTGGAAAAGGTGGTGCATTTGCACAGGTTGAAATGAAAAGTTTAAATAAAAATACCAAATTGAATGAGCGATTTAGATCAAGTGAAACTGTTGAAAAGGCATCATTAGAGGAAATAAATTATAATTATCTTTATAAAGATGAAAATAACTATTTTTTTATGGAACCAAAGTCATTTGAGCAAATTGAAATTAAAAAAAGTTTAATTGGAGAGAAGGGAAAATTATTGACTGAAAATTTAGAAGTTTCTGTTAGCTTCTATAATGAATTACCTATTTCAGTAGATTTACCAAAACAAGTTGTATGTAAAATAGAAACTACTGATGCTGCTTTAAAAGGACAGACTGTTTCATCATCTTATAAGCCCGCAACATTAAATAATGGTTTAAATATTCAAGTGCCTCCTTTTATTGAAGCTGGAGACGAAGTAATTATAGATACTAAAAATCTTGAATATATTAAGAAAAATTAATTATGAACTCCATTTCTGCTAATTTGAATATTATGATTAAAGCTTCTGAAAAAGCATCAAAAATTTTAATCAGAGACTTTGGAGAAATCGAAAAACTTCAGGTAAAAAAAAAGGGTCCCTCCGATTTTGTTACTAACGCAGACTTAAAGGCTGAAAAAATAATCATTGATGAATTAATAAAAAGTAAACCAAATTTTTCAATCTTAAGTGAGGAAAATGGTTTTAAAAAAAATAAAGATAGTGAAAATACATGGATTATTGACCCAATAGATGGGACTATAAACTTTTTACATGGGATACCTCATTTTGCTATTTCAATTGGTTTATTGTCGAAAGGTGAAATAAAATCTGGTTTAATTTTTGATCCAATAAAAAATGAAATGTTTTATGCAGAAAAAAATAATGGTGCCTTTTTTAATAATGAAAGAATCAGAGTTTCAAATAAAAATGAATTATCAGAGTGTTTGTTTGCAACAGGTGGAAAAAAATATAATTCTATAAATGAAATTTCCACAAGAAAATCTGGTTGTGCAGCTTTAGATTTGGCTTATGTCGCCGCTGGAAGATATGATGGATACTGTCAAAATAACCTTAATCTTTGGGATATAGCAGCAGGATTAATTATTCTTCGAGAGGCTGGAGGCGTAATTAATGATATCGACCTTAGTACTCATAAAAATTTAAATGTGATAGCATCAAGTCCCAATATTAATGACAAATTTATTAAAAAAATAAGTAACTTTTAATTGTTTTAAAAAAAACTTTTGCTATAAGTCTCACATGAAAAAAAAAATTCATCCAAATTATCACTCAATAAAAGTCGAGATGACCGATGGGACACAATTTGAGACTAAATCAACTTGGGGAAAAGAAGGTGATTTACTTAAATTAGAGATTGATCCAAAGTCTCACTCTGCATGGACTGGTGGGAAACAAAAATTAATGGACAAAGGTAGAATAAGTAAATTTAATAAGAAATTTCAAAACTTTAAGAGTGAAAAGTAATTAATGTCAAACGCACCATTAATGCCAATGGCTACAGCCGTATGGCTCTTAGAAAATACCACATTAACATTTAAGCAAATTGCAGAGTTTTGCAAACTACATGTTGTTGAAATTCAAGGGATAGCTGATGGAGAAGTTGCTAAAGGTATCAAAGGATATAATCCTATAATCGCTGGTCAGCTCACTAGAGATGAGATTAACTTGTCCTCAGAAGATGAAAATAGACCTCTAAAAATTCAAAATACTGATGTTGAAATATCTTTTACTGAAAAAAAGAATAAGAAATATATTCCATTATCTAAAAGACAAGATAAACCTGACTCAGCTTTGTGGTTAATAAAGCACTATTCTCAACTAAAAGACTCACAAATTGCAAAATTGATTGGAATGACGAAAAATTCTGTTTCGTCTATCAGAAATAAAAGTTATTGGAATTTTAATAATCTAAATTCAAAGGATCCGGTAGCTTTAGGTCTTTTTTCACAAAAAGATTTGATTGAGGCAGATGAGAAAGCTCAAAGAAGAATAAAAAGAGAGAAAAAAGAGAAAGAAAAAGCCTTAAAGAACCAATGAGTTTATTTAATAAAACTTATAGACATAAAATTTTAAAAATGTTAATTAACCGTTTTTTTGGAGGTAGTTATTAAAATAGAAGTTAAAGATAATAATGTCGAACAAGCACTTAGAGTTTTAAAAAGAAAACTTCAACGTGATGGTTTTTTTAAAATAATAAAACTTAAAAATACTTACGAAAAGCCATCAGAAAAAAAAAAGAGAATACTTCAAGAGAATATTAAAAGAGTTAAAAAATTAAATAAACTTAAAAACAGAATTTAATGATATCGCGGGGTGGAGCAGTCTGGTAGCTCGTCAGGCTCATAACCTGAAGGTCGGCGGTTCAAATCCGTCCCCCGCAACCAAATTTGATAAAATTTAATTTATGAATGAATAAAATTTCTTTTATATTTCCAATCTATAATGAAGAAAAAAGATTACATAACATCAATTACTTTTTCGATTGGATCAAATCAAAAAAAGTAAAAAAATTTGAAATTTTAATTATCTCAAACGGATCTACTGATGGAACCAATGAAATACTAAAAAAACTTTATCAAAGAAATAAATATCTAAAAGTCTTCCAAATTAAAAAAGCATCTAGAGGATCTGCTATTAAATTGGGTATAAAAAAATCAAAATATGATTTGAACGCCATATGTGCAATTGACAATGCTTGGGATTTAAATTTTTATACCAAAGCTTATAGAATAATTAAAAACTCTGATTTTGATTTAATATATGGACCTAAGACTCATTTGAACTCTAAAATCAAAAGACCAGGAGTCAGGAAAATTATTTCAATAATATGCTCGTTTTATCTTCAAATTCTATTTGGTAATAAAATTGATCAAGACACACAATGCATTAAATTTTTTAATAAAAAAAAAATTAAAATTACAAAATTTTTATCAGATAGAAATCTGTTTCATGACGCTGAGTTTTTTATTTTAACAAAATTATATGAAGTAGACTATTTATCCATTCCTGTTAATGTTAGTGATAATAAAAGGATGGTAAGTTTAAAAATGATGTTATTTTTCATGCTAGATGCTTTTACTTTCAGATTTTCTAGACAATATTATAGAATTACTAAACTACTAAGATAGTAATTTAGTTAACTAACTCTATACTCTTTAATTTTAAACCTATTTTCCTTTCGTCTGGTGAAATCATTTGATCAAATTCGGATAACATCCCTTTCAATTTTAAATCTATAAGAAGTATTTTATTAACATTTTCTTTGTTTTTTAATTTTAACCTTATTGTCTGGTTAGTATTTTCAAAATCAAATTTATAAACTTTGTCTAAATTTAATGAAAATACTTCTAAAGTAATTTTTTCTCCTTTAATATTTTTTTTATTTTCTAATTCCATTTCAAGAAAATAATCTTTTTCTAAATCTAGATCTGGCAATTCAATAATTAATGATGAGTTTGGTCCATCTGTCCAAGGCTCATTTTCATTGTTGTATTTTTCCCATCCCATACCTAAAAAAGAGATTTCACTTGAATTTATTGGATATTTCATTTCAATTTTTTTTTTTAAAAAAATTTTTTTGTTTTTGATTTTCTCAAGTTTTTCTAAATCATCTTTTTTTATTTCAATACGATTTGATTTAAACAACATCCAAATGTTATCTCTATTAACAAATTTTATATCTTTTTGATCTAAATATAAATTTTTTAAATGATTTAAATGACTTAAAGAACTTACTAAAAAAATTTTATCCTTTAATTTTCCATTATATAAATCTGTATAATTTTTATATCTTAAAGAAGTCATATTTTTTCTATTATATCTTGCAGAATAAAAAATCTCTGACATGATTTTTGATTTTACTAAATAATGAGTAATATTATAAAAGTCATTGCTTTGATTTTTAACAAAAGTTTGGCTTATAACTTTAAACTCTTGATCAATCTCATTCCAAATATCATCTTTTAAAATTTTTCTATCTTTTGTAAAAATTTTTCCAAATTCATAATATTTGAAACCTAATGACAAATCTATAATTTGAATTGTTAATAAGATACTTATTATGAAAATACTTTTTGCTTTATATTTTTTGTATATAAAAATTAAAGAAAAAATAATGATAAAATAATAAATTGGCCAAAATAATCTACCACTTGCTCTTATCATTCCAAAAAAGCCATAGATAAATTTGTTTAAAGTGAATGAAAAAATTTCAAATTTTCCAAAATGAATATTATTTGAAATTGCCAAAAAAAATAGAATTATTCCGATGAGTAAGATTACATAATTTTCTTTACATTTATATTTTGTAAAAGTATCTGAAAAAATAATTAATGAGATCAAAAAAGTTAGAATTACTCCTACGCCAAGATAATTAAAACCCTCATGTTCACCATAATTACTGTGAATATCAGGTAAAAGAATTGACCAGTTAATTTTGTCTCCCATTGACGTAACTCCTGGATCAATAATAGATAGCAAATTCATTTTATATTGACCATATCCAAAACCAATTACATCTTGTGGAGGTAAAACAAAATATCCTAGCAAATACATAAATGAACTTAAAATAATCAAATTTAAAAGAAAAAATTTTATAAAGAAAATTTTTTTATAATTAAAAAAATAATAGATTGTATTAATTATTAGTAAAATAGCCGTAAAATAAAAATGAATACCAGAGGAAATAGTAATTATTAATATATTATATAAATGATAATTTCTATTTTTTGTTAAATGATTTAAAAAATATATCAATATTAACCAATGTGCAGCTAAAGAAAGATGAATTCCTATTCTGTAAACAAAAATTGGACTTATAACGAAAAAAATACTCCCTATTAAACATATTACATCCTCATTGATAAATTTTTTTAATATTAAAAAAGACAAAAAACCCTGTAAATAGATACAAATAAATATCCATAAACTAAAATACTGAAAATTTTCGATGTGTGAAAAAAAAGTTTTAAAAAAAATGGCAAACAAAGGAATAGTTCCATGAAAAATAATTGAACTTAACCCTAAACCAGGTTTTTCAAAATTTCCGAGGGGGAAAGAAAATTTTGAATTTTTATAGTCTAGCCAACCAATTAATTCACCAACTTGATCATTTGTTAATAGCCAATCTAAATTGAATGGATTTAAATTATTAAAACCTATTAGATAAATTGAAATTATTATTGATATAAATATATAAATTAAGTGAATAAATAAAGTTTCCGTCCTTACTTTGAGCATTAATTTTAATATTATATTTTTTTTGCCAAGCAATAATATATATATCTCACTAATGGAATTTTGACTAAAAAGGATAAAAAATTTAATCTAAACTTTTTTAATTTATACTCTGCGAATACCTGTGTTTGTTTTGACATCAATTTTTGATGATATTTCATACTTTTTTTATCAAAATCCTCTAATGGAGCGGGCTCATGGTCATAAAAATTATATTCATCGGTGCCTCTTACTAAAGTAGCAGAAGTATGATTTTTTCTAGTTTTGTTATCAGTAGCTATATATCTTATTGCAAGTAAAAACCTATCTTCATCCGAATTGTTTTCACCTGACCCATGAACAGCATCTTGTCTAAAAATACAAGATTCTCCTGGATTAAGTTCAATTTCTTCAAACTCATCGTCATTATTAAGAATTGCGTTCTGACCTCTTGCTAACATGTTATAATTTGTTTTTAATATCTCATAGCGTACTTTTCTCTTTTTCTTTAAAAATTTCAGGCAACCGTTTTTGGTAGTTGAATTACTCAAAGCAATAGAAAAAGTTAAAACTTTATCATTGTCTAAATTCCAATAAGTTTTATCTTCATGCCAACCTACAAATGTTTTACTATTTTTTTTTTTATAAAAAATAATAGAATTCCAACAAAGTATATTCGGCCCAATAATGCTCTCTGCAATATCTAGCATTTTTTTATTTCTAATAAGATCATTTATTCTTTTAAATATTAGGTGTGATTTAAATTTATGTTCAAGAATTAAATTTCTTTTCATAATCTTATTTTTAGTTTGATTATAATAACGGCCTAAATCTAAAGCTTCTTTTGGTTCTAAAACTTTTATTGGAAAAAGATATCCTCCCTCATTTAATTTAACATTTATATCTTGGTTATTCATAAAAAAAATTATAATAGTATAAATCAAAATTTTAAATAAAATTATTATAAAGTATATAAATATGTGTGGATTTGTTGTTTCTTTAGGAGATGTAGATGAAAGCCACCTTAAAAAAGCTACTGAGATAATTAAATATAGAGGACCTGATGAAACAAACTATCATATTGATAAAAATAAAAAAATTTTTGTAGGTCATAATAGACTGTCTATTATGGATCCAGAATATGGAAGACAACCTCTTTTGTCAGATGATAAAGAAATTATTGTTGCTTACAATGGTGAGATTTACAATCAATTTGATTTAAGAAAAAAACTTATTGAACAAAATGTAAATTTTAAAAGTTTAAGTTCAGATACAGAAGTTGTTCTTAAAGGATACATTACTTGGGGTGAAGATTTATTTAAAAAAATTGATGGACAATTTGCAATTGTAATTATTGATCTTAAAAAAAATAAAATAATAATTAGCAGAGATAAATTTGGAGAAAAACCAGTATTCTATTTTGTTGATGAAAAAAAAATCATTATTGGATCTGAGCTTAAAATATACAAAGAATTCAAAAATCTAAATCTTCAAATAAATAAAACTGGCGTTAAAAAATATTTTATTTACTCATTTATACCTGCACCAACAACAATTTATAAAAAGATATATAAAGTAAAACATTCAGAATGTGTAAAAATAGATTTATTATCTAAAAAAATAACAAAAAATATATATTACAGACCAAGGATAGAAAAAAATTTTAAATACAAAGAAAATGACTTTGTAGAAGAATTAGACTCCTTAATCATGGAAAGTGTTAAATCTCGTTTGCTCTCAGATAGCAAAATAGGTGTATTTTTGAGTGGAGGCTTAGATAGTAGCTTAATAAGCTTGTACGCCCTAAACCATAACAAAAATCTTGAGTCTTACTCAATATCTGTTGATGAAAAATCATTCAATGAGATTGATCAGGCAAAAAAAATGAGCAACTCATTAAATATGAAACTTTACCAAACAAAATTAGATGAGAATAAATTTCAATACGAATTTGATAAAGTCATAAAATTACTTGATGAGCCTGTTGGTGCTCCAACTTTCGTACCCATGTATTTTTTATCGCAATTAACTTCTACTCATGTAAAATCAGTTTTATCAGGTGATGGGGCCGACGAAATTTTTGGAGGTTATGAAAATTTTAATTATATAAGTATATTTAGATATATAAATTTATTAAAATTAAATAGACTAATATCAAAAACCAAAAACATCTTTAATTTTATTCCTATTTCAAAAAATAATTTAAGTTTAGATTTTAAATTAAGAAGATTTTGTCAAGGTATGGAAGTAAATGAAAAGTTTCAGAATACCTTTTTTTTATCAACTTTATCAATGCAAGATTATGAGGAGTTATTTGATGAGAAATTAAAATTTGAGGAAATTTTGAATGAAATCGAAGAATTTGAAAATAACAATTCAAATGTTGATTATAAAGATAAAAGTTATCTATATTTTGTCAATTTTTATATACCAGACTTAATATCAGCAAGAGCAGATAAAGCAGGTATGCTGAACTCCCTTGAAATTAGATCTCCATTTTTAAACTCCAAAATATTAGAAATGATGTTAAGTATTCCATCTAATAAATCATATTTAATAAAAAATAAGACAATTCTAAAAAAAATAATGTTAAAAAAATTTAATTTCAACTTTTTTAATAAAAAAAAAGGTGGTTTTACCTATCCAATTCAAAAATGGTTGAAGGTCTCAAATTCTAATTCAATTGATCCAATGATTGACTCTAAATTTTTAAAGATGAAAAATGATCATTTAAATAATAAAAAAGAATTTAGAAATTTTTTTCATTGTAGTGAGATAATTAAAAATTTTGTATAAATTAACAAAAAAAAATAAAAACTTTTATGTATTCAAGCAGATTTGACCCAAAATTAACAAAAAAATTAGAAAAAGAATATAATAATGAATGCTACAGTGGGGCCACTTCATATCTTTTTAAAAAAAGCCATGAACTTATGGAGAAAAATATCACTGATAGAGAATATCAAAATGTACTGGAGGTGGGAGCTGGTGCTCATCCACACATAGATTATATCAATCACAAATTTAAAGACTACTATTGTTTAGAAAATTCCGATTTTGCAATAAAATTTTTAAAAAAAAATTATCCTAATATAAAAACAATATTTTCAAAAAATGATAATTTTAATACAAAATTAAAATTTGATAGAATAATTCTTTCTCACTCGCTAGAGCATATTTATAAACCAGAGTCCCTATTAAAAAAATTATTCACATTGTTAAAGAAAAATGGAATAATATCTATAGCTCTACCAACTGATCCTGCTTTAATGTACAGAATGTTACGTTTTTTTAAAAAAAAATTTTTTTCGCAATACAGAATTTCAGAGAAAGAATATGATTATATAAATGCAATAGAGCACATTAACTCTTATTATAACAATCAAGCGATCATCAATTATCATTTTAATAATTTAAAACAATACTACTATCCCTTTAATTTTTTACCTGCTGAATTCAATATTTTTAGTTTTTACCAAATATATAAAAAATAATGTTTAAAAAAGAAAATTTTAAAAAACTAGACAAACGATATAAGACCCATGCTTATGAGGGACTAATGGGTTTTTTCATGAAAATCTGTCATAAAAATCTCGAAAAGTATAATTTCCCAAAAAATATATCGAAAGTTTTGGAGATTGGTGCTGGTGATGCACCTCACATAGAATATATTAAACATAATTTTGATGAATACCATATAATTGAAACTTCTGATTATGCAGCAAGTCAAGATTTTGGAAATTCAAAAATAAAAATTTCTAAATATGACGGAAAAATAATTCCTTATCCAAATGAGACATTTGATAGAATTATTATATCGCATTGTTTAGAACACATTCCTTTTCCAGAAAAATTTTTATTTGAAATGATGAATAAGCTCAAACAAGGTGGAGTCTTATCTATCTCATTACCAACAGATCCTGGTCTTCTTTTTAGATTAGGTAGACTTTATCTAAAAATCTTTTCAATCAAAAAGAATTATCAAATTACAAAAGAGGAATTTGATTACATGAATGCAACTGAACACATAAATTCAATTTTTGCGTTAAAATCACTTATCAAATTTCATTATAAAAATAAAATTAAGGAGTTTTATTTACCTTTTAAAATAAAACTTATTGATTTAAATTTATTTTACAATGTTCATATCACAAAATAAATTTTAAAGTTTAAATTTTGATTTTTTACTATCTTTAAGAAAACCCTTTACGGTCTCAGTTGAAAGTTGAGAGAACGTTTTTCCAAATTTTTCAATTTTTTCAATTATTTTCGGTGGAACAGTAATAATATGACAGCCTAATTGATTTGCTTGTAAATAATTATAAGGCTCTCTAACACTGGCCCACAAAATTTCAACATTTTTATAGTTTTTAGACATTGAAATACTTTTTTTAAATTCTGGTATAGGGTCTTTTCCTACATCTGCTGCTCTTCCTGCAAAAATTGAAATTATCACTTTAGATTTTTTATTTAAACATTTTAAAATTTTTTTTGTTTGATTTGAGTTATATACAGCAGTGATATTTAATTTAATATTTCTTCTATTTAACTCCTTAATAATTCTACCCATAAAAATGCCTTTTGAGTTAATAACTGGTATTTTCACATAAACATTTTTTCCCCATGAATTGATAATCAATGCTTGTCTTTTCATAGAATTATAATCATCACCAAAAACTTCAAATGAAAAAGGTTTTTTACAAACTTTAAGTATTTCTTTTGAATATTTTTGATAATCTTTAGCTCCAGCTAACCTCATTAGACTAGGGTTCGTTGTAAAGCCTTTAACAATTTTTTTTTTAGCAAACTTCTTAATTTGTTTTATCTCTGCAATATCACAAAATATTTTTGTGCTCATCAAAAATTTGTTATAAATTTTTAGTTATATCTTCAGTCATTTTCTTCGCGTCAGCAAATAACATAAGAGTATTTTCTTTGTAGAACAAGTCATTATCAATTCCTGCATATCCTGGTGATAGACTTCTTTTTACAAATAAAACTGATTTACATTTCTCAACGTCCAAAACTGGCATTCCATAAATTGGGCTTTGTGGGTCTGTTTTGGCAACTGGGTTTGTAACATCATTTGCACCAATTACAAAAGCTACATCTGCATTAGCAAAGTCATTATTTATTTCTTCTAATTCAAAAACTTCATCATATGGAACGTTTGCTTCAGCTAATAGAACATTCATATGTCCTGGCATTCTCCCCGCTACTGGATGAATTGCATAAGAAACTTTTATGTCATTTTTTTTCAATGTATCCACCATTTCTCTTAAGGCATGTTGAGCTTGTGCAACTGCCATTCCATAACCAGGAACGATTATAACCGATGAGGCATTTTTCATTAAGAATGCAGCGTCATCAGCATTACCACTTTTGACTGGTCTTTGTTCTTTATTTGCGGAGCCGGAACCGCTATCTGTTGCTCCGAATCCTCCTAAAATAACATTAAAGAATGAACGATTCATGCCCTTACACATTATGTAGGATAATATTGCTCCGGACGAACCTACAAGAGCTCCTGTAATTATTAATGCAGTATTCTCAAGTGTAAATCCGATTCCTGCGGCTGCCCATCCTGAATAAGAATTTAGCATTGAGATTACAACTGGCATATCTGCTCCTCCAATTGGAATAATTAAAAGAAATCCAATTAGAAATGAAACTGTTAATAATATCCAAAATAGATTTGAGGATTGAGATGCACACAGCAAGTAAATTAAAACAACTATTGAAATGAGTATCATTGCATTCAAAGGATGTTGGCCCTTAAATACAATGGGGGATCCAGACATGATTCCTTGAAGTTTTAAAAAAGCTATTATAGATCCAGAAAAAGTTATCGCACCAACTGCTGCTCCAATAGACATTTCAATCAAACTACCAAGTTTAATATTACCTTTTGTTCCAAGATTAAATGCTTCAGGATTTAGAAAAGCTGAAATTGCAACAAAAACTGCTGCTAAACCAACTAAACTGTGAAATCCAGCAACTAGTTCTGGCATTGCAGTCATTGGTATCCTGTAGGCTATAAATGCTCCTATTGACCCTCCTAACAAAATAAATATGAAGACAAAAATAAAACCTGTTGAAAAATTTCCTATGGATAAAAATGTTACTGTTATTGCAATAATCATTCCTAAAATTCCAAAAAAATTACCCTGTCTTGAAGTTTCAGGTGAAGACAATCCCCTTAATGCTAATATAAAAAGAACTCCAGAAATTAAGTAAAAAATTGCTGATAAATTTGCAGATATCATTATTTGTCCTTTTTCTTTTTTTTATACATTGCTAACATTCTTTGAGTCACTAGAAAGCCACCAAAAATATTTATTGCAGCTAATGCTATTGCCAGAAAACCAAAAATACTTGAAGTATTAAATACACTATCTGGATTTCCAGACAGTCCTGCAATTATAGCCCCTACAATAATTACAGATGAAATTGCATTTGTAACTGACATAAGAGGTGTATGCAGTGATGGAGTGACGCTCCAAACAACATAATATCCAACAAATATTGATAAGATAAATATGCTCAATCTAAAAATTAAAGGATCTATTTCCATATTATTTGATTAAAGTTTTTTCTATTATTTCATCTTCCAAATTAATATTTATTTTTTTGTCTTTTTTGTCGAATAAATTATCAACAAAATTAAAAACATTTTTTGCATATAAGCTAGATGAAGAAATTGGTAATTTATTTAATATATTGCTTTCTCCCATAATTTTGACCCCATTTTTTTCAATAATTTTATCAGCCTCTGTGTAAGCAGTATTGCCACCTTGCACTGCTGCTAAATCATAAATTACCGAACCTTGTTGCATATCATCAATCATATAATTTTTTATTATCAATGGAGCTTTTTTTCCAGGAATTAAAGCTGTGCAAATCACAATATCAATCTTTTTTAAAGTTTCAGACAATAAATGTTCTTGCTTATTTTTAAAATCTTCTGAAGCTTCTTTTGCATACCCGCCTTCAGTTTCAAGATTTTCAGAGCCTTCTACAGTTAAAAATTTTCCTCCTAGACTTTCAACCTGTTCTTTAGAGGCCATTCTAACATCTGTAGCAAATACTATTGCACCCATTCTTTTGGCTGTTGCAATTGCTTGAAGCCCAGCAACTCCAGCACCCACTACTAAAACTTTAGCAGCTGGAATTGTTCCTGCTGCAGTCATCATCATTGGTATTGCTTTTTCAAAGTTAGCAAAAGACTCGATCACAGCTTTATATCCAGCTAAATTTGCTTGTGATGACAATATATCCATGGATTGTGCTCTTGTAATTCTTGGAAGTAATTCCAAAGAGAAAAGATTAATTTTCTTTTTTACTAGGCTTATTAATTTATCTTTATTCTCATAAGGATTTAAGACCCCAATTAATGTTTGGCTCTCTTTAATTATTGAGATTTTATCATCAGGGAGCATCCCTAGCTGAACAATTATATCTGAAGAGCTTAATACTTCCTTTTCATCTTTAGAAATTTTTACACCTAATTTTAAATATTCATCATCATTTATTCCGATGTGTTGACCATAATTTTCACTTAAAACAATCTCAAAACCTAATGAAATATATTTTTTTACTATATCTGGAGTAATAGATACCCTTTTTTCAATATTCTGATTTTCTAAAACAGATCCGATTCTCATAGTAGGAACTTACAATAAGAAAATAGCCATTAAAACCAATACGACTATAACAGCGACAGTTCCCCACAGAACGAACTTTGTAAAATTATTCCAAGTATTTTTATGACTTTCATTGTCCATATGGATTATTTCTGTCTTGCTTTAAATTTTGGATTTGTCTTGTTGATTATATAAATTCTGCCTCTTCTTCTTACAAGTTTAGAATTTAGATCTCTTTTTTTTAGAGACTTTAGTGAACTTTTAACTTTCATAACATTTATTAAAATGCCGGCAACGTCCTACTCTCCCATGTCTTAAGACAAAGTATCATCGGCGCAGAAAGGCTTGACTTCCGAGTTCGGAATGGTGTCGGGTATAACTCTCTCGCAATAATCACCGGCAGAAGGTTTATACATAAAATAACTTCAATGTAAACTATTTAAACCTTTGTTTTAACTGTTTATGATGGTTTTGATGTAATTTTTCAGGCTTATTTTGCCAAATATTTTATAAACTTTGTTTGATAAATTCATATTTGTCAAAGCAGATGCATACCTTTCACCTTTTCTAGCATTTACAAATCTAATTTTAGTATTGAACATTTTGGCAACTTCTAAAATTGTGTAACTTTTTTTATTTGAGATACTGTAATGTCGACATTTATTTTCTTTCCAGGCATAAAAGCATGCATCAATCGTGTCATCAATATGGGTAAATCTTCTAGATTGACTTCCTGGTTTGACAACTGTCAAAGATTTATTATTTTTATATTGGTTTTCGAAAATACCTATTACAGTTGCCATATTTCCAACTGAGATTTGTTTAGGTCCGTATACGTTATAAAAATACAAAATTTCGTACTTAAAATTAAACCAATTTTTTAAATTTTCTAACATTTCTAAATTTTTAGCTTTTGTAAAAGCATATGGAGATAAATTTTTATCTTTACCTTTATTTCCAATACTTGCAGATGTTGCTGAATAAACTAATTTTATGTTATTTGATAAACAGAAATTAAATACAGCATGAGATCCTATTGAATTTGATTTTATGCATTCATCCATTTTTAAAAAACTTTGATATATTCTTGAAAATTCACCAAAATGAAAAATGGTATGTATATTGGATTTATGTTTGTTGAGTAATTTGGAAATATTAGACGAAGAGTCTTTTATATATTTTAATCTTGAGCTTTTGAAATGATTTTTAATTGATCCAGAACTATAATTGTCAATGCTAACAATTTTATAGTTAGTATTTTCTAATAATTTAAAAATTAAATTTGAGCCAACAAAACCAGCGCCGCCTGTTACTACAATAATTTTTTTATTCATTTAATTGGATCTTTTTAATTAAATCTCTATTTAAAACAATATAAAATTTCTCTCCATCTTTAATCCTATTTCTTTCTGCAAGAAAAAATAACTCTTTAAAATGATTAGAATTATCATTAACAAAATAATGGGCATTAATAAAAGGATTGTAGTTATATTTCTTATATTCTTTGAATATTCTATCGAAATTCTTAAAAGAAAAAATGACAAAAGATAAACAGATTAAAAAAGTAATCTTTTTTTTTAATTTTAGATTAAAATTAATCTTATTCACCGTATATAAGCTTAATGGAATAAATATAGAGAGAGCGATTAATGTAAAACCACCATATCTTAAGGCTGGGTGATTTAGAAACCATTCGATCAATAAAATTAGTAAAACAAAATAGAAAAGATAAAATTTTTTTTTTTGAGATGTAGCTTTTTTTGAATTTGCTAAAAAAAAGTAACATATAACAATAATAAAAAACAAAGATAACAAATAATCTGAAATCTTATTAAAAAAATGATTTTGGACCCAATTAGAAACCCAATTAAAACCGGATAAATAAAGATCAATATTCTCTACTCTGTAAGTAGGACTTGCGCCTGCTTTCGACCAAAGCTCATACCATGTTTTCATTTGAACAACTTCTTTTTTTGGTATCGACCAAGAAAATGACTCAAAACATGTAAAACTTGCAGGATAAATAAAACAGCCAGTATTCGAAAAGTTGGTAAATATGATAATTAATACACCAAATAAAAAATAATATCCTACTTTTTGAAAAAGTAACTTTTTAAAAAAAATTTTTTTAAATAAAATATTTCTGAACTCAAAAAGTAGAGACAATATAAATATTATGTAGATTAGATAAAAGCTTTTTAAAGAAGCTATCAGAAGAGTAATAATTAATATTCTCTGATAGTAATAATTAAAATTGATTGCAGTTAATTTTTTGTTTATTCCTTCAAGATAATAAATTGATAAAATGAATATAAGAATTAATGCTGATCTGTCTGTTCCATGTTCTGCCAATCTATAAAAAATTGTATTAATAAATATTAATGAAAATAAAGACAATATTAATATGAAATCAATTTTTCTGTTTTTTAATTGATTAAATATTTTTTGAATAAGGAATATATTTGAGAAAATTACAAAAAATATAGCTCCACTATTTATCAATAATTTGTTCAAAATTGGTAAATAAAATAAAGAATTTAAATAAAATATTGATGATGGTGTTCTAAATCCATGCTCTAAATTTCCTAGACCAAATATTTTTTTAAATTCAATTAAAGATAAAGTATATGGATAATGATAGTAAAAAAAATCATCATGAGTTTTATAAATTAGAAGTCCAATAAATAATACTGACGAAATTGATAAAATTAAAATAATTTTTTTTCTAAATAAACTTTTTTTAAACAACAAAAAAAAAGCAATCAATCCAATTGATAAAAAAATAGAATTATGCACAAAATTATGCGCAAAAATAAAATTGGTTAGGTATGAGAGAATTGTTAAGAATAAAATACCGCTTATACCCATTTCTCCTAAAGAAAATCTAACAGAGAGAATTTTTGATGAAATATATCCATACCCAATAATTGAAAATAAAATTGTTAGATAGCCAAAGAAAAATACTAACAAAGTAATCATTTCAAAATTATTGTTAAATTGTTTCTATTTTAAAAAAAGAGTCTTGTATTAATTTTAACTTATCTTTATTAATTCTTTTTGTATGTAGGCCAATTAAAAATCCAAGCTCTTGTACCTCCTGAGTATTTCTGAATTTTCGTCTATCTTTGTTTAAATTATAAAGTTTTGCTGCAGGTTGATTTAAAAAATTTCCACTTATTATTGGTCTAGTTTCTATTCCTTTTGAGTCTAGATAATTCATAAATTTCTTTTTTTTATATCTAAATCTTTTTGCCAATAAAATTGGGAAACCCATCCAACTTGGTTTAATATTGTGAGGTACATCTATAAAATTAAATTGATTATTCCATTTTTTTGAGGACTTTAAAGTTTTGATAATTATATTTCTATTTTGATTTCTTTGTCTCATCAATAAATTTAATCTTTTAAATTGATTATGAGCAATGGCACCTTGAATATCAGTTGGTCTAAGATTAAAACCAGAGTTTATAAAAATATATCTTGGGTCTAAATGAGGATTTTTTTTTGCATAAGATTTATATAATCCAAGATTTCTCTTATAGAACCTGGTCCCACCTAACCAACCATGAGATCTTAATGCAAAAAGAATATCATAATCTTCTTTAGTTTTACAAACTACCATGCCCCCCTCACCAGACGTTATTTGATGAGAATAATAAAATGAGAAACTTGCAAAATCACCAAAAGTGCCTAAATATTTATTTTTTAATTTAGAGCCTAATGATTCACAATTATCCTCTATTATTATTAAATTATTTTTTTTTGCTAATTTTGTTATTTCAAAAAGATCAGAACTAATTCCTAAAACATTTATAAGCATAATTGCTTTTGTTTTTTTTGAGATATTTTTTTTTAAATCATCAATTTTAATATTAAGTGTCTTTATATCAATGTCGATAAACTTTAATTTTAATCCAAATTGAACTAAAGGCCAGATAGAGGTGGACCAACATAAAGCTGGAACTAAAACCTCATCTCCTCTCTTAAGAGCATTTTTTCTCATCAAATTTCCAGCGGCGAAAGTTGCGATGAGATTTGCAGAAGATCCGGAGTTTACCATCAAAGCATATTTCGCACCAATCTTCTTTGCAAACGATATTTCGAATTTCCTTGTATAAGATGCCATTGTAATTTGTCTTGAATTTAAGATCTTTCTACCAATTAAAATGTCTTCTTTGGAAAAACCATTTTCCAATAATTGATATTTATATTTTCTGTTTATTAAATTGGTAATTTTTTGTTTTTTTTTTTTCATATAAAATATATTTCAAGTAAGTTAATAATATAAAAAATACAATTGTAAAATAAACAAATAAGTTTAGAAGTTATTAAAATTTGATCAAATTAGACTTTTAAATTCATAAATGCACATGTTTAACAAAATATCTATATTTTTGTTTACTCTTCTTCCTATCTCTTTAATTTTAGGAAATTTTGCCGTTAACTTAAATATATTAATTATAGATATTCTTACTCTGTATCTTTGTTTTATTAAAAAAAATTGGGACTGGACCAAAGAAAAATTTTTCAAATTTCTTATAATCTTTTACATTTTTCTTATATTTAATTCATTATACTCTTATTACTTCTCAACCCATGAAACTAACTCGGGTTTGATTAGATCACTAACATTTATAAAATTTATTATATTTGCTTACTCTTTTAAAATACTAGTTGTGGACTCAAAGACATTAAATAAAATAATGATTTATTGGAGTTGTATAATTGCAGTTGTCATCTTTGATGTATTCTTTGAGAGCATTTTTGGGAACAATATCATAGGAAACGAAAGTCCTGATGGAACTAGAATAGTTAGTTTTTTTAAGGATGAACTTGTGGTCGGTAGTTTAATTTTATGTTTTGGGTACGCAATTACAACATATTATCTTAGTCAAAATTTAAAAGTTAAAAATAATATTATAATTAACTTTTTATTATTATTAATACCTGTAACAATATTAATCACTGGTGAGAGGTCAAATTTTATTAAAAGTTTAATAATATTTTCATTTATCATTATTTTCATAAATCAACAAAAATTGATTTTGAAAAAAAGAAATTTTATAATTTTGATTTTGCTATCATTTTTAAGTTTAATTTATCTAAATCCAAATATTTATAATAAACAAATGGAATTTTTTAAAAGGGCAATTGATGTTAATAAAATAGAGAATGAATTTATTGAGGGAAGCGACTTTTTTAATAGGTTTCAAAAAATTAGGTATTTTGTTCATTACGATGTTTCTTTAAAAATTTTTAAAGAGTATCCACTTTTTGGTGTTGCTAACAAAAATTTTAGACATGAGTGTAATAATAAAAAATATTTTGACGAAAAAATCAAATTATCAAACGTAAGATGTAATACACACCCACACCAAATACATTTTGAACTTCTGTCTGAACATGGAATAATTGGTTATATATTTTTCTTTGTAATAATTTTTACTGGATTAAAAAAAATTTATCATAATTATATTGCTACGAAGAGTATATTTTATCTATCGTCTGTACTATATCTAATGATTTTTTTAATTCCAATTCTACCAAGTGGGTCTTTTTTTTCTACTTTTAATGGTACTCTTTTTTGGATTATTTTTTCAATTGGAAACATAAAAAAAACTTTACTTAAAACTATTTAAGAAATTTGTTTAAACAGAAATATAATAAGTTATATGCTAATAAACATAAAATATTTATCAGTATAAGATTTTTTGTTTGTGAAACATTTTCAAAAGCTGCATAAAAAATTGTTAGATTAAATAAATTTATTATCATTCCTGAAAATGTGTTTAAAAAATTACCTTTTAAGTTTAGTTTTCGCTTGAAAAATAGTAATATTAGTTGATGTAAATGACGGTTATCTGGTTCAGCGACTGATTTTTTTATTCTTATTTTTCGTATAATTGAAAAAAGACACTCATATGCTGGATACCATAAGAGACATGCAACAAAGTAAGGGGATACTCTATCAGATGCATCCACAAGCTCTATTAAAAAATATCCAAAAATAAACGAGATTAGGTATGCGCCGCTATCTCCTGAAATTAATTTTCCAAAAAAATTAAATAATATGACAACAAATAGAATACATAATAAAATTTTGAAATTATAATTATCGTAAGGTAAATTAAATTTCTGTATAGAGATAAGAGTTATAAATGACAAACTTAAAAAATAACCTACTAATAGGGTATTTATTCCATCCATAAAATTAGAACCATTCATTAAAACTAAAAAACAAAATATGGTAAATAAATATTTAAAATAGATATTTTCTAGAAGGTTATCAAACATTTGTATCCTAATAGAATTTATAAAAATCTGTTCAGAATAGATAAATATTATAACAATTAATATCTGTAAAAATAGCCTTCTTACAGGTGAAAATAAATAATTGATATCTGACAAAAAACCTACCAAAAAAATTAATATTAAAAAAAATTTTATATACTGGCTGTCTAATTTTAAAAAAAACAAACTTGAAATTAATATTGTTAAGCCACCAGTAATTGGGACTATATTTTTGGTAGCAAAAGATTTATGAATATTAAACTTCTTGTCAATTAAAAACTGTTTTTTTTCTGATATATAATTAAACGATAAAATTAAAAGTAATGTAAAAAAGATTACATAAATCTCTAACATTTTTATTTTTGTAATTCGTCTTTCGCCTTTTTTAAATCACTTTCAATCATATCTTTAACTAAATCTTTAAAAGTATATTTCGGTTTGAATCTTAAAAGTCTAAAGGCTTTTCTAGCATCACCTCTTAAATATTCAACTTCATTAGGTCTAAAGTAATTCTTATCAATTCTGATAATTATCTCTTTTTTTGATCCTCTTTTCAAATATCCAACTTCATTCAATCCTTTACCTTGCCAATATATTTTAAGATTTAAAAATTTAGATGCTATTTCTACAAATTGTCTTACTGAAAAAGCTTGACCGGTTGCTACTACAAAGTCATTTGGTTTTTTTTGTTGTAAAATTCGCCATTGCATTTCAGTATAATCTTTTGCATGTCCCCAATCTCTTTTTGCATTAAGATTTCCTAGATATAATATATCTTTACTTCCAAGTTTTTTTTTTGCTAAAAATCTCGTGATTTTTCTTGTAACAAAAGTTTCACCTCTTCTTGGACTTTCGTGATTAAATAAGATACCATTTGATGCAAAGATACCATATGACTCTCTATAAACTGATGTAATCCAGTATGAATATAATTTAGCTACACCATATGGAGATTTTGGATGAAATTTAGATTTTTCACTAAAAATATTCTTTCCATACGTTTCTCCAAAAAGTTCTGAAGTGCTAGCTTGATAAAACTTAATATTCTTAATTTTTAAAAATCTAATTGCCTCCAGCAATCTTAATGTCCCTATTCCTGAAACCTCTGATGTATATTCTGGATTTTCAAATGAAACACCAACATGACTTTGAGCACCTAAATTATATATTTCATCTGGTCTAATTTTATGGATAATGTTGTATACGCTATTAGTATCTGTTAAATCTCCATAATGTAAAAAAAAATTAGTTTTATTGTGTGGATCTATATAAATATGATCAATTCTTTTTGTATTAAAAGTTGAAGATTTTCTAATTAAACCATGAACCACATAATTTTTTTTCAATAAAAGCTCTGCCAAATAAGAACCATCCTGTCCTGTAATTCCAGTTATTAATGCTATTTTTTTCATTTTTTAAATATAAATAATCTTAATATAGAAATTAAAATTAGAAATCCATCCCTTAACTCATTTACTTTCTTTTTTCCACTAATTCTTGGTCTTTCGTAAGATGGGATATCACACATTCTTAAAGATTTAAATTTAGCCTTTATTGGCAGTTCTATACAAAAAGTAAAATCATTATACTTTAAATTTAAATCTTGGAATGCAGTCGTTTTACCCATAACATAAGTATAAAGGACATCTGAAATATTAAGTCTGAATAAAACTTTACATAAAAAAGTAAAAAAGTAATTTCCAATAAATGTCAAGAAAGTATCATCATCACTTCCCCCAGGTTTTTTATATCTAGTACTAAATACAAATTCAAAATTATCCTCATTTCTTTTCAACATTTGATTTAAATATTTTGGATCAAATGATCCGTCAGCATTAAATATACAAGAATACTCAGTAGTGGAATGATTAAGACCCTCAATAAGAGCATTACCAAATCCCTCTCCCTTTTGTATTAAGATCTGACAATCACTTTTCTCTAAAACTTTCAATGTTTCTTCATCATATTTTGGCACTACTACAATTTTTTTACAATTAAGGTTAAGCTCACTGATTTCTTTTAAAACTATTGGAAGCGTTGTAGACTCAAATTTTGCTGGAATTACTAAAGTTAAATTGTTCATTAAACTTTTAAATACATGATAATTTTTTTTATTAAAGCATAAAAACTCAATCTTAACATACAGAATATTGAAAATAAAAAACTAAAGTTTAAATAATTTCTATATAACCTAAATGCATCTATTATTTTTTGGATACTTGAAGATGAAAGAGAATTTTTTAAATATCTCCAATAAACTAAGTTTTTATTGATACTTTTAAAATTTTTTAAATGCCTAATTAATTTTATCCATAATAAATAATCCTCTTTAGTTTTTAAATTAGAAAAGCTGTTTTTTTTCATCAATGATTTAGAGATCATGACTGATGATAATCCGATATCACAGCTCTTAATTAATTGATTATATGAAATAATTTTTGGGACTTTAAAACTACCAATTTTTTTAGAGGTATTATTAATTATAAAGTAATTTGAATGTGAAAATAATAAATTTTCTTTTTTCATAAAATCTAGTTGTATTTTAAGTTTATCTTTATTCCATAAATCATCAGCATCACAAAAAGCTATATATTCACCCTTCGAAACTTTAATTCCTTTATTTCTAGATAGTCCAGCGCCTAAAATTCTATCATTTATTAATAATTTTTTTTCAAACTTAAAATTATTCATTATTTTCTTTACATGGTTTAATTCTGACTTATCAGAATCGTCATAAATAATTATTACTTCAAAATTTTTATAAGATTGTTTATTAATAGACTGGATTGTTTCTTTAAAAAAAATTTTTTTTTTGTGATAAGGTATAATGATTGATATGAAATTTTTTTTTAACATAATAGATAAAATCTTAATAAATAGATATTTTATTTGGATATTTACAACTCTATTTATTACAACATTATTATTAAGTTTTTTATTAAAAATCAATTTATCAAATATTCTTGGAACATTTGCTTATAATCAATACTTGCTTGACCAAGATATTCAAACAAAAGCTGGGGGAGTTGTAAATGATTTAGCTACTCACTGGAAGTACATAATTTCTTTAAAAAAAGATCTGAATAATCTTTTTATTTTATCATTAGGTGAAGACACAAATTTGATTAATTATCCTCTACATCACTTAATATTTTCACAATTTAGTTTTATCAATTCTTTAAATGTTTACTTAATTACTGTACTAGTAATTTCATTATCTCTGCCTTTAATATTATACTTTTCACTTAAAAAGCGTTTTGAAAATTTAGATAGATCAATAATTCTTACATTATCTTCACTAATATTGATTTTTCCCGTTTTTCAATACTCTGCAATATGGGGTAATAACCACAATACTGCTCTGATTTTTTTCTCTTTTGGGATTTTTTATTTAAATTCTTTTATTAAAACAAATTTTAAAGAAAATTTTAAATTAGTTATTTCTATAATTTTCTTTGCTTTAGCTTGTTATACAAAACAATTTTATGTTTTTTTCTTTGTGTACCTTTTAATTTTTTTAATAAACAAGATAAGTTTAAAGAGATTTACCTATATATTATTATTTATTATTTTTTGTGCAATTCCAGGTGTGTATTTTTTATTCTTGAACCCCCTTTTATTCTTTGGTGTAAAACAAAATATTACAAACTTTAATTCTGCTATTTTAGTTAGTGCTTCAATGATTTTTTTTTATCTAGTGCCATTTGTTATACAGACAATTATAAATAATGATAATAATCCCAAATTTAACTTATACTATCTTTTTGATAAAAAAATTTTTTTTATAAGTTTAATCGTTACATTTCTATGTAGTATAAATTTTATTTATAATGGTAATGTTGGAGGTGGAATAATTTTAAAAATTTCATATTTTTTATTAAATAATCCTTATTTAGTTATTCCAATTGCTTTTTTCGGAATCTATTTTATTTTATATTTTAGTCAAAATACAATATCAAATTACATTCTGGTAGTTTTGTTATTAGTTACTTTTAGTACAGGCTTTTATATTTTTCAAAAATATTTTGAGCCAATGTTTTATATTATTTTTTTAAACTTTTTTGATAAATATAAAATTTCAAAATCAATAAGAAAAAGTAATTATATAATCTTTTTTTATTTCTGTATTTATTATTTTGCATCGAATTATATATATTTTTTAGGTTTGTAATTAAGCAATCCTATCAATCTTCCTAAAGCTTTAAGTAATAAAAAAAGAGCTTTAATATAATTTTTACGAGATGGAATTATTATTAGTAAGAATGCACTGCCTACTAAATATACTAATTTAAATAAGATCATTATTATACTTATTTTCCCATATATTTCTTTATCAATTATATTTCCAGAATATCCATACCTCAAATTTCTCCTCAAAAACCACGCCCTTTTTTCTCTTTCATGACTAAAATTTTCAGTAATAAATGATTTTTTATTCCACTTGATTATAAATCTTTTTTTATTTAACTGACTAAAAAATAATTGATCGCTCCCACCTACTCTAGCAAGTTTTGGATTAAAAAAAACTTTTGTCTTAATAAAAATTTTTTTCGAAAAAAAACAATTATTTGTTGCAATCCACTTTACTGATTTACCATGAGATCTATCTGGCTCTAAACAATTATAATAATCTGTGAAAATATCATTCTTAACTTTGTGTTTTTGGGGACCACCAACTATGTCACAATCATTTTGATTAACAAACTTCATCATATTAAGAAGCCAATTTATATCTACTAAACAGTCGTCGTCTAAAAATCCAGCATATTGGAAATCTTTATTTTTTATAAATTTAAGAAAAACATTACGAGAATCTGGAATATTATCTTTGACACTTAAAAGAATAGAATAATCTTTATCATTTAATAAATTTTTAAGTAGATTTCTGGTAAAATAAATTTTTGGATTTATGACGAATACCATATTGAGATTACAATTACTTGGTATCTTTAAACTGTTTAATGAATTTAGATGAGATTTTAAAAATTTTAAATTTTTTTTACTTAGAAGAGAGCAAATATAGATATTCATATTATAACTTTTTTTAAATTTTTTAAAATTCTTAATATAAAAATTATGTAAACCTGGAATGGATTTTGACCATTATTAAGTCTAATCTTATTGCATTCTCGCAAATAATCTAAAAAATTTATTTTTGATGAGAGGCCTCCTGGTCTAAACTTCCCAAAAATCTCATTTTTTTTTGTTGATAATCCCTTTAATTTAAATTTTTTTATCATTCTCAAAAACAAATCATAATCTGCAGAATAATTATATTTTAAATTATAAAGACCTACATTTAATTGAGATTTTTTTTTTATAAAAAAACCTACAGAATGAGTAGTATAAAATCCGAAACTCCAATTAATGATTTTTGGATTATAGCCTGATAAAAGTTTGTATTTATAAACACTTCCAAATAAAAAATCTAAATCTTTATGTCTATTAAAATACTGATTGACTATTTTTAATGTATTTTTAAAATAAATATCATCAGAGTTTAGTATACCTATAATATCTCCAGTTGAATTTTTTATCCCAACATTCATTGCATGATATAAACCCCTATCATTTTTATTTTTTATAAGTTTTACAGATCTTTTATGAGAATTAATGATTTTGATTGTATTGTCTATAGAGTTACCATCAACGATTATATGTTCAAAATTTCTATAATTTTGGGATTTAACGCTTAAAATGTTTTGAAGTAAAAACTTTTCTGAATTTTTCGTTACAGTGATAATAGATATTTTAAAGTTTTTCATACTCTTTTAAAATCAAATTAGAATATTTTTTTGAATTTATTATTGGATCAAATCTTTTCAAATACTTTATTGCATTAGAGGATTTTATTTTTAAAATTTTTCTGTTTTTGTAAAAATTCAACAGTTTTTTTGCTAAGACATCATAATTACCAACTGGAAATAATTCTCCCAGCTTACCATTCATTAATATTTCTTTTGGTCCTGTCGGACAATTACTTGATATAATAGGCACACCATATTTTTGAGATTCAATAAGTACATTCGGAAGACCCTCAAATTTTGAGGACAAAACAAAAATATCAGATTGAGAAATAAATTGTTCAGCATGATTTTTATAACCAATGAGTTTGATATTTTGATTTAACTTGAGCTTATTTATTTCATTTATTAATATATGTTTATTTGCACCTCTTCCAATAATACTACATCTAAAATCTATATTACCTTTCTTTAAAATTTTTAAACTTTTGATTAGTGTAATTTGATCTTTCTGATCAGTTAATCTAGCAATATTTAATATTTTTAATCCTTTAAATTTTTTAAAAAAATCCAATTTTTTTTTCTTCTTATCGTAATTGTTCATATTATAGATCAAATGAGATTTTAAATTAAGTTCATTTAATTCTTTCTGAAAAAATTTTGAATTTACAATTATAGCGTCAGATAAAGAATAGAAAAATTTAAAAAAAATTCTTTTATAGTAATTATTTAGATATTTATTCAGACTTGTATTAAGTCTTATTAGTACCTTAAACCTAAAAAATTTGGATATAATTATAGAAGTTATGTTTGATTGAAAAGATAAAATTATAGCTTTTGAATACCAAAAATTTTTAATTAACAAATAAATACAAATAATATTTTTTAAAATTCGACTTTTTTTATTCCAATAATTTGAGTTAGGACAAATATATTTTATATCTTTAAAATTATGACTCTTCTTATTTGCTGTAACAATACAAATTTTCCCGATATGTTTAGGTAAATATTTAATTAATGAATATAAATTTTTTTCAACACCGCCGCCTTCAATTGAAGGAATATAAAAAATTACCTTTTTACTCACAATCTAAATAAAATATTAAAAAATTTTCTCAAACTTCTGCCTACGATTATGTACAACAAAACTAACTTATTTTGGCCATTATCATTTCTAATAATAATTTCATTAGACAACACTTCCCAAAAATTGTGTTTTTTAGAAAAACCACTTTCTCCTAAATCACCAAAAACTTCATCTCCAGAGGAATGAATTCCTTTAAGATTATGTTTTACAATCATTCTATATAATAAATCATAATCTGCTTGTATCTTATATTTTAGATTCAAATATCCTACTTTTTTTAAAGAGGATTTTTTAATATAAAAACCAACCACTGAGGACGGTATTATATTAAATTTTATTGTTATTTTTTTTGGATTAAAACCAGCATAAATCCTTCCATCTTTTTTGACTGTTCCGCAAACAAAATCTAAATCTTTATATTTTTTAATATAATTAGAAAGAGTTTTCATTGCATTTGGATATAGTTTATTAGATGAGTCGACTATTCCTACAAACCTGCCCGTAGCCAATTTTAAACCTTTATTCCACGCATCCCACATACCTTTATCCTTTTCACTAATCCAAAAATCAATCTTATTATTATATCTCTTAAGAATTTTTATAGTTTTGTTTCCAGAGTCTCCATCTACTAAGATTAACTCTACATTCTTATAACTTTGCTTCAAAACTGATTTAATTGAATCTTCCAAATTTTTAGATTTGAAATTTGGCATTATTATTGAAATTAAAGGAAATTTTTTTTTATCTTTTTTCTTGAAAGATCTTAACCATAAACCACCTAATCTAGCTTTTTTACTAAATTTTCTTTTTAATTCTTTTTTTTTCAAATCTATAATCTACTAATTCTAATTAAATTATATTCACTAGTAATTTATTTTGTACCAATTAATTGTATTTCTTAGACCATCATAAAGATTAATTTTAGATTTCCATCCAATTTTTTTTAAGATTGAAATATCTAAAATTTTTCTTTTTGTGCCATCTGGAAATTTTTTATTAAATTTTAATTTTTTGTTTGAGAAAGTTAATTTATTTATAATTTCAGCAAACCTTTTTATCTGGTATTCTTGGCCAGATCCTACATTTATTAATGAATTAGTTTTAATAATTTTTTTGAGTTTTTTGTCATTATTAATCTTTAATTTTAACAAAAATCCTATTGCATTTGCCAAATCATCTACATGCATTACTTCTCGTCGGGGTAAACCTGAGCCCCAAATTTCAACTACATTTTTCTTTTTTCTTTTTGCTTCAATAAATTTTTTTATTAATGCGGGTATAAAGTGACTATTTTTTAAATGAAAATTATCGTATGGACCATATAAATTACATGGCATAAGAGTGAAAAAATCTGTTTTATATTGTAGATTATAAAATTCACAAACTTTCAATCCAACAATTTTTGCAAGTGCATAAGCCTCGTTAGTTTTTTCAAGCTCATTCGATAACAGATATTGTTCTCTAATAGGTTGTTTAGAATTTTTTGGATATATACAAGAACTTCCTAAATTTATAAAATGTTTAATTTTGAACCTATAAGCAAGATTGATCAAATTCAATTGAATAAAGATGTTTTCATTTATAAATTCAACAGGATAGCTTGCGTTTGCCAATATTCCCCCAACTTTTCCAGCACAATTTATAATTATATTTGGTTTACTCAACTTAATAAATTTTTCTAAGTCCTTGCTATTTAACAAATTGATTTTTTTTCTGTCAGCAAAAATTATATTTTTAACACCTTCTTTTTTTAAATACCTAATTACCGCTCTGCCAACCATACCATTATGTCCAGCCACATATATTCTGAAATTTTTTAAGGTTTTACTTTTCATTATTATTTAAAAATACTTGTAAATGTTATATATTTTTAATTTAAAAAATATATTTTTTTTTTAATACAAAAATAAACAATTTAAATAAAATTTTCTAAATTATAAGCTATGACAATTATAAAAAACAATAAATGCTCTAGCCACTCATTTAGCAATGAAATAAAAATAAAATATCGAATACGAATTAAAAGATTTAGAATTTACTACTTTGAAAAATAAGTGATTAATAAATTAAAAAAATTATATATTATATATATTTCTTTATTTCTAATTTTAGTAAAATGGTTTTTATCTTTCTATTTTTTTCAAGAGGAAATTGACGTAAAAATTTTATTTGAAAGTGTTACAGATGGTAAATACTATTATCCATTAATTAAGTACCTCTCAGACTTAAATTTTACTTCAAGTTTTGATCCAATTATTGAAGATTTAAAAATTATACCTATTCCAATTTCTAGTTTATTGTTACATGCGATTTTCCTAAAGATATTTAATTTTTATTCTTTTATCTTTTTAGAATTTTTGTCTTTAACTATTTTTATATCATTACTTTATAAAATAAATCGCTTTATATTCTCAAAAAAAATTTCATTATTTTGTTCTTTATTGATACTTGTTTCTCCCTCTTTAATTAATTTAAGTTTTTTAAATGAAATTCAATTTTTGAAAATTTATGGTGATAATCTTTATAATTTTAGAGTTCCCAGGCCAATGATTTCAAATTTATTTTTATTAGCTTTTATTTACCTAGCTTTAAAAATGTATTTTAAAAATCAATATAATGTGAAAAATTTTGCATTAATTGGGTTAGTAATGGGTCTTAGTTTATCTAGTTTTTACTACTATTTTTTTCTAGAAAGTTTAACTTTAGCAGTAATCCTGTTTAATAAATATAAACAAAATTTAATCAAAAATATTATTACTCAATTTAAATATTATAAATATCTTATCTTTACTTTTTTCGTAAGTTCTCTTCCTTTTTTAATTAATCTATATTTACACGAAAAAGATTTTACTACTAGACAATGCGTGTATGGCTTATCGTTGGAGTATAAACAAACATTGCTTAAATTTTATTTAAGTCAATTTACTGAAATAACTTTTATAATCATATTTTTTAGTGTGATTTTATCAACAATTTGGATAAATTTTAAAAATCATAAAAACAAGAAATTTTTAAATCTATTTTGTATATTATTTGTTGCATCAGTCTTAAACCCTTTATTCTTTATATTGATATCTAACAAAGCATGCGTTTTTTATCATTTCAATAATTTAATGATAATTAATGGAATATTATTTTTTATTTTTTTTGTAATGATTTATTTAGAAAAATTTTTTAATTCCTTTCTTTTTTTCAAATTTGATAAAATTATTAATTTAAGTTTGATATTTTTTTTATGTTATTCTTTTTATTCATTAAATCTTAATAATTTCGCAGACTCTAATTATAAAACTTCAAGAAAAGAATTTAATAATGTCACAAAAAAAATAAGAAGCATCGATAAAATTAAAAATATATCAATTCTTACTTTTAATACAGATTTTATGATTTGGGCAATAATGAATGACGTTAAATATCTATCTTTAATTAATGGTCTCTTTAGCTCAAAAACAGACATAATGATTGAGGAGGATATTTTCTCAGCCTTTAAATTACTTAATCTAAGTAATGAAAATTTTGATAAGTTTCTAAATAATGAAAACAACAAATCAAGTTGGAGATATTTGAATTTGAATATTTCAACTTTTTTCTTTTACAAATATCAAGCTAACTCCATGATAACATTTAAAAATATGAAGGAATTTACTGATGAGGAATTAAAGTTTTTAAAAAAAAGTTCGCCAATTCTTCATCAACAATCAATCATTCCACAATTGGAGCTTAAAAGACTGAAAAATGAATTTGAAAATTTCATCAATTTAGACCCAAATCCAAATTTTTTAATATTAGATAAAAATGATAATTTTTATGAAATAAACGAACTGAATTTAATTGATTATTGTTTGGAGTATAAAGGTCAAAATTACATTCTTTATAAACAAAAAAATAAATATGAATGTCAGGAAACAAATTAATGAAAAAAAATCTTATTTTTTTTTTAGCGAGATTTGGGAGAGGCGGAGCTGGAAATTCAGTTTTTAGACTTTGTAATTCGTTAAATAAAAAAAAATATAATATTTTTATAATTTGTATGAACCATTGTGCATATGAAAAAGAATTTTTAAAAGCAGGTATTAAAGTAAAAATAATAAATTCTAGTCGAGCCTTTTTTGCAATTTTTTTTCTTCGTAAAATAATTTCAAAAATAACTGCAAATAACGATCAAAATTATCTTATCTCAAATATAAATTATACAAATTTATTATGTTCAATTTTTATAAAAAAAAAGAAAAATTTGAAATTTATTGCTATTGAAAGGACACCTTTTAAGGAATTAGAAATTTATTTTAGTTTTATTGATAGAATTAAAAAAACATTGATGAGACTTTTAATAAGATATTTTTATAAAAAATTTGATTTAATCATTTGTAACTCAAAATATTTAGGACAATATCTAAAAAAAAAATATGCTATCTCATCAAAAACTTTATTTCCACCGTCAATTTCAATCATAAAAAATACCAACAAAAAAAATATTAAGAAAAATTTTAAAAATTCAAAAGTAAAAATTATTACAGTCTGTAGATTATCTAAAGAAAAAAATATTTACGAAATTATTAAAGCAATAAGTGAAATAAAAAAAAGGATAAGTTTTTATATTATTGGTATTGGATCAGAAAAAAAAGAGATCGCTAAATTTATAAAATCTCAAAATTTGGAGTCAAAAGTAAAGTTAATTGGTTATAAAAAAAATCCTTTCAATTATTTGCTGAAAGCAGATCTATATATTAACTCTTCCTATTTCGAGGGTTTCCCAAACTCAGTTGTTGAGGCAGCTCATATAGGTTTACCTATTATAGCCTCACAAAGTCACGGAGGTATAAATGAAATTTTATTAAAAGGAAAAGGAGGTACGATTTATAGAGACTCAAATGAATTAAAAAAATCGATAGAAAAATTTATAGATGATCCAAAAATATTTTTAAAAAAATCTATAATCGCAAAAAAAAATTCTTCTCATTTTAATTTAAAAAACCATGTCGCTAGATTTGAGAAAATTTTAATTGGAATTTAAAGATTATAATATTTCCTAAACCAATTAACTGTAATTCTTAAGCCCTGATTGATTGATGTAAAATGTTGATTTCCCAAAAACTTTTTAATTTTTTTATTACTCCCGTGAGTTTTAACAACATCTGCTTGCTGTAATTTCCTTTTAAATAATTTTGGTTTTTTTAATGTTAGATTATTAATACTTTTAATTATATCAGTCAATTTCTTAGGGTTATTGGAACAAATATTAAAAATCTCATGTCTAATATTTTTTTTTGACAAAACTAATTTTTCAATAATTCTGCATGCGTCTAAAATATATGTAAAGTCTCTAGTATGTTTGCCATAATTGTTTAGATAAAAATTTATTCTTTTTTTATAACTTGAGTTTAAATATTTCATCATAAACATATCTGGCCTACCCCACTCTCCATAAACTGTAAAAAATCTTAAACCTATAAAAGGAATATTATATTGTTTAGAAAATACTTCTGCCATTTCTTCATTTATTTTTTTTGATAAAGCGTAAATATTTTTTGGTTTTACATTTTGGGTTTCTTTTAATGGGAATTTTTTAGAATCACCATAAATTGAGCTAGAAGAAGCATAAATAAATTTTTTAATCTTAAAATTTTTGGCTACATCAATTAAATTATAAAATCCTTGTATATTGTTATCTACAAACTCGTTTGGTTTCTCCAGAGAATAGCGTACACCTGCTTGAGCAGCAAGATTTATTACATAATCTATTTTTTTTATTTTAAAAATTTTTTCGACCTTTTTTTTATTTAAAATATTTGTATGAAAAAAAGAAAATCTTTTAAATTTTAAAAGTTCTTTAATACGATCTTTCTTTAATTTTTTAGAATAATAATTGTTTAAACTATCAATTCCAATTATTCTAACATTGGATTTTTCTAGTAAATATTTAGCAAGATTAAATCCAATGAAACCTGCTGACCCTGTAATTAATATTTGCATAAAAATGATATTGATATATCAATATTAATTCATTAACGATATAAATATTTCATGTTAAAAATATGTGTAATTGGTCTTGGTTATGTAGGTTTACCTATTTGCATTAAATTAGCTAAAAATTATAAAATTGTTGGTTTTGATATCAATTCTGAAAGAATAAATTCTTTAAAAAAAGGTATAGACCTCAATGATGAGTTTAAAAAAAAAGATCTTAAAAAAAAAAACTTATTTTTTTCAAAAAATATTCAAGACATAAATAATTGTAATTTTTATATAATTTGTGTGCCAACTCCCATAACTAATTCTAAACAGCCAGATTTAAAATATATTAATAAAAGTCTTCTTTTACTGTCAAAAATTTTAAAAAAGGGAGATATACTAGTTCTAGAGTCTACCGTTTATCCCGGTGTTACAGGGGAATTTATAAACAAATTGGAAAAGAAAACAAAATTAGTAAATAATCGTGATTTTAGCACATGTTATAGTCCAGAAAGAATAAACCCGGGTGATAAGGAGAGAAATCTTAACAATATAAATAAAGTTCTTGCCTATGAAGGTAATAATAAGAAAGTTAAAATTTTATTAAAAAGTGTATATAAAAAAATTTGCAAAAAACTAATATTGTCTAAAAATATTAGAGAAGCAGAGACAGCAAAAGGTATAGAAAATATTCAAAGGGACCTGAATATAGCATTATTCAATGAAATACTGATAATTTGCAATAAATTGAAATTAAATTTTAATGAGGTTGTTCGCTTAGCTTCAACTAAATGGAACTTTTTAAATTTTGCTCCTGGTTTAGTTGGTGGTCATTGTCTACCTGTGGATCCATACTATTTAACTTATATTGCAAAAAAAAGGGGTTATAAACCAAAAGTAACTTTGTCTGGTAGGCATGTTAATAATTACATGAAAAAATACGTGATTGATTTTGCTAATTTTTTTATTCAAAAAAGCCGAATTAAAAAAAACAAAATAAAAATTTGTGTAGTTGGTCTCACATATAAGTACGGAGTAGCAGATATAAGAAATTCACAAAAAATTCAAATTTTAAAATATTTTAGGAAAAAATTTAAATTTACAAAAGGTTTTGACCCGTTTCTTAAATCTTCAGATAAATTAGATAATAATGAACTAAAAAAATATAATTTTTTTATATTTCTTTCTAAAGGAGAGAAATTTGAAAATATTGCAAATTTATTAAGTAAAAAAAAGATAATAGATCCATTTTTTTACTACTCTAAATAGATAAAATTTTATCTAAACTTTTATAATGATTAAAGGATGAAAAATTTTTAGAAAATTTTTTAAGGTTTATTTTTTTTTTCATAAGTTCATGGATACTTAATTTTTTAAATTCATAAAATTGATTTACAAGAGAAGTTTCATCATTGTTTTTAAATAAGAGACCATTATTAGAACTATCTAATATCTCAGATGGACCAGTATTAGAATCAGCTGCAATTACAAACTTATTCAAAAATCCAGATTCTATTAAACTAAAACCTGGATCTTCATATAAAGATGAAGAAATATAACACTCACAATTATGTAAATAGTTAAATACGTTTTTTTTATATCCCTCTAAAAATACATAATCCCTTAATATTAATTTCTCGATTAATTTTTCAATTTTTTTTCTATCTTCACCTTCTCCTAAAATAATTAATTTTAAGTTTGGGTAATACTTTAATATTTTTTTAAATGCTTTTATAAGTAGAGGGAAATTTTTTTGTTTTGTTAATCTACCTATACTAAGAATATAATTAGTTCCAATAAATCTATCTTCTATTTTTTCTCTTTTTTTAGTGTTTATTAAATTTACTTTAATTATTGGATCATAAAGAAGTTTTAATTTTTTCTTTGGAAAAATTTTTAATTCATCCAATCTTTTTAATGTTGATCGAGTGGGACAAGTCACAGTATGCACATTTTTTGAGAACAAAGACCAAAAAAATTTTCTGAGTCCGTTAAGTTTTGGTGTCCCTGAAATTCTTATTATTAGTTTTGTTTCAAATTTAAAAAAAAAAAATAGAATTAATGGTAAAGAGATAATTAAGTGTGCAATTAAAAAATCAGGCTTTTCTTTAAGTAATAATTTTCTTAATAAATTAAAATTTAATCCAAAGATAAGGATTTGTGATAGACGACTTTTAAAAAAATTACCTTTAGGTAAAAATTTGTAATAATTTTTCCTATACAATTTTATGATATCTATGCCAGATATTTTCGCTAATTTTTCTTGCCATTCTCCTGTTGAGTCAATTATGAAAGTTTTGTATTTATTTTTTAAACTATATCTCTTTAGTGAATTTATCGAATTTATAACAGAGTCTACGGTCGCAATATTAGATAGAAAAGGTGACCAATAAAATATTTTCATCAAATTTATTTTGAATAGTATGATTTCATTATGTTAAAAGTTTTTTCTAAACCCTTTTGGATATCAAACTTTGGCTCCCAACCTGTAATTTCTGAGATTTTTTTAATATCTGTGTTAAATTCCATTGGTCCACTAACTGGTTGATTTTTTGATATTATTTTTTTTCCTGATAGATTTTCAATTATTTCAGAAATTAACTTTAATGATGACATTTTCCCTGATCCTAAATTAATTATACCTGTAAAATCAGTATTTAATATTTTTAGAACAGCATCTGCAGCATCTTCTGTAAATATAAAATCTCTTTTTGGTTTATTTGACCATATTTCAACTTTTTCCTTTTCAAAAACATCCTGCATAATTGTTGGTATTAAATCTGGTCTTCTTAATTCTGTGTACCCATAGATGTTACTCAATCTAATAATTATTGATGGAACTGTATTTTGATAAAACTTTACTATTTGTTCAGACAAATATTTACTAAATATATATTTATTAGCGAAAGGATTTATTTCTTGTTTCTCATCAACTGGGATGACTAATTTTTTTTGATCATACAAAAGTATTGTTGTAAAGCAAATAAACTTTTTCAAATTTCTTTTTGAAAAATAATCAAGTGCTTTGTTTAATGGGTAAACATTAAAATCAATACCCATGTCAATATTAATGTTAATATCATGATGGTTAGAACTACCAATTAAAAAAATTACTTTATCAAAATCTAATTCATCCAATTTATATAACTCGTCTAAATCATTTATTTGTATATGTTTATTCTGACAATGCTTAGGGGGTTTGGTCCTTCCTACTGAAATAATATCTTTATTTTTAGATAAAATAACTGGTCCAAAAAAACCACTGCCTCCAAATAAAAGTGTTTTGGTCATTTTTTAAGTTTTTTGTATATTTCTTTAATTCCATCTGATAAGCAAATTAGTTTTAAATTTGAAAAATTTTTTTCAAATATAGATGTATCAATATCTTTTCTCATCTGTCCGTTTGGTCTTTCAGGATTGTATTTTATTTCTAAATGCTCTGCATCGCAAACTTTTAAAGCAATTTTTGCAATTTTATCTACTGAATAATTTTCAGCTGTAGCAATATTCATATTTAGATATTTATTTTCCTGTATCATGGTACAAATCACTTTGGCTACATCTCTTGCATGCATAAATTGTCTCAAAGGTTTCCCGTCCCCAAATAACTCAATAGAATTTAGTTTAGATTTTTTTGCAGTAATTATTTTATGAATTAAAGCACCTACAAAATGTCCACGTATTTGATCAAATTTATCGAATTCTCCATATAAATTACATGGAATTAAATAATTATAATTTGTTTTATATTTCTTATTATACATATCAACCTGAATAGCCAAACATCTTTTGGCATATGAATAAGAAAATAAATCTTGATGAGGTGCACCTTCAATTAATTGATCTTCTTTAATTGGGTAACTTGAGATCTTGTCAGGATAAATACAAGAGCTTAATATTCCAGTAAATCTTTTTACATTAAATTTATAACTTTCTCTCAATACAAAAGTATTCATTAATACATTCTCTTCAAAATATTTTACAGGTTCTTCAATATTATGATGAACACCTCCAACTAATGCAGCAAGATGAATTACAATATTTGGTTTTATGTCTTGAAACATCTTTATAACTTGATCGTTTTTAGTCAAATTGTAATCTGAGGATCCAACATATGTTGCATTAGGCATTTCTTTTTGCAAATATTTACCAATTAGACCAGTCCCACCAGTAACAAGTATTTTATTTTTCATATTTTAATTATTAGTAGCTAAAAAAATGTATCCAATAGGATAAATCTTTTTTGGATCCGTTCTGATTAATAATTTTATAAACTTATCAAAAACTAAAGCCATCAAAACTAACAATTGATAGAAAATTGGTAAATATTTTAAATAACTTCTTAATAAAGAGATACAAGCTAAAAATGGACCCGTGCCAAGTTCTATGACTTCAATATCTTTAAAGTTATTGATTTTTAATAATTCTATAAGATGATCTTTTGTAAATCTTGAGTAGTCCTTTGGTGCACCATGTACTCTGAAAAGAAACGGCGTAGATCCGATTACTCTACCGTCTTTTTTACAAATTTTTGATAAATTGTTAAAAGCTAAATTTGGATCAAGAAGATGCTCTAAAACGTTAAAAATAATAACGTAATCATATTTGGTATCTAAATGTATTTCTTTTTGTAAATCAATATTTAGAAATTTTTTATTTGAGGAATTAATATTCGAGTAAGTGATATTGCAATTCTTTAATTGCTTATTACAAAAATTTTTATCAATTTTTTCAGATGCTCCAAATTCTATAATATCTCCATTTATTTTTAATTTTTTGAAAATTTCTATTTGAAATATTCTTAAAATTGATTTGTTGGAAAATATTAAATTAAAATAATTCATTGTTTATCATCTTATGAATGATTGTTTTAAATTTTAACTTAGGTTTCCACTTAAGTTTTTTTTGAGTATCTGTAATATTAGCCTTATAACCTCTTAAATCAATTTTTCTCTTATATTTAGATACATTTGTTTTTAAATTTTTTTTATCTAATTTTAAATATCTAAATACTTCGTTCACAAATTCTTTTAAAGAATAAGTTTTTCCAGATCCAATTATAAAATCTCTTGGCTTATTTCTTTGCATCATAAGCCAAATAGCTTCAACATAATCAGGTGCCCACCCCCAATCTCTATATATATCAACATTTCCTAATTCTAGCTTTAAACTCTTTTTTTTTTTCATCTTGAGTGCTGTATCAACAATTTTTTTTGTTACAAATTCTTTTGATCTAAGAGGAGATTCGTGATTGAATAAAATTCCTGTACAACAATGAATATTGTATTTCTCTCTGTAAATTTTTATAAGCCAATAAGCTGCGGCTTTAGATACCCCATAAGGACTTTGGGGTTCTATTTTAGAATCAATATTATAAAAATTTTTTTCATTATCTCCATAAAATTGTCCAGAACCAGCATTAAATAATTTTGTTTTATATTTTTTTTGCTTTAAAGTTTGCAATATATTTAAGATACCCTCAGTATTACTTTTTAGTGAAATATCAGGTGTTTCAAATGATTTGATTACAGAGGAATCTCCAGCCAAATAATAAATTTCATTTATATTTCGCCTCAAAATTTTTTCACAAAACTTTAAATTTAGTGCTACTCCCGTTAATAAAGTAATTTTTTTTTTAATATTCAGTCTTTCAAGGCGATGCAAGTTTTTATTTGATCTGTTTCTAGTTGTTCCAATTACCTTGTAGCCTTTTTGTAATAAAAAATGTGATAAATAAGCACCATCTTGACCAGTAACTCCAAAGATAATTGCAGTTTTTTTGTATTTCATATACTTAATTTGAAATTATTTTTAATACTTTTAGAGTACTAATTAAACCAATTTTTTTTATGAGTAAAACATTAATATTTACCGCAACCTACAATGAAAAAGAAAATATAAAAAAACTTATTAATGATATAAATGAAATTAATAAAGATATTGATATACTTGTAATTGATGATAACAGCCCAGATAAGACATGGGAAGTTTTACAACAATTAGAAAAAAATTTATCAAATTTAAAAGTAATTGTTAGAGATGGTAAATCTGGTTTAGACACTGCTCATAAGTTGGCATATCAATATGCCAAAAATAATAATTACACAAACTTTGTTTCGATGGATGCTGATCTTTCTCATGATCCATCTGAAATTCCTAAGATAATAAATCTTTTAGATGAATTTCCGTTTGTTATCGGCTCCAGATATTCACTTGGCGGGAAATGTGAAATGAGTGGATTCAGACTTTTATTAAGTGTTTTAGGAAACAAAGTTTTTAAACATTTTTTAAGAATTAATTGTAACGAATTTACCTCATCATTTAGAGGTTTTAATCTTGTTAAACTAAAAGATTTTAATTTTAATTTGATTAATTCTAAAGGTTATAGTTTTTTTATGGAAACGATATACAGAATAAATAAATTAAATTATGAGATAAAAGAAATTCCAATAACATTCAAAAATAGAGCTCAAGGTAAATCAAAAATTCCCAAAATCGAAATTTTTAGGACATTAAAAAATTTATTTATATTATATTTTGAAAATTAAGAATATAAAATTAGATAATATCAATATCAAGTAAGAGGGAAATTAACTTTCTGCCGTAATTAAGATAATTTTTTTTGCGCTATAGAATTTTTAAAATGCTACGATAAAACAAAATATAATCTGGTTTACAATTTTTTATAAACCTCCAAAGTTTTTTTTGCACATTCTTGCCAAGTAAATTTTAAAGATCTTTCATAACCTAATTTTTTCAAATTTTCTAATCTAGAAGTTGAAAAAACTAAATTCTCCAGCTTATGCTTCATTTCATCGATGTCTGATGGATTAAAGTATTCAGCACTCTCTGCTGCAATTTCTTTAAAGACATCAATATTAGAGCAAAAAACTGGGCATTGACTTCTCATTGACTCTAGTATCGGAAGACCAAAACCTTCCTGTAAGGATGGGAAAATAAAGCATGTGGATCTTTTTAACAAATTACTTAATTTAATGTCATCTCCATTCTCAAAATAAATTTTCATTGGATTTAATTTTAATTCATTAATATACATTTTTTCTTTATTATTAATTTTTTCACCTCCAAAAACAACTAGATCAAACTCTTTTTTAATTTTTTCAGATAGAGAAATACATTTGAGTAATAATGAAAAATTTTTATATTTTTTTCTTGAACCAATAAATATTAAGAATGGTTTTTGAGTAATATTATTAGGAATATTTATATTATCAATCAAATGATCTGAGCCTAGATAAATAACTGAAATTTTGTCATTAGAAATTCCATAAATTTCTATAAGATCCTCTTGAGTTTTTTTTGATATACAGATTATTTGATCAGATTTATCTAGTACATCTTTTTTTACAAGGTTGTATTTGCTGCCAGCAACTATTTTTTTTTCATGTATCAAGTCGTAAACTGTTGTTACGAGAGGCGTCTTATCATTATAAATAGACTTATTGTAATAAGTTGTGTGAATTATATCTGGTTTAATTTTTTTGATTGAATAATTAAAATAAAAATTATTATACAAGCTTAGTAAAAATGAGGTTTTTGGAAACACATTATTTAAGTGAGTTCCAACAATCTTTTCTTTCTTAATCTCTCTTTTTAAAAAGTTATTTTTATAAAATGGAGCTATAACTTTATAATTTATATCTAAATTATCTAAATTTTTAAACAAATTTACAAAGTATCTAGAAATACCACCATATTTTTGACTCCAAAAAATTTTATGATCATAAATAATTTTCATTTTTACTTAATGTTATTCAATGCAATTTACAAATGGATTTAAATACCTGTAAAATATTTAATATAAATTAATTAATCCTAACATACTAGTCTATTGATGGAATTTATGTTGGTTTCTATTGTTTTTTGTAATAAAGAAACAGTTAAGTTTTAAGTCTTTACAGTTATAATTAATTATATATATTAAATGTTCAATAATTGAACACAAATTAATGAACTGTCTTGAAATTAATCAAAATAATGAGAATAAAATCTTTTAAGATAAGAAGAAATAATTTTATTCAGTTACGAGTTAACAAAGGATATAGAAATTTTGAAAAATAAGATTTTAATTAATGCAGTAGTTAATTCCATATTAAAGGTTGTTAAAAATTTATCTAAAGAATTGCACGAGCCATTCTTACCAAAAAAAGAATTTAAATTTATTAATAAAACGCTGCATAATAAAAAATTTATGATAGGTCCATTTGTTAAAAAATTTGAGGATAAATTAATAAAATTAACAAAATCAAAATATGTTATAACAACTAATACTGGAAGTTCTGCATTACATATATCTTTAAAGCTTATCGATGTTAAAAATAATGACGAAATCTTAATTCCAACTCTTCACTATATATCTAGTGTAAATTCAACCATTTATTGTGGTGCAACCCCTCATTTCGTAGATATTGAAAAAAATTCATTAGGAGTTGATTGTTTAAAATTAGACAATTATCTAGAAAAAATAAGCATTATAAAAAAAAATAAATGTATTAACAAAAGGACAGGTAAAATTATTAAAGCTATAATTATTCTACACACATTTGGGCATTCAGCAGATATTCAAAATATTCTTAAGCTTTGTAAAAAATATAAATTAATTTTAATAGAGGATGCAGCTGAGGCTATTGGTAGTTTTTATAAAAATAGACATTTAGGAACATTTGGAAAAATTGGAATTTTAAGTTTTAATGGTAACAAAACAATATCTACGGCTGGGGGTGGTGCAATACTAACTGGAGATAAAACTTTAGCAAAGAGAGCAAGGTATTTAATTTCAAATTCAAAGATTCCTCATATTTGGAAATATTCATATGATCAGATTGGCTATAATTATAGAATGCCGAATCTAAATGCTGCGGTCGGATTTTTACAATTAAAATATTTAAAAAAAATTTTAATCGAAAAAAGAAAATTATACAAAAAATATAAGAAACATTTTTCAAAATTTAATTTCATAGAAATAATGGATCAACCAAAATTTAGTAAAAGTAATTTTTGGCTTCAAACTTTAATTCTAAATGAAAAAAAACAAAATATTAGGGATCTAATTTTAAAGAAAAGTTATGAAAATAAGATTATGTTAAGGCCTGCGTGGGAATTACTGCACACTTTAAATCATCTAAAAAAATTTCCTAAAATGAATTTAGATAATGCAATTAAAATACATAAAAGAATTATCAATTTGCCTAGTAGTAGCTATAAAATAAGATGATCAACAACAAAAGAGGTTTCGAAAGTGTATTATTTTTTGGGAGGGAAAACTGTATATATTCAAATAAAATAAAAGAATATTTAAATCAAAATTCTAAAACACTTATTTACCTTGAAAGTAAAGAGAGAAATAAAAAAATTGACATCGGAAAAATAAGAAATAAAAAATTTGATTTTATTTTTTGTTTTAGGAGTTATTTTATTTTAAAAAAAAAATTAATCAATCAATCAAAATATGGAGCTATTAATTTCCATCCTGGACCTCCAAATTTTAGAGGCATCGGAGCAGTAAATTTTGCTATTTATAAAAATAGTAAATTTTATGGAAGCACTGCACATTATATAGATCATAAAATAGATAATGGAAAAATAATTGATGTTGTTAAATTTAAATTAAGTAATAAAGATAATATTGAAAAAATTTTAGGAAAAACTCATCAAATAATGTTCTCACAAGCAATTAGAGTAATTAAAAATTGTTTAAAAAATAAGAAATATTACTATTCCAACCTCAAAAAAATTAAATTTAGGTGGTCTAAAAAATTATATACCACTAAAGATTTAGAGAAATTATATGAAATTAATGTTGTAAAGAACAAATCAAATTTAGATAAGATAATTAAAGCCACATATACAAAAAACTTTAAACCTTTTTTGAAAATTAAAAATAGAAAATATTTTTTGATTAATTATGATTAAGATAAATAATAAAATAATTTCAAATAAAAGTTTACCTTTTATAATTGCTGAGATTGGAATTAATCATAATGGAAACATTAATAACGCTTTCAAATTAATTGATTATGCTGTTGCCGCTAAGTGTGATGCAGTCAAATTTCAAACAATAAACATTAAAAATTTAATGGTTGAAAATACACCGCTAGCTAAATATCAAAAAAAAACTAGATTCAAAAACATGAATGACTTAATTGAAAAATATAATTTGGAATATCCAGATTTTGTTAAGTTAAAAAATTATTGTAATAAGAAAGGTATCATTTTTTTATCTACGCCTTTTGATATAGATAGCGCTTATTTTTTAAATAGGATAAATGTACCTGCATTTAAAATTTCTTCGACAGATAATGATAATGTTTTCTTAATTGAAACAATAAAAAGTTTCAACAAACCAGTCATACTCTCTACCGGGATGACAAAAATAAATGAATTAAAAAAAATATTAAAAATAATTAAGTTTAAAAAAAATAAATTGGCAATACTACATTGTGTAAGCAATTACCCAACAAATTTAAAAGATACAAAATTAGGTGCAATTGAGCAAATTAGAGAGTTTGGATACCAAGTTGGTTTTTCTGACCACACAATAGGCTCTTCTGCAGCAATTGCGGCGATTGCTAAGGAAGCAGTGATAATTGAAAAACATATTACCCTTGATAATAATATGGAAGGACCAGATCATAATGCATCTTTAGATTGTAAAAAACTAGCCAAATTTGTGAGAGATATTCGTGATATTAAAATTAGTCTTAAAGATAATAGAAATACAATAAGTATAAAAGAAAGTTTAACAAAAAAAATTGCAAAAAAATCAATTTATTTCTCTAAAAATTTAAAAAAAAATCATAAAATTAAAAAAAGTGACCTTGTTGCTCTTAGACCACGAATTGAAGGAATTTCACCAATTGATTACAAAAAAATTATTGGAAAAACTTTAAAGAGCGACGTAAAAACAAACTCAATTTTGAGTTATAAAAAAATAAAATGAAAAAAAAAATTCTTTTTATAACTACTTCTAGGTCAGATTATGGATCATGTAAAAATTTAATTTCGTTACTTCAATCATCAAAAAAAATTATTTTTTATCTAGCGGTATCTGGGACTCATCTTTCTAAAGATTTCGGTGAAACAATTCAAGAAATTAAAAAAGATCGAATTAATATTTTCAAAAAAGTTGATATTTTAAAAAATAGTAAAAAAAATAAACTTAATGATGTTGAAATTGTTAATAATACTTTTAGATATTTCAAAAATATTTTTAAAAAAATAAATCCAGACTTTTATATTATTTTTGGTGATAGGTTTGAAATGATACCTTTAGCATATTTAGCCTATTTAAACAGATCTAAAATTATTCACATTAATGGTGGAGAAGTAACATATGGTGCAATAGATGAATCTATTAGACATTCAATTACAAAATTTTCTGATTTTCATTTTGTAGCTAATGAAATTAACAAAAAAAGAGTGATACAAATGGGGGAAAATCCAAAAAATGTTTATAACTATGGATCTTTAAGTGTAGACTCTATAAAAAAAATAAAATTTTATAGTAAAAAGCAAATTGAAAAAAATCTAAAAACAAATTTTTTCAAAAAAAATCTTGTCTTCACATACCATCCTGAAACATATTTAAAAACAAATCAAAAAATAAAAATAAATTTGATTCTTAATTCTCTCAAAAAATACAAAGACATTAAGTTTTTTATTACCTCTCCTAACTTTGATAAAGGTTCAGAAGAAATACAGAAAAACATTATCAATTTTACAAAAAAAAATTCTAATTTTGTTTTTTTTAAATCACTTGGGTATGAGAATTACTTATCCTTAATAAATTTGTGCGATGGAGTAATAGGTAATTCTTCAAGTGGTATTATTGAAGTTCCTACTTTAAAAAAAGGTACAATTAATATTGGTAATAGACAGCAGGGTAGATCAAAAAGTTCGTCTATCATAGACTGTAAAGTTAATACAAAAACTATTGAAAACGCGATAAAAAAACTTTATTCAAAATCCTTTCAAAACAAAATAAAAAAAGTTAATAATGTTTATGAAAAACTCAATACTACATCAAGAATATACTCTAAAATTCTACACATCACAAAAAAAAAAGATGTAATTAAAAAATTTTACTTAAATATCTAAATCATTATATTTGCAGATCTTTTAACTTAATTTTAGTATTTGAATTGACTGATAAATCTATAACTTCACATTCCAAAATTTCTTTTACTCTTTTTTGGTAATTTAAAAAATTTAAATTTCCTTTAATATCTCTACTTTCAGTAAAATTTGCATCTGTCGAATTTTCAATATTATTAATCATTAAATTCTTAAAATATTTCTCTTTTTTATAATTTTTAGAAACAAAAAAAGCATTATTTCTTAATAAATTAGTTCCCACAAAATAAAAATTTTTTTCATTCATTATTTCTATTGCAGCCTGTAATGACATGCCAAAGCATAAATTAGAATAATGATATTTTTTTCTATCAAAATTAATTATATTTGGAACTGATACCTTAAGATTTTTTCCAAATATTGGATTAAATTCTACTATTGCAATTTTGCTAAAATCTTTAGGTAATTCTTTCAAAATCCAATAGTCAATACCATCAATATCTAAACTAAAAATATCAAGATTGTTTAAAGTATCAGCTTCTCTCATAATTTTAATTATGTTATTCGGATTTACAAAATCATTTACAATTTTTAACTCACTTTTCCATAGACTAAAATTTTTTTTAATCTTTTCCTCTAAATTTTCCAAACAATCTACTACTGTTCCTTTTGGAGAACATCTTTCAAATATAAATCTTGTGTTTGACTCCGTATAATCACCTACTCCAATCTCAATATATTTTGGCTTTTCAATTTTTAATTGATATAATAAATAATCTAATATTCCATCCTCACCATTTTGAGAAAAAATTTTATAATCAACATCACTTAATTTATTTACTTTTGAATAATTTTTTCTCATTAAAAGTATATGTGATAAACCTATCATATATAATTTCCTATTTTGATATTTTTGAAATAAGAAATCGTAGATCAATTTTTTCATTTTAGATTTTATTAAAGTATGGTTGAAATTTTTTCTTTGTAGCAATTGATTTAAGAATTTTTGAATTTTTCAAAAAGAATAAGTAATCACTTGGAGTATCTAAAGTAAGTCTAAGATGAGAATAATTTTTTTTCAATAATCCTGTATAATTTTTTTTTTTATCAAAATAATTTTTATAAATCCATGGTGTTACATGCTCTTTTTCATCTTTTTTTTTTGCGGAGTTGTATGTTTTCTTGAGTAAGTCAAACTTTATAATCTCACAGTCAAACCCGTGAGGAATTAATCTAGGCTTATTATTTGTTAAAAAGTTGACCTTATTATTTCGGTAAATTTTAATCATTTTAGATACTAAGAAAGGGTTAATAAATGGACAATCAGATGTTATACGAATGATGTTTGGAGACGAAAATTTTTTAGCACAATAAAAATATCTTTTCAAAACATTATTTGGATCTCCCTTAAAAAAAAAAACATCTACCTTTAGTTTTTTTGCAAATAAAACGAAAATATCTTTGTACTCATCATCAGGACAGGCTAAAATGACTTTTCTTACATTTTTAATTTTTTTTAGATTAGTTATAAAAAAACTTAGAAAATTAGTGTCTAAAAATTTTAAAAAAATTTTACCTGGAAGTCTAGTTGATTTAAATCTTACTTGTGTAATTATATCAAAAATCATAAATTTCTGTACTTTTTAAGTTTAATAAAGTATTTATACAATATTTGAATACATTTCATATATATGAATTATGTTCAAATAAGAACACATATAAAAATCAAGACTAATAAATGATTTACTGCAAAAATTGTTTTTATCCATCAACTAAGCCTGATCTTGAGTTTAATAAAGATGGAATTTGTAATGCATGCGTTTCATTTGCTAACAGAAAAAAAATAAATTGGAAAAAAAGGGAAAAAGATTTTCAAAAGATAGTTAGCGTTGTTAAAAAAAAAAGAATAGGTGATTATGATTGTATTGTCCCTGTTAGTGGGGGAAAGGATAGCACGTGGCAAGTTATTAAAGCTTTAGAATATAATTTAAAACCTTTGTGTGTTAACTCTCGAACTTGCGACCTTACTCAACTTGGTAGAGAAAATTTAGATAATATTCGCTCCCTAGGTGTTGATGTTATTGAAGTTGCACCAAATCTAAAGATTAGGAGAAGATTAAACAAAATTGGTTTACTAGAGGTAGGAGATATATCTTGGCCTGAACATGCATCTATGTTTACGATTCCCTTTAACATTGCTGTCAAATTTAAGATACAATTTATGATTTGGGGTGAAAATTCACAAAATGAATATGGTGGACCAAAATTTGCTTTAGAAAATAAATCATTAAACAGAGCTTGGCTAGAGGAATTTGGTGGTCTGCTTGGATTGAGAGTTGAAGATCTTCATAATCATTATAATTTTCAGATAGATGAACTATCACCTTATATATATCCAAAAAATAAAGAATTAAAAAAACTTAATTTAAAAAGTTTATTTTTAGGGCATTATTTTGAATGGGATGGTTACAGAAATGCAATAGATGCTAAAAAATATGGTTTCAAATTTAATAAAACATTAGTTGAAGGGACAGGTGTTTCTTATGAAAATTTAGATAATTTTCAAACTGGAATACACGATTATTTTAAATACTTGAAATTTGGATTCGGTCGAACTACAGATATAATGAATAATCTATTAAGAAGAAAATTAATTTCAAAAAATGATGCAAAAAAAAATATTGATAAACATGATGGATCTTTTCCATATACTTATTTAGGTGAAAATATTGAAATTACTTTAAAGAAAATAGATGTATCTATGGAAGAATTTTTAAACTGTTGTGATAGATTTACAAACAAAAAATTATTTAAATGTGATAATTCAGGAAATTTGATTAAGAGGAAATACGGTGTGGTCAAAAAATATTAATGATTCTTCTTATTAAATCTGAAACTGCAAATTTAGGAGCATGGATTAATATATTAAAAAAGCTTGAATTAAAATTTGTTCTCTCTGACCAAAAAAATTGGGATGTTGGTAGTATAAGTGGAATTATTTTCCCAGGAATTGGAAATTTTAACAAAGTAGCAGAAAATATAAAAAGATTCAATTTAGATAAAAAAATTTTATTTTTGGTGAAAAAAAATATACCTTATCTTGGTATATGTGTTGGGATGCAAATACTATTTAAAGAAAGTGAGGAAAGTGAAAAAAGTAATTATCATAAACCTTTAAAAGGATTAAACTTAATCAAAGGTAAGGTACTTAAAATCTCGGAAAAGAACATAGTCTGCCCTCATAATGGCTGGAATAATATTCAAATTAAAAAAAATTTGTTATTTCAAGATATTAAAGATAATTCAGATTTTTATTTTAATCACAGCTACTATTGTAATTGTGAGAATAAGAAAATTATCACCTCCACTCTGAAAGATAATCAAAATATTGTTTCATCTATTAACCAAAAAAATATTTTTGCAGTCCAATTTCACCCAGAAAAAAGTATGGGCGTTGGAATAAAATTAATTGAAAATTTTGTTAAAAAAATATGTTAAAAAAAAGGATAATACCTGTTCTTTTAATAAGCAATGATTTATTAGTCAAAACAAAAAAATTTAACTCAGACAGAGTTATCGGAAATATAATACAATCAATTAAAGTTTTCAATAAACGAGAAAGTGATGAACTTACAATAATTGATTTGGATGCGAGTCGTGGAAGAGGTAAGATTGAAATTCATTTTTTAAAGGAGATAATATCAGAATGCACACTACCATTATCTATAGGTGGAGGGATAAATTCTAGAGATGAGGTCAAAGAATTATTAAATATTGGTTTTGATAAAGTAATTATTAACAAAGGTTTTTTGGAAAATCCTAAATTAATTAATCACACTGTAAAAATATTTGGAAGTCAAAGTATTACAATTGGAATAGATATTATTAAAGATAGAGGAAAATTTAAGATTTTTAATAAAAGAAACAATAATGAAGATATTGATTTGATTGAGTGGATAAAGTTTGTTCAAGATCAGAATGTTGGAGAAATTTTGTTAACATCTGTTGATAATGAAGGAATGATGAATGGATACAATTATGATTTATTAGATTATATCTACAAATATATTAATAAGCCAATTATAATAAACGGTGGCTGTGGTAAAATAAAAGATTTTGAAAAAATTTTAGTTAAAAAAAAAGTAATGGGAGCCTGTGCCTCAAGTATTTTTTTTTATACACAAATAACACCTCACTCTGTAAAGCAAAAAATTAGAAAAAAAGTAAATTTAAGAGTTTAATTTTTTTTAAGTAAAAACCATGTCAGATCATCTTGTGGATATTTTTCGTATCTATAGCTAAAACCATAATCTACTAATTTCAAGTTATACCTATTCATTAAATCACCTGCAAAATCTCTCTTGAAAAGCTTATTTTTTTTTCCTCTATAAATTATTTTTGTTGGTGATGGACTATAATATTCAGCAATTAAAATATATTTTTTAGATAATGTAAAAATTTTATTGTAAATTTTATTTAGCTGCTTTGGATTAATATGTATTAAAATCCCCTTACATAAAACTAACTCATAATCTTCTTTAATCTTTAATGATGCTAAATTTGAGTTAACAACTTTTATATTATCAAATTTTTCTCTCAATATTTTGCATGCTCTTTCATTTATTTCAACAGCTGTAATTTTGGATTTTGGATATATTTTTGATAGACTTTTTATGTTATTTCCAACATTGGCCCCAAGTTCAATTATTGTTTTAATATTCTTTTTTTTTTTAAATATTTTTTTAAAAAAAATATCTGTATTTTTTTGTATTTTTTTTGAATAATTTCTTTTGATATATTTTTTACCAAAGTCACCAAGCCAAAATTTTTCTTGCTCATTTAATTTATTAGACACTTTAGAACTCACTAATTTTCTTGTATTTTTATTATATTGTAAAATTTATATTCTTATTTATCATCTCTTTTATCATCTCTGAAGCAGTACCAGAGTCAACTTCATAACGCAAATTTATTTAAAATTATTAAAAGTATCCTTAATTATTTTTACAACTTTTTTTTGCTCTTTAATTTTTAAGCCATAATAAATTGGAAGGCTTATTGCTTCTTTACTGAACTGTTCAGCATTCACACAATAATTTTCCTTAAAACCTAAATTTCTAAAGTATGGCTGAAGATGTATAGGTAAATAATGAAGATTAATACCTACTCCTAATTTTCTTATATAATTAAAAAACTTATCATATGAGTATTTTTTTAATAACTTTGATTTGAATCTAACAACAAAAAGATGAAAGGTTGAGTAGTTATATCTTCTTATCGAAGGTAATTGTAAAGGGGTATCTTTAAGCAAAGACATATATCTTTTAGATATAAGATTTCGTTCCTTTATAAATTTTTTTATCCTTTTTAGTTGAGTAAGACCTAAGGATGCTTCAAGCTCGTTCATACGATAATTAAATCCAAGAGATTGTTGCTCATAATACCATATGGATTTTATTTTTTTTTCAAAATCACCTATATCTTTTGTTATCCCATTATTTCTTAACTTTAAAAGCTCTTTATAAATCTTCTTATTATTTGTTACTGCCATTCCACCTTCTGCCGTTGTAATTGTTTTGACAGGATGAAAACTAAAAACTGTCACATCTGACCATTTACAACTTCCAATTTTTTCTCCCTTATACATTCCTCCCAACGAGTGTGATGCATCTTCAAGAATTTTAAATTTATATTTTTTTGATAAATTTTTTATTTCTTTTTGTTCAGTGGATTGACCTGAAAAATGGACAGGAATTATAATTTTAGGTATTTTTTTTTTATTTTTAATTTTTTTTAATTTATTCTTTAAAATTTCCGGTGATAAATTCCATGTATCTTTATCTATATCCACAAAATCAACTTTAGCTTTACAATGCAGTCCACAATTTGCCGAAGCTACAAATGAATTTGGAACCGTCCAAAAATATTGATTTGACTTTAACCCGAGGGCTAAACATGAGATATGTAACGCGCTTGAAGCACTATTTGTTGCTACCGCGTATTTTGCACCCACAAATTTACAAATTTCTCTTTCAAACTTTTCTACTAAAGGTCCTTGAGTTAGCCAATTAGACTTTAAAACTTTATTTAGGTTTTTAATGTCCTGCCTACCTATACTTTGACGACCATAAGGTATCATACTAAAATTTAAAATCTTTAATGAGTTTTTTTAAATCTGTAATTGAAAGATAGTCTTTATTTTCAAAACTATTATAAGAAAAATTTTTTTTAACCTTTTTTCCCCCAAATTTCTTAATGTATTGATCTCTTGAATAATCATGAAAATTTGGAAGAATTGAATAATAATTACCAAAATCAACAGTATTATAACTTTCAGATACAGAAATCATTTCCTCATGAAGTTTTTCACCAGGTCTTATTCCAATTATTTTAATTTTACATTTGTTGTCAATTGCCTTTGCGAGATCAATAACTTTAAAACTTGGTATTTTTGGTATAAATATTTCACCGCCTTTTGAGTTTTTTAGGCTCCATAAAACTAATTTAATTCCATCTTCAAGTAGGATATTAAATCTTGTCATTTCTTCACTTGTTATTGTAAATAAGTTTTTCCTTTTCTGTTTAATAAATTCCGGTAAAACAGACCCACGACTGCCTAGAACGTTTCCATATCTTACAACACAAGCTGTAAATTTTATATTACCTTTGGTATTTTGAGATCCAACTACAAGTTTATCTGAACATAACTTAGTTGCACCATACAAGTTTATTGGAGAGCTTGCTTTATCCGTAGATAATGCAACTAATTTTTCTACATTATTATCAATGCAAGCGTCTACAACATTTTGGGTACCTAAAATATTAGTTTTTATTGTTTCAAATGGGTTGTATTCACTCGTCGGAACTTGTTTAAGTGCCGCTGCATGAATTACATAATCAATATCTTTAAATGCCTTATTGAGTCTCTCCTTATCTCTAACATCGCCTATAAAAAATCGTATAAAAGGATATTTATCAATATTAAAAACTTGAGACATTTCATGCTGTTTAAGCTCGTCTCTTGAAAAAATAATTAGTTTTTTTATTTGATTGCTGTATTTTTTTGAGACAATTTCAACAAATTTTTTACCAAATGAACCTGTTCCACCTGTTACCAAAATTGACTTGTTTTTAAACATATTTTATTTGCTCTTTCAGTTAGTTATATCATTTTTTAGATAAGCTATTATTATCTTTTTTTTTAAAATATCTTAATTTTATTATATCTATAATCTTTTGAGTTCCAATTTCATCAAGGTTTTTTGCTCCAAAATCATTTAAATAGTTATCATAGAGATTTATTTTATTATTTAATTGTTTAATTATTATATCTCTATTTGGTAAACCTTTAGTATTTGAGATATTCATTGATTTAAAAGGAATTATATCTCTAATAGTATCTGCCATATTTTTCTTTCCTTTGTACAAATCTGATTTGAGCGAAATTATTTTTTTTTTATTTACAATTGCATCGACTATTGCACTTGAATCGTAAAATAACACTATAAATGACCTTTCAATAAAATACTTTGTTTTAAATTGTTTAACCTCAAATTCATTGTAAATCTTAGAAATTTTTTTTAAATCGTACTTTGGATGAATACAAATGACAATTTTTTTGTTAAATATTTTTTTAATTTTTTTTAAAAAAATAATTGAATTTATATAATGCTTATCTATATCTGTTTGACTTAATTTACCAGTGCTTTCAACCATTTCTCGATAATCAGGTTCAAAATCTAATAAAGTTATATATTCCTCATTCAATTTTTGTTTTTTAAAATTGTCAAAGGCTTTACTTTTTACCAAAATCATCTCTTTATAAATGCTTGGTCGTTTTAAAAATTTTTTTTTGTTTTTTTCAAAATTATCTAAAAGTTTTTTATTACTTGTGAACCGAATATCTATTTTTGAGAAAAAACCTATTGAGGACAAAATAACTGCTAATTTTTTTGGAAAATAAATTGTAAACATTTGGAGATAGTACCTATAGTTCTTTTTCATATAATAAAAAACCGAACCTTGTATATTGCCAATGTTGGCTATGGCAATCTGTGGTACATTCATTTTTTTTAAAAAACGTAGTATCTTATATTTATCAAAGGTTGCGTTGATATTATTTATTAAAACTGAGTTTTTAAAGTCTAATTTAGCTTGAAATTCTCTAAAATTTTTTGGGTTAAAAAATCTCACTTTCTTGGGAAATTTTTTTTTAATTTTTGGATCATAATAATTAAACTTTTTTTTTTTAAATATCTTTAGATTATCAATATTTACTATAACTATTTCATCAAAATTCCTGTTTAATAAGGTAAATAGACTTTTAAAAGCAGTGTGCAAAACTCCAAGATTTTCAAATGAAGATAGATGAATAATTTTTTTTTTCATAAAAGAATTATCTATAATTCCACTTTCTAGGATCAATCAATTTCAAGTTTTTGGTTTTAAGAATATTTGTTGATTTATTTAAGTGTTTATTAAAATTAATAATATCTTTTAATTGATTTAAATGGCCTACACCAATTATAACTTTTTCGTATTCAATTTTATCTAATTCGGATAGACAAATCTCAATATTTGACAAATTATACTTTTCAAGAAATTTATAATATTTATTAATTTTTTTATTATTCTTAAATTGAACTGGTATATCTTTTTTATCTTTCAATAATAAACCCTGTAAAAAAATTGATCTTAGATGAATATTAATTTCTCTATTTTTTAATAATCTAAAAAGTCCAGAGTCTACTAATCTTTTATCAAAAATGTTATAAGGACATTGTATTACATCAAAATCGTAATTCTTTATTACACGTTTTACTTTATAAGAATCATAAATAGAACAACCAACTCTTTTGACAATTTTTTCCTTTTTAAAATGATTTAATATCTCAAGAATTTTTTTACCTTTTGTGACATTTAAAATATCCTTTTCATCATGTATTAAAATTGTGTGAATTTTTGATAAATTTATTTTTTTTAAATTAGAAAATAAAATTTTTTGTACATAATGACTTATATTATCTGTATTTTTTGGTATTGATGGAATTTTCGATATTATATTCCAATTTTCAATTTTATTATTTCGTAAATTTTTAAATGCATTTTTATAACTAGGTGCAGTATCTAGTGTCCTAATTCCATTTTTTTTGCTGAAACTTAGAATTTTTTTTATCTCCTTTGGATTAAGGTTTTTATAACCTAAACCATATTTCATACCAAAATTCGCAGTCCCAATTACAATTTTTCTAGGGTTCATTTTTTAAAAAGTTTATAATTAACAATATTTCTTTTTTTATTATCTATTTGTAAAAATAACATTTTTCTAAAATAATCTTCTTTAAAATCGTAAATATTCAAAAGTTTTACACATTCCTTTTTCCAAAAATTACTTTTGTAATCAAACCAAGCATGTTTCCAATCGTAAAAAGGAATAAAAGGACACTTAACTTTTGTTAATTTATAAATTATGTAAGCAAATATTTTTGCATCCATTATTTGCTTACGACTTAATCTTTTTAATAAATGTATCTTTAAAATCATATTTTTATAATTGGTTTTTTTTGAAGGTAAAACAAAAAAATCTAGATAACTAAATTTTACTCTACCTGCTATCAAGGCTGGGATACCATAACAAGCATATTCAAGTGGAGCTGTGCCATGAGAAGAAATCAATACATCGATTGATTTTGCTAAAGAAATTTGAGAAATATTTTCAGGTGCTAATTTTACATGATTAAAATTTCCAATTTTCTTAAGTTCTTTAATTGTATTAGTTGAAGTATTATAATCAGCTTCTTGAGGATGAGGTTTGACTAAAAAATTAACAGAATTATTTTTTGTTATTGTTTCAAGTGTATATTGAAGCCAATGTAAATTACTTTTAAATAACCTTTTACCCATTATAAAATTTCCATCAGTTAAAAGGTGGGCAAATACACAAACAATTTTTTTTCTTTTGTCCCATGAGAAAAGATCACAAATTTCCTTTTTAGAATAATTGACGGTTTTATTTTTGTTTTTATTTTGCTTGGTGGAGACTAACCAATTATTTATTTTATCTTTTTTGTAAATAAATCTATTATTGATAATCTTATGACCTTCTTTTGAGGTTCTTTTAGAAAAATATTTTTTAGTATATTTAAATAAATCTTGATCTATTTCATCTCTAGCTGTGTAAATCTCATTTTTTCTTGAATAAAATGTAGTAGTTATCCAATTCCCGGCGCCCTGCCTAGCAAACAATTTAATATTATTCATTAAACAATTTTGAAAAATTATTCCACATGGGATAAATTGTGTTTCTGATTGAACTACATACTTAATATTTTTTTCTTTTATAATCTTTAAAAAAAAATAATGCGCGTATAAAGCTTCATACAAATGGTAAAATACCTTGAAGTTTAAGTCTTTTATAATGTTTTCACCCGAATGTCTTTGTATATGATCAATTACAATTTTACCTATAAAAATTTTATCTAATTTAAATCTATATAATTGGCTAATATTTTTTATTTTATTGATATAATAAATAGTTTTGCAATAAATTTTAATTTTAAAAAATAAATTCTGATTTTGTAAGCATATGTGTTTTTTAATATTATAACTATTTATAAGTTTTGAAATATTATCACCTTTGTTTGAAA
>CACJJV010000002.1 GCA_902593845.1 uncultured Pelagibacteraceae bacterium | reverse complement strand
TTTTATGAGTGGTGTATCATGTTTGAACCCACCTTTTTTATTAAATTTACCATTTGTAGTACATCCAGTTAAAATAATTAATGATAAAATTAAAGGAATAGTAAACTGAAAATATCTAAAATTCATTTGTTTCTCTAATTTGGTTTTTAAAATTTAGGGATATAAAATTGTCTTCTCCCTTTTGAAATATTGCCTCTTTAATATTTACCTCAACTAATTTTAATCCTCTTATTAGTTCTTCTTGCAATTCAAGAGTTATAAATTCTCCCGATTCATCCACAAAAGTTGCGAACGATTTTAAGGAGCCGTTAAAAGATCCTACTAATTTATATTTACTCAAATTCTTTAATTCTTCATTTTCAGTAACATCCGATACTATTGAGCTAGAAGTCCCATCGTCACCTGCAAATGGATCGTTTAATGGCAATGGCTCTTCATGACTATCAGCCCAGCCAATTTTAGAAAAAGACATTAATAATAAAGTCAAAAGAGCAATTCTAAAAAAACTCATCTGGTAACCCCACTATTGTTAATACTCCTGTTACAACTATCGCGTTAGTTGTATCCCCTTTTAGCACTTTTATTGATTCTTTGTCAAAGTTTAACATCTTTTGAGAAAGAGAGACTTGTCTTTTAAATTTAATATATCCAAGGAAATTGCCTTTAATTTCATATCTAACTGGTATCTTGTAATAAGCGATATTTTTTTTCTGCACCTGTTTTTTTGATTTCTTTTTTTTCTTCTTCTTCGTTGATAATGAAGCTTTAGTGACTGCTGAAGCCTTGCCCTTATTAATTTTAGAAATAATTAATCCATTTAATGAAGCATATTCACTTAATGTTTGATAAAGTCCTTCAACTTCTGCTTTCGAATGGAAAAGTGTTGAATAATTTTCATATTCTGGTTTTACTTTTTTAATTTTCTTTTTAATTGATATAATTTCATTAGTAAATTTTGTAATCTCTGTTTTTTTTAAGTTCATATCCTCTAATTGAATTTTCTTTTTTTGAACTATAGGATTTAAGACAGCATAATAGATGATTAGGAAAAAAATAACCGAGCCAACACCAATACCAATCTTAATTAATACTTTTTTTTCAATAGTTTTAATTTTCGATATTAGTTCATCAAAATTAATATTTTTTAAATCTATATTTTTTAAATCCATAATATTTATCCTTTTACCTGCACTAAAATTTTAAATCCTTTTTTCGTATTAGATCCAGCTCTTGATTTAGGTAAATTCATAGAACCTAAAGATGCTTGTCGTACTAACTTTTGAGTATTTAAATTATTTATTAATTTTAATATATCTTGGTCGGTTGCAGCTGAGCCTAAAAGAATAATAGATTTTTTTCCATCGTATTGTATAGAATTGAATTTTACTCTTTTCGGAACACTCATAGCTATCTGCGCTAAGTATCTATAACTTAAACTTTTGTTTGATTTAAGAGTTTTACTTAGTTGCAATGTTTTAGTCATTACTCCTAACTCTTTACTAAATTTCTTTTTTTGTTTTACTGTTATTTTATGTTCTTTTACAATTTTGTCATAATCTTTTAATTTTGAATTGTAAGAATAAATTTGCCAAAATGATAAGCCAAATAATAAACTGTAAATTACAAGAACAGCTCCTGCTACTCCTTTAAAAGCAAATTTAGAAAATGCTTTCATTTTTTTCTGTTTTATCATTCCTGCTCTGTCAGGAAGAAGGTTGATGTTTTTCACTGCTGTTACAAATTTATAATAACCAAACACATCTAATTTTCTGAAAGCAAGACCTATTACTGTAGATAAATAAGATCTATTTTGTAGATTTGTTGACTCAACATTTTGTTGTGGAATTTTTAATCCATCTATTGGATCAAACAAATTGAAGCCAACATTGGCCATACTTTTTCTAAAAGTAGATAAATAATCTTCTACATTAACTAAATCAGAAACTACTTTTATATTTCTTATTCTTTTTTCATATTTTGTTTCAAAATCTTGCACTGCTTGCTTAACTTGAGTAATAAATCTTCTTACTAAAGCCTCTTTCTCCTCTTGATCTTGTGAATTTTGTAAAATTTCTCTATCTTGGTTTCTTATAAAAATGTCAGTAATTATTGGGTTATTTTCATATAATATCATTAAATAATTTTCATCTAATCCAAATTCTAGAACTGCTGTTAAATTTGCATCCTCAGCATTTTTTGAAATTTGATTTATTTGGTCAACAGCAGACTTAAGTGCAAAACATTTTACATCGATTATAACAGGATTTAAGCTACTTCTTTTTATAATAGATGTGTAATTATTAATATCTGCTAATTTTGAAGCCACGAATAAAATATCCATAGTATTTTCTTTATCGTTTTTATTGATCACTTGATGGAATATTGAATAATCATCTAGATTATCAGTTAGTTGTACCAAGTTTTCCCATAATGAATTCGTTTCTATTGCTTTTTGTAATTCTTCGTCTGTCATTAGTGGAGCAGTTACAACTCTTATAATTGCGCTCGTAACTGGTATAGCAATTGCAGCGTTTGGTGTTGTAATTTTTGATTTTTGTATTGCAAGAGATAATTCTTCACCCATTTTATCTGCATTATCTAATACCGATGCATCTTCAGGTAATTCAACTTTGTGAGTATAAAATTTTTCGAGTATCCACTGATTTGCTTTGTTTGAAGTTATCTGGGCAAGTCTTATTTCTTTATTAGTAAGTTCTACTCCAACAATTTCTTCGCCTTGAACAGAAGATTTTCCAATTTTAGATTTAAAGAAACCACCAAGTTTATTTTTAATATCTGATATTGATTTACTACCAGATAGTTTAATAGAATCTTTTTTTCCAAACTCAGGTTTTTTTAATTTTATACTTTTTAATTTATCTAATAAACTTGTTGTGACATTTGATTTCTGATCTTCGTTTTGATTATTTTGATTAGTTGTAGAAATATTTTCTAAATTAGTTTTTAAATTTTCATTATTTTGATTTTGTAAAGTTGTTGTATCTATATTGGGAGAAATAGTTTCTTTAACTTGTTCCGACTGTATATTTTCAATTTTTGTTTTGTCACTACTTTCGGTTTGATCATTGTTGTTTTGTTCTTTTTCTTTTTGTGCGTGTAAATCATCAAACCATTTTTCTAAAATTGGTATTGCATCATCTAAATTTGGTGTACCCGAGGAGAAAATTTTTTGTTTGCCGTCTAAATAAATTCTTCCAACCCAATTTTTAGATTTAAGCTCCCCTTTGTACTTATCTTGTCTTACATAAATATGTAATCTCCCATCTTTTTTATGGATTACTTGATGATCTTTTTTTTCTTCTTCAGTACTATTCTCTTTATTTATCTTTTCAGCATCATTGTTTTCATTATTATTAATATTTTCATTTAAATTTGTTGGTTCAGCCGAGGATAGATTATTATTTGCATCATTATCAGAAGATTGGTCTTGATTTTGTGGTATGTTTTCAGTTTTATTTTCATCTTCATCTTGTTTAACGTCTGAAACATCAATATTTTGGTTTTCAGTTTTTAAATTTTCATTTTCTGGAGATTTTTCCTCAACTTTTGGTTGTTCACTCTCGATATTTTTATTTTCTGAGGATTTTTCTTCAACTTTTGGTTGTTCACTCTCAGATTGATTCTGTTTGTCTATAATAACACCAAATTTTTCTTTCTCTTTGTCATCCATAATTTTTCAAAATTTTTAATTCTCTAACACAATTTTCCTAAAACTCTAACACAAATTATAATATTGTCCAACACAAACTTACCTAGGACTAAAAAAATTTATCTAAAATGTAAAAAAAGCTAATAAATTAGCCATTTTTACGTAAATGACGTTAAAAATATTATTTTATAAATTTTAGGACAATTGAATTTAACTCTAACACAATTAAGTTTTAAAGAATTGTGTTAGAGTTATTAAAATAGAACAAAATTAAAAAAAGCTAGTATTTTCAACATTTTTCTAATTTTTTCTAATTTTTATTTTTTTTGTGTTAGAGTAAAAGTTCTTTGTGTTAGAGATAAAAAAAGATAAAAATTTTTTATACCTTTTATCATGAAAACACTCCTTAAAGATGAAATTTTAAGATTAAATTCAAAAAAACTTAAAAATACAATTCAAAATTGATATTTTTTTTCTAATTTGAGGTGAATTTTTAAATTTTTTCTGAATTTCAATTAATTTTTATCAAAATAATAATTGTTTAGCAATCTTTCTAACTTTTCCGTGTTTAAATTATTTTTTTAAAAATTATTTTTAATTTTTTATGATTTGGTTTGTCTTTATATTAAATAATTTAATTTTGAAAACTATCTATACCTAACATTTCTACTAATTTCCATCCACAACAAGAATTGTTAGATCATCTTTCTGAATTTTTCCTGATTTAATTATATCTTCAACAATTATTTTTAATCTTTCATGATTTGGTTTGTCTTTATGTTTAATAATATAATTTTGAAAGCCATCTGCACCTAACATTTCTCCATTTGGATCTTTAATTTCAGTAATTCCATCGGTGAAAACATACATTGAGCTGTTTGCAAAGTTAATTTTTGTTTCTTTATATTTTATTTTTGACATTATACCTAAAGGTGGTCCTGCTTCTGTATGATTAGAAAATTTTCCATCCCTAGAAAAGATAAGTGGAGGTTCGTGACCAGCATTTGATAAAAGTAATTCATTTTTTTTGCTATCATAAATTCCAATTAGCATTGTTACAAACATCCCACGTGAGGTTGTTTCACATATCTCTTTATTTAAAAGATCTAGCAAGTCAGATGCAGAATAAATTGTTTTACTAAGACATCTATACAAACTTGATGCTTTAGACATCAACAAAGAAGATTTAATTCCTTTACCAGAAACATCTGCAACGCCAAAACCAAACTTTCCATCTCCTAAGTCAGAAAAATTATAGAAGTCTCCTGATACAATCTTTGCCGGAATATTTATTCCAGCGATAGGAAAATTTTCTTTTTTGTTTTTTGATAATAAAGTTTTTTGTATTTCACCAACAATCTCTATTTCTTTTTGAATTCTATTTTTATCAACAAGTTCTTTTGCCATCTTTGCATTTCTAATTGCTAATGCTGCAGGTGCTGATAAAGTTTCTAATAATTTTCTATCGTTCTCCTCAAATAATTTTGAATTATTTTTTTTATTTAAACAATGAATTACTCCAATACATTCATTTGCTGCAATGAGTGGTGAACATAAAACAGAATATGTTGTAAAATTAGTTTTGTTATCTAAATCAAAATAAAATTCTGCAATTTCTCTTACATCTTTTCGAACGTTTCCAACTCTTATACATTTTTTTTGTAAAACTGCTTTACCCATTACACCTTGTGTTAATGGTATTTCATATTCATCTAGATACGATTGATATTTCGAAGCGATACATTGAAAAACTTGTTTCTTTTCATCAATTAAAAAAATATTTGCAGCCTGCGCATCGATTCTTTTTATAATTACTTCAAGAGCAGTTTGTAAAGTTTCTTTTAAATCAAGAGATGTTGCAAACTCTTGATTCATTTTTGTAATAATTGCTAAATCTTCATTTAAGGCCGTGTTTTCTTTGTTTGGCTCAATTTTTTTTTGTCTAAAAAACATTTTTGTATTTGGAATTACACTTTTTTTTTGATAATTTAACCTTTTATGGAAATCATAATTAATACTCCTGGTCTTTACATACATTTGCAAGACGCTGTTGTGCTTATTCAATACTGTATTGACGGAATTATTAATATTGCCTCCCAATTTAAAATTTAATTAGTGTTTTTCGTACTATTTTTTGTTTTAGGCTGCATCTGGGGTAGTTTTTCTAACGTTTGTATCCATCGTTTACCCATGGATAAAAGTGTTATATTTACTCGATCTTTTTGCCCTAGTTGTCAAAAAACAATCAAATGGTTCGATAATATTCCTTTAATCTCCTTTTTATTATTAAAAAGAAAGTGCAGAAACTGTGACTACAAAATTAGCTTTCAATATTTTATTGTAGAACTAATAACTGCAATTTCATTTACTATTATATATTATTTCTATGGAATTAGCATCACCTCATTATTACTAGTAATACTAAGTGTTTTTTTTATTATTATCTTCTTTATTGATCTAAAACATTTCATTATTCCAAACTCTTTAACATTTCCATTAATGTTTATTGGTTTTATAAAATCATTTGATCCTAATTTAGATAATTTTTTATTTCCAAACTATATCAATTCATTAATTGGAGGTGTTATTGGATATTTAATTATATGGTTAATTATTTTTGTATATAAAAAAGTAAGAAATAAAGAAGGTATGGGTTTAGGAGATGCTAAACTATTATCGGCTATTGGATTTTGGTTTGGCTGGGTTTCAATACCTTTTGTATTATTTTTATCCTCAATTATTGCTTTAGGATTTTCATTACCATCATTGGTCAACAAATCTAAGAACTTATCTTCTCAAATACCATTTGGTCCATATATTATTCTTGGCATAACGCTCTATATTTTTGTGAAACATATGATCTAAGAGAAATAGAATTTTAATTTCTTAATGCTTATTAACTAACTTTAATTAAAAGTTTTCTTGCCAACTTCCTCTATACACTTGTATATCTTTATCACTTCCTAACAAGGTTACTAAAGTATCTGCTTGATCATCTGACTCTGTTGTTACGTTAGCAAATAATTTATTACCGGAGATAACAAATTGTGAAAGTATTCCTCTTTGTAAATAAAAACATCCTGCACTCTCATCAAATTCACTTTCAACTCTAACATTTTTTTCTGCAAACTGAATTTTTTCTGCTTGGTTAATACCGCACTCATCATCTGCAGCACAAATGAATGCCTTACCAACACTACATGTTATATCTCCTTTTGGTGGTGGTTCATAAACAGGATAGTAAACTGTTCCACCAAAAATAGTTGGTATTGCGGTTGCCTTTCTAAATCTATTATTATTATCTCCGTTTGGATTTTTATTTAATTCTGGGTCATCGAGTTTAAATATCCATCCAACCCTTCCTTCCCCAGGACACTTCTCCGCTCTGTTTTTACCTCTTGTATAACCACAATCAGCTGCATCTGGGTCTTTATCATCAACATTAGGTGCATTTGCAACTGCTCGAAGAGCTTCTGTTTTAAAATTTGAATTTCCATTTTCATCAGCAGAGTCTGCTGCTGGGACTGCAATTTCACCATGATAAAAGTTTGGAAAGTCTACATCTCTAATACCATACAATAAGTTATCCATACCAGCTATTCTAGAACCAACATCTCTAAAATCACCTGTTCCACCGAACAACCATAAATTTCTTGTGCTTTGACCATATGCAGCTTCCATACCAAAGTAACTTACTCTTTGGTTTATATTGTTTGCTTTTAAATCAAATATGGTTCTTTGATCAAAAATATCAATTTCTGTGATATCTTTTTGCTGATTTGTTAAATTGATCTTAGTAATTTTTCCCTCTAAATCATTTACATAAACCATAGCACCTCTCCAAGGCACACCTCTAAATGTATCAGGAGTTACAACAACAGGATTACCAGTAATAGAATTGGTTATACCATTGCCTGGTACATCAACAATTTTAATTGGACCTAAATTTTGATCCGACCCAAAGATAGCTCCTCCATTATTGGCTGGATCCTCAAGATCAACTAAAAACACAGCAGAGCCAATACCATCAGTGGTGCCAAAGCCACCAGGTAAAACAGCTACATAGTTATCATCATCTAAAGAACTGTCTTTACTTGTTGGCATTCTTATTATTCTTGGAGTTGACCAAGTCTCACCAAGCTTAGAATAGTCATACTGGGTTTCGTCCATATCTAATGCAGCAGGTAACATAATTGTGAAAGGAACATCTTCTTTATCAGAAGTTAAGCCAGTACTTGCATTATAAACCATCTCAGAAGAGAATGTAAATTCAACTTCACTACCTTGTTTATTAATGCCAGCAACAGGAACCTCTGTAGTTGTTCCATCTTTTTCATAAATTACAGTAAAATCAGATGCAACTATTGGATCAATATTATCTAAAGCATCAGTTACAAAAGTAAATGTTGATCCTGCGTAACATGCACTACCTTGATCATAGGTAGCATTATGAAATTTTAAATTTATTCCTACATCAGAGTTTGACATACATGTAGATTTTGCATCTCTATTAGTAAAATCATCCCCATTTTCATCTAGCAATTCATCTGCATCACGTGCATCTTGCTCTATTTTTCTTGCATTAATAGCTTCCTCAGACTCGTCTATCCTTAAATTTTTACTCGTGTAATCATAAGAAGTAATCGCTCCATTTACATTTGCATGTAAAACTCTTGAATTAGCTCTATCATTGTAAATTGAATACATGTGAATAGGATTATCTGGCTTTGTAATATCTAAAACAGAGAACCCAGGTCCGCCTCTTCCGTATGGTATGAATAAAATTGTATGCCAGTTCTTTGAACTTTCTCTGACAATTGAAGTACCACCATCACCATCTTCGTTAGCGACAATTTTAAATCCTTGTATGTATACATCATGAACAACTGGTGATCCGTCCACCGTAAAGATTGCATTAGTACCTCCTCTGTTTTGTCCTAGAACATTATTTAATCCTTCATTTACTACTGTGGGTAATTTTGCAGCCATGAATGGTGGAATAAATGCCCAGATTTCTTGACCAATATTTCCACCATATCTTAATCTTCCAGAACCGGTTCTTACTGCGTGAAGCGCTCCATCGTTTGCACCAAAATACATTATATCATCTCGAGTAACGCTTCTTGCCCAATTATCATAATTATTAATATATCTCCAATATGCCTCTTGATGTGTAGATGTGAAATTTGTGTTAGCTTTAGGCCTTCCAACCTCTACTATTTGTGAGTGGTAAATATCTCCCAGGACTGATGTTCTTACTTTATCAATATTACTGCAACCGCCGTAAGCAAAATAATCTTTTCCTCTCGCAAAATCAATTAGTCCTTTAATGTCATCAGCATTGGTGTCTAAACCTGGAGTACCTGCAAGATCATTTCCACACATCGAGGAAGAGTTGTGAAAATTTGGTACAACATCACCAAACAGACCAAATAATCCATTAAGAGTGCTAGCATTATCTTTAGTAAAGTTATTATAGCTTGATATATAATCTAATCCTTCATATGCAGTCCAAATTTTCCTTTTTTCATTTAATGCCTGTTCCCGAATTTTTTTTGCAACATCGTAAACGCGTGTGTCTGCTATGTTATCTACAATTGTTCCATCTTCTCTTATATGTTTTCTAAGAAGTGTGCCTTCCCATTCACCGTGTAACGCATATTTAAATTGGGCTTGAAATAAACTTCCACCTTCTTCTCCAGTCAATTCTGCTGTAATTGATGGAGCTGTAAATGACAATCTACTTGCTACTATCCTCTCAACTTCACTTTTTAGTTTAGTTAATAAATCACCGGGAGTCTCAGCGTCTATTCTATCTCTACAATCAGAACTATCCTCATTATCACATGTTCCTGCTATCGCAATTTCCTGAAATTTTTTCTTTCCTCCTTCTGAAATACCTTTACCATAGGCAATTACTAAAGTTTTAACCTCTCTTTCAAGTCTTAATTTTGTTATTTGTTGTTTTGCATAGTCATGATTTCTCCACGCACCATCACCAATTATAATTACATAGTTTTGTTGGCATTCTAATCTCTCAGACTCAGAAGCAGGAGCTAATGGCTTATCCTCTCTATCCACAACTTTGGGGTCTGTGTAATAACCGTATGCAAGTTGCGCAAAAGCTCTAGCATCAGTTCCAAATCTAATACCCTTTGGTTTTAATGAATTAAGTCTATTAACTATTTTTTGAGAATTATTTTTATCTATACCAACTCTAATACATGAATTATTAGTACATTGTTTTGTTCTTCCCTCTGGATGAGAGCCTAACCATCCATCTATATAATAATTACAAAATTTATTACAATTTATATACTTAGGAGCGCCTGGTTTTTTCTTTTCACAGTTACATGCATAATCCCCAGTCTTTTTCCATAAATCTTTCTTCTTACCAGTTTTTTTTATCTCTGTTTGTCCTGAATTCCATTCTCCAAACCCAAAACGAGCCCCTTGTAATAAAGAACTATCTGTTACCACTGCTCTTATAGCTCTGATTGCACCATCAATCCTACTAAATCTACTAGATCCCATTTCATCAACCCATTTAATTCTGTCCTCGCTAATATTATATTCCTGTAAAGTAATTTTCTCACCAGCAGTCCAAACTCTATCTTCACCAACAAACAAGGCCTTTGTTTTTAACATATTAATTAATGAACTCTCATTTTCATCAGCAGCACCAGAAGGCGTTTGATCACTGTCGTCAGCACCACCAATTATAATACTTTCTGTTAAAGTATTTTTATCACTTGAAATTGTAAGTTTTTGAAGTGAGCTTGAGCTTTCACTTGTCACATACATTACATTTGAGTCCTGAGGATCAATTTCTATCTGAGAAGCTGGGTTATAACTTGAGTCTCCTGTATTATCAAATTTATAAACTGCTCCCTCTACACTATAATTATTACCTTCTTTTTTTAATTTCGTTCTGTAAATAAATCCATCAGCAGATGAATATAAATATTCGCCATTACTATCTATTGTCATTGAAGTAGCATGCTGAAGAGCTTCATTATATTTGCCATCTAAAGAAAATAATTGAACGTCACCAGTTGTTAAATTCTTTGAATACAATTTTAAATCAAAGTTAAAGAATTGATTACCTCTGCACCTATTTCTTTTTTTATAGTTTGAGCACCATATTTCCATAGATGTAATTAGGAGGTGATCTTCTGTACCAATTGTTTTAATTGTTAAAGCCTTCGGCACTAACTTATCTTTAGGTCTAGTATGGGTTCTACCTAAATCACTACCCCATATAACTTCTAAACAATTTCCATCTGTATCCATTCCGATTACTTTAGCTTCTGGACCTAAAACATATATAGCTTCACCTGTGTGATCTTTTACATTTGATGATTTAGCCATGCCTGTAACAGTTGAAAAACCAAAAGGTTGCAAAATTCCTCCCATAAGTTTACAAGAATATTGTGCATTTGCACGAACAGAACCTTTATTGTTATTAAATGTTCTATCGAGTTCCTCGGAGGCATAATTCATTTTAACAACACCAGCATTATCCATTTGCCCAACAAGAATATCACCGTCATCTAGTAAAATAACATCGCCTACCTTTGATAACATATCCCCACCAAAAGGATTTGCATTCATACTTTCAGAGGTATCTAAAAGTATAAGTATATTCGCTGGAATATCTCCTGCTCCAGATCCTGGTGGTAAGGGTTTTGCAATTCCAACTCCAGTAATATTTAAGAGTGAAATTAAAAAGCTAATAAAAATTATTTTAAATTTATTTATCATTAGAAATATGAATAAAAGAATTTCTCATTTGTTATTAGTAACTCCTCTACCAATTTTAATTTTTCCTTTACATAAAGTTTATCATAAATGTAGAGTTTTCCTGCTGCTTTCCAATTAGCTCCTCCATTTGTATCTACAGGGCTAATTTTTTCTACTTCTTGGATTTTAAAATTTTCTTTAACATAATAATAAATCAAATTATTCTCGTTAAAATTTTCCTTTTCATATGTAGAATTTTTAAATTTAATACCTATTACCTCATCATCTATTATATAAACTTGCATAATCCCACCATTCATCCCGCTATCAGGACACACATAATTTGTTTCTTGTTCATAATAATCAAGATAAGTTTCTTCAATTAAGCTATTTTTTTCTAAACCCATATCATTAAATATTTTTTCGACATTATCACCTACATCAAATTCTAATTCACATTCTCTAGACATTGAATATGAAGTCGACAACAAAAATATCAATATTATCAATTTAAAATTAATATTTTTAATCATAATTTAATATGGCATAACAACCATTGAAGTTAAAGGGACTATGATGTTCACCCTGGTCATATTTCGGTTGAACATTAAACCGCACCCGTATATTTTGTAGGCTGAGCCTTGTCTTCCTACATCAGCGGCCGACTCAGCTTTTACACTACCACCAACAACTGAGCCTCCTTTGTAAGTTGAAAAACCAACATGTTGGATAAAAAATGTATACTTAAACCTTTGTAAATACTCCCTTTCTTGTTCTAATACTCTTGTTTGTTCAGCTGCTGTAAATCCTAAACGAGGAGTATTAAGTTCAATTAAATGATTAGCAGTAACGATTGGACCAACAATATTCCAGAAATCTCCAAGTCTTGGATGATTACTTGGTAACTCATATGCAATTTTTATTGGAGGTGTTGTAGTTTTAAAATTTTTAAAACTTTGCATACATAAGGACATTTTATCATCATCTATTTCAACTGTATTATACATGATCCCTTTCCCCCAATCATTTCTCGCTAAAGTTATTGGTGCACCCTCGACTACAATTTCTCCAAATTCTAAATTATCTTTGTAATCATTAAATTTTGTAAGCCTTGCACTCTTTAACGCAATAATCTCATTTGCTTCATCTTCGGTCTGAGTACAGGTAGCAAGATCTTTACCTTCTAATTCACATCTGTTTCTCCAAGCACTATCAAAGTAATCATCATCTTTGTCATCATAAATAAGATCATCTCTTGAAGAAATCCAATGTCCTAGATAATTATCGGCAATGTATTTTTCACCTTCTATTAAAGCGGTCTCTGCAACATAAAAAGTTTGTTGGTACTCGTCACTTGTGTTGTTATTCTTATGATCTCCAGAGGAAATCACGATTAATGTTCCTCCCATCAAAGACATAACCAGTAAAAGGACTAGTGATAAAACTAAAGCAAAACCTTTTTCAGAATTTTGGTTCATTAAATATCTCCTCCTCCAATATTTCTTGTATGTACAGTTAGAAAAATTGTATCTCTATGAAATTTACTATCAATTTGTTTAGTTCTTTCATTTGTAAAGGATTTTACTACTCTATTGATTTTATTTTTGAAATATCCTTTTTGTGTGGACGATCTAAATGTTAATTTTAAATCTACTGACCTAATGCTCATTATCTTTTCCATATTTGAAGGTTGTGCTTCAACCATAACTCCATTTTGGTCTAGCGCTATAAATTCCATATCCTCTAAATATTCTCTGACTAATTCTGCACGATAACAATCTGCACAGTCATCACTTTCAGAGTCATAAACCCATCTACCCTCTCCCTCACCGGCATTTAATTTTTGGATCCAACTTGATTTAGATCGGTATAATCCATAATATTCTGTCGGATCCTCTTCGTTTGGTCCGTACTCTTTATCAGATGCTCTTTTCATAGGCACAGCATAGTAAGTAATTTTATATCTTTTGTAAGGTTGAAGTTTATCGTCTTCTACAAAGTCTCCATAAACAATGTGAATTCTATCGCAACAAAAATCAGCTGGATTGTGTTTTTCAGTTTCTCCAATATCCTCATACGATCCTGGAAGATCAAGATCAGGATTTACTTCGCTGTAACTCAATGTATTCTTATAAATTACTATTGGCGCATGACTGTCTTCAAGATCATATCCATCTTCAAAACCAGTAATAAATTCTAAATAATCTCTTTTTGGAAAGTCTGGATTAGCATTTGAAAAAGTACCATAATGATACTTAAAGCCTGCCAATCTAATATCTCTCATCATTAGTGTAACAATGTCTCTACCTGATCTACTTATTCCAGCTATATCGCTTACTTTACTGTATGAGTTATTTACTACCGTATAGGTCGTAAACATGGCAGCCATCATAATCGCAGAAATAACCACCCCAATTAGAATTTCGATTAATGTAAATCCAATTATATTATTTTTATTTTTAATTACCAAATCCCTGTAGTTCATTATCATCTCTATCACCTTCTGATGGAAAAAAATCTGAGTAAGTATTTTTAATTTTATAATCTGATTGAAAATATAAAAATTTTCTTTTTTTACCATCATTCATGTTTATTTGAATTCTTCCAACATACATTGCTGCATCATAGATATTAGGATTATATACTTGACAATCCCAAACACACATCTCAAACATATCAACAGTTTTAAAATCTTTTTTGCTTTTGCAACGTATTGATCTATCTTCTCCTATCATACGTGTCCACTTAACCACTTTATTATTCACAACATTTTCGTCTGTTTGAGCTCCTGGTCCATGAATTGGTTTTAAATTATCTTTGTTATAATTGCTGGCGGCTTTTTGATTGCAATTATCAAATTTTAGTGATCCAGGTGTAACTGTCCCAGCTGTATAAGCATGAGTGCTCCAACCTGGGTTAACTGACAATTCAGGTTCATCTGTCCCGGTAGATGATGAACATTGAGGCATATTTCCTCTTGAAAGTGCCATGTAATATTCTGAAAATTTGAGGCACTCGATGTCTTCGGCATCATTATTAATATAAGCTTTTCCGTCCTTATAAAAAATCTTTTCCTTATCTTCATTATTCAAACCACCTATCGAGTCTTTATAACCAATAAAACCCTCGGCTATCATCGATGATAAGAAGTTTGCTTTGGTTCTTTCACCAGAAGTATTTATTGAAGTTACTGAAAAACTTACCATTTGAAATATAGCTATAAAACCAATTCCTATCAGCGCTGTTGATATTAATGCCTCTATTATAGTCAGACCTTTTTGCTTAATATTTTTCATTTATTGAATTATCCACTTACCTGAATACCATTTCTCTAATTTGACGTTACCAAATCGTGACCAGCTAACAACATAAATAATGCCGCCATCTTCATCGTCATCGTCCACTTTCTTTTGTTGAGACTCGTCTCCTTCCCCTTCCACAGCTTGTGTATCACCTGAATCGGTATTATCAACATCTGGATCCTCACAGGTTCCAATATTACGGGAACAAATAATAATACTTTCAACTACATTATCATTATTTTCAAATTCTAAATCACCACTAAATAAAGAGCCATCTTTTGAAAAGCATACTGCACCATTTGAGACATCGACTTTTATTTCTTCTGTTTGATGAAGTCTGACCTCTGCATTTTGTTTATTTTTACCAAAATGATCCCAATAATCTAAACCCTTGTCACCAGTTCTACATAAGTTGTCTCTATCCAAAACCTTTGTCGCTATATTTCCCATAAGCATTCCGTTGGTACTAAAAGATACAATGCCTTCTGAAACAGATACTTCAAATTGTCCAAATCCATATAATCCCCTTTGAACTTGCGAATTGATACTGACTACTATGTCTCTTACTCTTTCTGCTTCACCTTTCACTATTCTATCTTTATTCCAAGAATTAAATTTTGGAATACCGATTGCTGAAACTACTCCTACAATTGCAAGAACAATTACTACTTCTAAAATTGTAAAGCCTTTAATTTTCTTTGGTGTTAGTTGCATCGATTTTTCCTGCTTGAACTAGATTCTCCAATGATTTTGTCATCGTGATCATTCCATCTTTTACTGCAGTCTGCATGATGCTTGGTATTTGATGAATTTTTGCTTCTCTGATTAAGTTTTGTATTGGAGCATTACATTTCATTACTTCAAAAGCACCAACTCGACCGAGTCCATCCTTAGTTTTTAATAATCTTTGAGTTACAACCATTTTTAAAGATGTTGATAATTGTGCGCGTATTTGAGCTTGTTGCTCTGGAGGAAATACGTCAATAATTCTGTTAATTGTATTGGGTGCTCCACTAGTATGAAGTGTTCCAAATACTAAATGTCCAGTTTCTGCAGCAGTTAATGCTAAACTTACAGTTTCTAAATCTCTCATCTCACCTACCAATATAACATCAGGGTCTTCTCTAAGAGCAGCCTTTAATGCACTTGCAAAGGATTGTGTTTGTTTTCCAACTTCTCGATGAGAGACTATACTTTTTTGGTCTGTATGAATGAATTCTACTGGATCTTCTACTGTTATAATATTAGCAGTTCTTGTTTTATTGATTTCGTTAACAATTGCTGCCAGTGTAGTTGATTTTCCAGATCCAGTTGGTCCGGTAACCAATACTAATCCTTTGTGCATATCAATTATATCATAAAGAACATCTGGCAAATCAAATTGACCCATCTCTGGTATTTTGCTTTCTACACGCCTTAATACTGCTGCTGGACCATTTAAAGTTTTATAGAAATTAGCTCTAAATCTTAATCCACTTATAGTAACAGCAGAGTCTAATTCGTGGGTGTCTTGAAATTTTTTAGTTTCATGCTCATTACAATTTGTAGTCATCATATCGATTAGATCCTGCGGTTTAACTACAACATCCTTAACCATTATGATTTCTCCAGTTTGTCTATAAGCAAGTGGAGAGCCTGATCTAATATGAAAATCAGAAATTTTTTTATTGTTTTTGGCTAATTCTTCTAATTTTTCAAACATTTTATTATTTATTCACAGATATTGTAAAAAAACAATAATATACTTTCATCAAATTAACCAGAATAGGTCGTTGTTTGATATAATTTAAAATATTGATTTGTAATATAGTTTGGCTTGAGCACCAAAGGTCTCTTGGCTTGAATAAAGACCATCTAAATTTATAGAAAATAAACTATTGTCTAAAGGTTGAAATTCATAATCTAATCCAGCAGTGATAGTAATTTCTCTTGATAAATCATCATCTGCTTGATACTCCGCTAATACATTGTTAACACGAAACTCTTGAGTTTCTTCCATAATTGCTTCTCTAAAATCAGCTAGCCAATTGAAATATAATTTTGATTTATCGTCACTTAAAATCAAATATTCATCGCTGAATGCTATTGATGCGTTTATAAAATCCTTTTTTTCCCATTTGTAATAGTGGCTTTCTTTGTGATTAGGAGTGAAGCTATAACCTATGGAATAACTAATGTCAGGTATCATATCATTTAAAAACTTAGTTCCTAAAACAGCATCATAATTAAAATACTCATCCTCTATATCTAAAAATCCGCTAGTGGTTGTATTTGTAAGAATTCTTCTCGTACTTTTGTTTAATGTAACGCCCATGACAAAAAAGGTTTCAGAATTTGAATTAAATTTAGTTGGTTTTTCACCTGATAGCAGGCCAGCCGATAAACTAATACGATCTATGTTATGATCTTTAGCAAATTCTTGTCTTCCAGTTTCAATGGAAAGTATCTGATTTAAGTTTTGTCCGGGTTGAATTATGTTTGCTCCAGCTCTCAAATTATTATGTTCCAATCTTAACGATTCTTTTTCTCCTTGTCTTTTTTCAAAAGATGTAAACATCTCTGTCCATGCATCTTCTTGATTTAAATATTGTTCACTTCTTTTAAATTTACTAATTGATTTTCTTAAATTAATTGATTTATGTCCAAGTTGCTCATCTAAAATTTCATTTCCTCCCTGTGCTACTGAACCAACAGAGCCTTTGACTATAATATTTCCATCAAGATCTTCTAAATCATAAGTCCCTGCGCCCTCGGTATCATAGTAGTATGATTGACCCATACCGTGGTTTACTTTTATCGTATGTCCAGATCCAGTAATTTTAATCTTTCCAACAACAATACCACTATCTTTTAATTTTAATGTTGCTCCAGTTGATCCTGACATATGAATTGAATTTACAGTTGGACCATCTTTATTTTCAATTTTTCCGCTGTTATTTAAAGTAGCACCACCCCCCATTAGGATAACTGCACCTGAAGAAGTATGATAAATATGTCCACCACTATTATTGTTTATAGTTATGTTAGTAGAATCATCATGACTTTTAATTGTATTAGTCTCATCATTATCATCATCGGTAGCAAAAATCGTTCCATAGTTATGAATAGTGATACCGTCAGTCGACTCGCCAAACATGGAGATAGTGTTTGTGTTTGCCTCAATTACTCCACCGCTATTATTTGTTAATGTACCAGTTGTTGCGTCTGTTAAATTAATAGCCTTGGAAGATGCTGATTTGATTGTTCCACTGTTAGTTATAGTTAAGCCAGAAGCGGCATTACCATTAATAGGATTTGATTTACCTCCTGTCGTTTCTACAGTTGAACCGGCCTCAATAATAACTGTTCCATTATCCTGTCCATTAATGTTAATCATATTATTTAGTGAATTTCTTAGTGTAGATGAATTAGATATTGTTATAGTTGTATCTGCTGAAGTAAAAGTTTGTTTGGCGGTAGTAACCCCACCATCATCAATATCAATTGAATAAGCCAAATTTTGATAGATTATGACAAAAAATATAATCTTAATTAGGTGCTTTAAATTTTTACACATAAAAGCGATTTATAGTAAATTTAGCTTCAGTTTTCATCTTTTAAGTTTAATTGAATAACATCTAATTTTGGGGATTTGTCTATTTAATTCTTAATTATTCAATTACTTCGAGCTCCTCAATTATGCTCACAATTTTTTTGCCACTAATTATTGCATTAACTCTTGCACATTCATAATAAGCAAACGAAGTTTCTTCTGCTATTTCTTTCATCTCTAAACATTTTGATCTGTTTTCTGTATACAAATGTTCTGTTAATTCTGGAGGATTACCCAAATACATCATAAGACCGATGACTTCACCCTCTTTCTCAAAACCTGCTTGCTGTTCTATTTCTGCTACACGATTATCAACACCAATCTCAAAATCTTTAAATGCAACAAAACCTTTGTATGCAACAAAAGCTAAAATTAAATAAAAGACAAACTTTATTTTACTCATTTGGTTTCTTTAAAAACTAAACATACACCATTATTGCAATATCTTTTTCCAGTTGGCAAAGGTCCATCATCAAAAATGTGTCCGTGATGGGCATTGCAATTTTTACAGTGATACTCTGTTCTTGCATAACCTATTAAATGGTCAGTTTTAGTTTCAAAAACATCTGGCAATGATTGATAAAATGATGGCCAACCTGATCCACTTTCATACTTAGTTTTAGAGTCAAATAACTTTACATCACAATTTGCACAGTGATAACTTCCTTCTCTCTTTTCATTATTTAACTCACTTGAACCTGGTGGTTCAGTACCATCTTCGAACATAACTAATTTTTGTTCTGCAGTTAAATTTGAGTTTTTTTTGCTCATACTATTAAACTAATTTAGCACAAGATTGATGTAAATAAGAATGTAATTCTACAAGCTTTTTAGCGTCTTTATTATACCCGCCACCTAAGACACCACAAAGAGGTATTCCTTTAGAAAAAAAGTTTTCGGTAACAATTTCATCTCTTTTTTTAATCCCCTCATCAGAAATTTTTAGTTTTCCAAGTCTATCATTAAAATGAATATCAACTCCTGCGATATAAAAAACAAAATCAAAATTTTCTTGATTTAATTGATTTAAATAAAATTTTAGTATCTTTAAATATTCTTTATCTTCTAAGTCGTTTTCAAGCTCCACATCACAATCACTAATAGATTTTTTTGCAGGATAATTTGATTTAGAATGCATACTAAAAGTAAAAACATTTCTATTGTCTTTAAATATATCTGAGTTACCATTGCCTTGATGAACATCTAAATCTACAATTAAAATTTTTCCAGCTAACCCTCTATCTAATAAATATTGTGATGCCACCGCTACATCATTAAAAACACAATAACCAGCACCTCCTTGGTAATTTGCATGATGACTGCCGCCTGCAGTATTACAAGCTACACCATAATTTATCGCTAACTTGGAGGCTAAAACTGTGCCACCAGTTGCTATAAAAGATCTTTGAACTACACTATCCACTAGTGGAAATCCTATTTTTTTGACACCAATTTCATCCAAGGTTTTATTTTTAATATGGTTAATATATTCCTCCGAATGAGCTCTCTTTAAAGTTTGTATTGAGCAAGGATATGGTTTGTGAAATTTTTTTACAATTTTTTTGCTTATTAAATAATCTGCAAGATCACCAAATTTATTTATTGGAAATTTATGATCATCGCCAATTTTTGCAAAATAATCTTTATGATTAACGACTGGTAATTCCATTTTTATTCAATGACACGTATTGGTTCACCGTTAACACAAGCTTCCAAAGACTCAATCATTTGACTGTAATAAATCTGATAATTCTCAGCAGTCACATATCCAATATGAGGAGTTAATAATACATTTGGTAAAAATCTGAGTTTGTTATTTTCAGGTAAGGGTTCCTTTTCATAAACATCTAAACCAGCTCCAGCTATTTCATTTGTGGATAATGCAATTATTAAATCATCCTCATTTATTATCGGTCCTCTTGAGGTGTTAATCAAAAAAGCAGTTTTTTTCATTTTGTCCATTTCTTTAATTGTAATACAGTTTTTGTATCTCTCACCGCCTTGAACATGAATAGATAAAAAATCTGAGTTCTTAATTAAATCTTCTTTGCTACAAGGTAAAACATCTAATTCTTTGCAGGTATCTAAATTAAGATTTTCGCTCCATGCCATCACTTGCATACCAAATGCTTTTCCAATTTTAGCAACTTGAGATCCAACTTTTCCAAGACCAATCAAACCAAGTATTTTTCCTTTTAATTCTACTCCAATAGTAGACTGCCAATATCCTTGATACATATTGTCTATTTCCTCTTTAAGGTTTCTCGCCAATCCAAGTATTAAAGCCCAGGTTAATTCAGGTGTTGGATTTATATTGCTTTCGGTTCCACTAACAATGATTTTTCTTTTTTTTGCAGCCTCTAGATCGATTGACTTATTTTTTAAACCGCTGGTAATAATAAATTTTAGTTTAGTCAGATTTTCTATTAAATTTTTTGTAATTGGTGTTCTCTCTCTCATAATCATTAAAGCCTCAAATTCAGACAATTTATCTAGAGCATCTGCTTCATCCTCGAAAGGCTCACTAAAAATTTTGATCTCGTACTTTCCTGCTAATTTTTCAAGATCAACAAATTGTTGAGAGACATTTTGATAGTCGTCTAAAATAGCAACTTTAAGCATTTTTAATTTCCTTATTTGATAAAAATAAACCTAATATAATTAAAATTGCACCAATCAAGTGAAAAAATCTGAATTGTTCGTTATAAAAAAGTATTGCCATTATGGTGCTAAACAAAGGAATTAAAGATAAAAAAATACCTGCTCTATTTGCTCCGATAATAGAAACAGCACCTGCCCAACAATAGTAAGATCCTATACTAGGAAAAAGAGCTAAAAATATTAAAGTGTAGACTATATTTATATCGAACTTGATTAATTCTCCACTAGAGTATTCGTATAAAAATTGGGGCAACACAGTTATCAAACCAAATGTACAAATTACATGAACTAGAGTTAATAACGGAAGAGTAAACTTTTTTTTCTTTAAAAGAGTTGAATAAACTCCCCAAGTAATGACACCTCCTATCATTATCAAATCGCCTTTATTAAAATTTAAGGAAAATAAAATGTCCAACTTAAGTCGGGTAATAATCGCCAGAATACCACACACTGAAATGATAAGCCCTAAAATTTGATACTTATTAGTTTGCTCAACTTTAAATAAAAAACAAAGTAAAATTATTATAGCTGGAATAGCTGTATTAAAAAGAGATGCATTAATGACTTGGGTATGAATTAAAGATAAGTAAGTAAAAGAATTAAACAAACCAACACTTGTAAAACCTAAAAAAAATAACAAAGGTAAATTATTTAAAATCGTATCTTTATATTTAATTATTTCTTTAAAAGTAAAAGGTAACAATATAATCCAAACAAGTAACCATCGATAAAACACTAAAGTTAGAGGAGGTATCTCAACCAAGAAAGCATACTTGCCGACCATAAAATTACCAGCCCAGAATAAAGTTGCGCATACCAGCATGATATATGCTTTGGTACTTTGCATTTTACTAATTGAATCTGGTTGAGCTATAAGGGGATAAATTTAAATTGGTGTTTTCTTTAGCTATCATTCCGGAGACAATCTTTCCAGATATTGGACCTAATGTCCATCCTAAATGATGATGACCGAAACAATAGAATACATTTTTATGATTTTTTGACGGACCCATAACTGGTAAAAAGTCAGGTAATGTTGGTCTAAATCCTAACCATTCATCTTCATGATCGGGTAAATCTCCTAACATGTACTTGGCGTTATTAATCAAATTTTTAATACGAGATTTTGATAAAGGATTTTTCAATCCACCAAACTCGACAGTGCCTACAACTCTTAATCCTTGTTCCATTGGAGTAATTCCAAATCCTCGATTTGAAAAAATAACTGGTCTTTGTAAAAGATGGTCGCAATCTTTAAAGTGAACATGATAACCACGTTCGGTATCTAAAGGTATTTTTTCATCTAAATTATCAGTTAATTTTTTTGAAAAGGCTCCACAGGCTATCACCAATTTATCAAATAAAAATTGATCTGTATCAGTTTTTAATATTGGTTGTTCATCTTGAAAGTCTATACTTTTAACCTCCGTTTTTTTAAATTGCCCGCCCTTTTTAAGAAATAAATCAAAAAATTTAAGCAGGATTTTTTTTGGATTTCTTGCATGTCTTGCGTAAGGATAATAAACACCAGCATGATAAAAAGGTTTTATGTTAGGCTCTAGATCATGAATTTCTTTTTTATTTACAAGTTGTTGCTGAACTCCTAATTCTTTCCTTACATTAATTTCCAATTCTCTGCTTTTTAAATCTTGATCGTTCCAAATATATAAAATTCCTTTGTTTTCAACTAAACCTTCAATATCGACTTCATCAAATAATTCATCATAAGCAGGTAAGGCTAAGTCTAAAATTTGATGCATATTTTTTGCAGTATGCATCATTTTATTTTTTGTGGTGTTCAATATAAATTTCATAAACCAAGGGATCATTTTAGGAACATAGTTCCATTTAAGAGCAAGAGGTCCTGTTGAGCTCATTAGCATAGCGGGAACGTCCAATAAAATATCAGTTCTATTTAAAGACAATGATGCATATGGAGAAAAATGACCAGCATTTCCGTAAGATGCTACAGGGCTTCCTGGATTCTCTCTATCAAATATCGTTACATCAAAACCTTTTTTCTGCAAAAATAAAGCATTAGAAATACCTTGAATACCGGCTCCAACTATACCTACCTTAAGTTTATTCATCCAAAGACTATATAATGAAATATTAATTAAGATTAAGCGACAAATTATACTTATGCAATGGATTGTTGACTATGAGTTTTGGCACTCATCACAATTCCAAATCCTATCATTGTGGCTAACATTGATGAACCACCATATGACATTATCGGTAAAGGTGAACCTACAATAGGGAGTAGACCTAAAACCATGCTCATATTTATTACAACATATATAAAAATTGATGTTCCAAAGCTGTAACAAAATAATTTTGCAAAATAACTTCTAGAAAGCGCACCTATTCTGATAACTCGGTAAATTATGATACTATAAATTAAAAGTAATAAAACTGACCCTATAAAACCAAATTCTTCCGAAAAAAGGGTAAATATAAAATCTGTATGTTTCTCTGGTAAAAATTCTAGATAACTTTGTGTTCCTTTTAGAAAACCTTTACCAGTGAAACCTCCTGATCCAACAGCAATTTTAGATTGAATAATCTGATAACCGGCTCCTAAAGGATCTCTATCTGGATTTAGAAAAGTTAATACTCTAAGTTTTTGATAAGGTTGTAGAAAAGAAATGATAATTGGCAATGAAATGATTGATAGCAAACAAGAATAAAAAAAATATTTATGATTTAATCCAGCAAACCACAAGACAACTATTCCACTTATTGCAATAAGTAATGAGGTACCTAAATCTGGTTGTATAATTACTAAACTCATTGGAACGAATATGATTATTAAGGAAAAACATAGGCTATAAAAAGAGTTAACATGTTGCGCTTTCATTCGATGAAAATATTTTGCTAGACATAAAATAATAAAAATTTTCATCAATTCAGACGGCTGAATATTTAAAAAATATAAATCAATCCATCTTTTAGATCCTGATGCAGTAATACCAAAATTTATAGTCCAAATTAACATTCCTAAAATAACTGCATAAGATAAATAACCAAGAGAGAACCAAAATTTGATGTTGATAAATGAAATCACAAGCATCATTGAGAAGAAAACAACAAATTTTATGAAGTGACTTCTTGTATGAAATAAAACTTCACCCCCGTCAGTAGAATACATTGTTGCAAGACTAATAAATCCAAGAATTAAAAGACATGATAAAAGGATATAATCTAAATTTCCAAATTTTTGGAAAAAACCATTTTTGTTATTAAATCTTCTGTATTGGTACATTAGATATCCAAATATTTTTTGTTATCGTAATTTTTTCTAATTTCGTGTCTATCAATAATCATTTTAAATAATTTTTTAGCTAAAGGAGCTGCAACAGTTCCTCCGGAGCCACCATGTTCTATGATTATGCTTAACGCATACCTTGGGCTTTTATAAGGCCCAAAGGCTACATATAAAGCGTGATCTCTCTCCTCATAAGGAATTTGAAATGTTTTAAGATCTAACTCACGATCTCGTTCAGTTATTTTTTTGACCTGTGAAGTTCCAGTTTTTCCAGCAAATCGATATTTAGGATCATCCAAACGAGATCTGTAAGAAGTTCCTCTCACTTCATTTGTAGAACTAAACATTGCATCTTGAACAATCTTAATATTTCGAGACTTTTTATATAATGGCGTAAACTTATCTGCGTATTGATTGTCATCATTTGCTACTATTTTAGGATAAATTTTGTATCCACCATTAGCTATTTGTGCAGTCATTAAACATAATTGTATTGGAGTTGTTTGAATAAATCCTTGGCCAATACCAGTAATTATTGTTTCACCAAGCACCCAATTTCTTCCTAATGCATTTTTTTTCCATTCTGTATTAGGAACTAAACCATTCTTTTCATTATCGAATACATCTTTAAATACTTTCTGCCCCAATCCAAATTTTTTTGCAGTAACACTTAATCGATCTACACCTAGTCGCCTTGCGACTTCATAAAAATATGTATCACAAGATTGCTTCATCGCTTCTCTTAAGTTAACAAATCCGTGTCCTTCTTTTTTCCAACAATGATAAGTTTGTCCGTACAATTCTAAAGGATTTTTGTGTCCTTTACATTGAACTGTAAAATCTGGTTTAATAATTTCATTTTCTAAAGCGGATAAGGCAACTATAGGTTTTATGGTTGATCCTGGTGAATAATTTCCTGATAATGATTTATTTACCAGAGGTTTCATTGGATTGTTTCTTATCAGTTGCCATTCATCTTGGCTTATTCCAAAGACAAAAGAGTTGGGATCAAAGGACGGGGAAGAATGCATTGCAATAATTGCACCTGTATAAATATCCATTACGCATATCGATCCAGCTTTCTCTTTAAGTAACTCATTTGTTAACTCTTGAATTTTTGTATCTATTGTAAGTTTGATTGTTTCTCCCTTATCTCCTTTTTGAAATGCTAATTGACTAATCCTTCTACCATAAGCATTGACCTCATATCGCTCCACAGAATTTGATCCAATTAATTTTTGTTCAAATGATTTTTCTAAACCTGTTTTTCCAACTTTCAATCCAGGTACAAATTTTTCTTTTATATTTTCATTTGTTAAAAGGTCATTTTCATTAGCCTGGCTAACATAACCCAAAACATGAGTGAAATTTTCTTTATACGGGTAATCTCTTGATATTGAAATGACTGGTTTAACACCATTAAGATCATAAAGGTGATTATTAATTTTAGAAAATTTTTCCCAACTTAAATTATCTGCTACAATTAATGTTTCCCAAGGTTTGATTTCATTCTTTTTTTTTACAATTTTTTTAAATTGTTTATCACTTAATTCCAATAATTCTTTCACACGATAAATTACATATCTAAAATCCTCAACCTCCTCAGGTATGATATGGAGTTGGTAAGCCTCAAAATTTCCAGCGATCGTGTTTCCAAAATAGTCTTGAAATTCTCCTCTGATAGGGGGTAATTTCCATTCTCGAATTCTATTTTTATCAGATAGTGTTAAATATTTTTTATTCTCTTTGACTTGTAAAAAAAATAATCTACTAACTATTCCGCCTAGAATGATAATTTTAGCTGTCGCAAGAATAAACATTCTTCGATTTAACGAATTTAACTTAGTTGCGCTGTCACTTATATTAATATTAATCATCTAAACTTTTTAAATACCTCTTAAAAAATATTGAAAATATAATGTAAAATAAAAATGTAAAAAAATTGTTCACAATAAAAAGTGTAATATCCAATTCATAAGAAAAAAACAAAAATAAAACTGAAAAATTAATTGAATTTATCAAACTAATGATAAACAAAAAATAGAACCAATCTTTTATTAAATTGGGACTAATTGTTATATTTCTTAGGTAAGTGGCAAATATACAAATTAAGATATATGACATAGAACTTATGCCTAAGGGTAAACCCACAACAGTATCATTAAATAACCCAGCTAAAAAAACTAAAAAGTAATCAAATCGCTGATATGCTTTTAAAGCGAAATAAAAAATTAATATAAATGGAAAATTAAATGAAAAATAATCAATGTTTAAATAATTAAAATCAAATTCATTAAATACAGATATAAATAAAGCAAGTATTGGTAACCAAGTATATATCTTATAAAATAAATTTTTCTTTTGAAATCTAATCACTTATCTTTCCTTTTCGCATTATACATTCTTTATATTCTTCGGTACCGACTTTAAAACCAGTGCTAAAGAGTTTTTTTGATTGACATTTTGAACTATAGATTAAATTTAATCTTAAGAATTCTAGTTCTTCTTGGTCTAAATTATGCTGTTGAATAATATTTTTCTGAATCTCATTTTCTGACTTTAATATCTCAATTTGTTTAGTTAAATCGTTAGTTAAAGTATTTAATTCTTTATTTTCCTCTAGATATTTAGTGTTACTATCCTCTAAAATTTGCAATTCATCACTTATTAAGTCTAATTTTATTTGCTCAGTATTTGCAGAAACTTGTGTTTGATTATTTTCTTCAGTTTCGATAGGTGTGGGGATTAATTCATCAATCTCTGCAAAAACATATTTTAATTGACTAAAATCACTATAAAAGTTGATCAAAATTTTTTCATTTTCATCTTTTAAATCAATCGTACCGACAGGAATTCCACTTTTGAAAATTGATCCAGTTCCTGAGGTATATGCAATCCCTTGATCATCGATTTTGTTTATCAGATCATTTTTGATATATTTAATTTCACCTTTTTTATCTCCATTACCAACAACAATTGCTTGAACATTTCCAGGTGTAATAGAAACAGGAATATTTGAATTTAAATCAGTTAATAACAGTACTCTTGAATTTGTATAATTTACTTCGATGACCCGTCCTACAAGATAGCTTCGATCATAAATATTTGTTCCAATTTTTATTTTTTCCTTACTGCCTTTGTTGATAATAATTGATCTTAAAAAAGGACTTTCGTGATCAACAATTACCTTTGCTAAAATCTTATTAGAAGTAATAGTGTAACCATCAATAAGACTTTTGAGTTCCTCGTTTTCACTTTTAATAATTTTTGCTGAAATATTTTCAGATTTTAACTGATCTAATTCCTCCTTATTTTGTTTATATTCTTTGTAAAAATTAGTGTATTCATTCAAATTAACATAAGAAGATTTTATAAAATTTTCCGGGATTGAAACTATAAATGAAGATCGATAAACAATTTCTTTTATAACTGACTTTGTTGCAGTTATCGCCTTAAAATTAAAACTAGATAAAACAATGATAACAACTGAAAAAAAAACTAAAGTTAATAAAGAAAATTTTTGTTTTGTACTTTTATTTAAAAAAGCAGATCTAATTGCTATTATAAAATCATCTCTGCTTTCGGCCATCTTTCTTAATATTCAGTCAGCATCGTAGAGAATGTTTGTTCTTGATCCAGAGCTTTACCAGTTCCAATAGCAACGCATGACAATGGGTCCTCAGCAATATGCACTGGCAATCCTGTTTCCTTAGAAAATCTTCTATCAATATTTTTTAATAAAGCTCCACCGCCTGTCAAAGTAAGACCCATATCAACAAGGTCTGCTGATAATTCTGGTGGTGTAGCCTCAAGGGCATCTTTAATACCATTAACCATTTCTTTTAAAATACCATCTAATGCCTCTGCTGTATCTTCTTCGGTAATATTGACTTCTTTCGGAGTTCCCGATCTTAAATCTCTACCTTTGACAGCATAAGTATTATTATTTGATGGAATAGCAGTACCAATTTCTTTTTTAATTTTTTCAGCTGTGCTATCCCCTATCATAAGGTTATATTCTTTTCTCATATAGTTAACTAGAGCTCCATCCATCGCATCGCCAGCAACTCTTAGAGATTTTGAATAAACTAAACCTCCTAATGACATAACAGCAATCTCACTTGTTCCACCGCCAATATCAACAACCATTGACCCTGTTGCTTCTGATATTGGTAAACCTGCACCAATTGCTGCAGCTATAGGCTCCTCAATTAATTGAACTCTTCTAGCGCCTGCTGCCAAAGCACTGTCTTGAATTGCTTTTCTTTCAACTGGAGTTGAGCCAGTAGGTACACAAATTAATATTCTCGGATTAGCAAATGTTCTACCTTTATGAACTTTTTTAATGAAATGTTTGATCATTTCTTCAGTGACTATAAAATCAGCAATAACACCGTCTCTTAAAGGTCGAATTGCACTTATATTTCCAGGTGTTCTTCCCAACATTGTTTTTGCTTCATCTCCTACAGCTAAAACTTGTTTTTTTCCAGTTTGCTCTACGATTGCTACAACAGATGGCTCATTTAAAACTACACCTTGTCCTTTAACTACAACTAATGTGTTGGCAGTTCCAAGATCGATAGCCATATCTTGGCTCCATATTTTTTTAACACTATCAAATATTCCCATTATATACTCTCCTTTAATTTTTTCGGTTCGATGTTTTTATATAAAGATTTTTTCTCTCTCTTAATAAGCATTTTGTTTAAAGCGTTTAAATAAGCATTTGCTGATGCTACTAAAGTATCTGTGTCAGCTGACTGACCCACTGTAGTTCTATCATTTTCCTCTATCTTTACACTAACTGTTGCTTGTGCATCAGTTCCCTCTGTAACTGCATGAACTTGATAAAGAGATAATTTTACATCATGAGGATAAAGTTCTTTAATACATTTAAATATAGCGTCAACTGGACCATCACCAGTTTGAGAAGTCTTTTTAACTTCTCCAAAAACATCTAAAGTCATATCGGCTCTTTGGGGCTCACCAGTTCCGGCAAATACTTTTAATGATTTTAAGTTTATTGCATTTATCTTATTATCAATAATCAAACTATCGTCGACTAATGCAACAATGTCTTCATCGTAGATATGTTTTTTCTTATCCGCTAAAATTTTGAATTTTCCAAAGGCTGCTTGTACTACATCATCTGTGACGTCAGCATAACCTAAATCACTTAATTTATCCTTAAATGCATGACGTCCAGAGTGTTTTCCCATTACTAAAGATGTTTTTTTCACACCAACACTTTCTGGTGTCATTATTTCATAGGTCTCTCTATTTTTTAACATTCCATCTTGATGAATTCCGGACTCATGAGCAAAAGCATTCTTTCCAACGATCGCTTTATTAAATTGAACAGGAAAACCTGTGGCATTAGATACAATTTTAGATGCTTTGCTTATTAGTTCAGTTTTAATTCCCGTTTCGTAAGGTAATAAATCATCACGTGTTTTTATTGCCATTACAATTTCTTCAAGTGCTGCGTTACCCGCTCTTTCACCTATTCCATTTATAGTACATTCAATTTGTCTAACTCCTGCTGATAAACCTGATAAAGCATTTGCAACTGCTAATCCTAAATCGTTATGACAGTGCGCAGAAAGAATAGCCTTATCAATATTTGGCACATTGTTTTTTATTGATGTAATAGTTTTTGCAAATTCTTCAGGTATTGAGTAACCAACAGTATCAGGAATATTAATTGTTGTTGCACCACATTTAATGGCAAGTTCTATTGTTTTATACATAAATTCTAAATTTGTTCTTGTTCCATCCTCACACGACCACTCAACGTCATCTGTAAATTTTTTAGCATAAGTTACACTTTCTTTAATAGCGCCTAAAACTTGTTCATCTGTCATATTAAGTTTATGTTTCATATGAACTGGACTTGTTGAAATAAATGTGTGGATACGAAATCTTTTTGCGAATTTTAAAGACTCATGACAAGCGTCTATATCTTTTTTTGTAGCTCTTGCTAACCCACAAGGAATAGAATTCTTTACACTTTTACTGATTGCACTTACAGCCTCAAAATCACCTGGGGATGATATTGGAAAACCAGCCTCAATTATATCAATTCCCATTTCATCAAAAACTCTTGAAATTTGAATTTTTTCTTCAACGCTCATAGAGGCACCTGGTGATTGTTCACCATCCCTCATAGTAGTATCGAAAATAAATACTTTATCTTTCTCAGCCATATAAATATTTTTAGTGATCGAAATATACAACCTATCGTTTAGATTGCAAAATAAAATAATTATTTTAGCCCAATTTAATCAATATTTACTTCTTATCGCTATCCACTAATTTCTTCTTACCAATCCAAGGCATCATAGCTCTTAGTTTCGTACCAACTGTTTCTATAGAATGTTTTGCTAATTCTTCTCTGGTCTTTAGAAAGTTCTTTTGACCATTTTTACACTCATCCATCCATTGCTTAGTAAACTTTCCAGATTGAATGTCTGCAAGCACTTCTTTCATTCTTTTCTTAGTTTCCTCTTTATTAATAATTCTAGGTCCTGAAACGTACTCACCATACTCCGCTGTATTTGAAATTGAGTAATTCATATTTGCAATCCCACCTTCATAAATAAGATCAACAATTAATTTTACCTCATGTAAGCACTCGAAATATGCCATCTCTGGTTCATATCCAGCCTCAACTAATGTTTCATAACCATTTTTAATTAGTTCTACAAGACCTCCACAAAGTACTGTTTGTTCACCAAATAAATCTGTTTCACATTCATCTTTGAAAGTGGTTTCAATAATTCCGGATCTTCCTCCTCCAATCGCTGATGCATAAGATAGAGCTAAATCTCTTGCTTTACCTGTACCATCTTGATGTACTGCCATCAAACAAGGAACTCCACCCCCTTTTTCAAATTCACTTCTTACAAGGTGTCCAGGTCCCTTAGGAGCAACCATAAAAACATCTAAATCTTTTCTTGCTTTGATTAAATCATAATGAATGTTTAAACCGTGAGCAAAAGCTAAACTTGTACCCTCTTTTATTCTTTGTTCGATATGATTTTTATATATGGTTGCTTGAAGTTCATCAGGAGTTAAAATCATACAAACGTCAGCCCATTCTGCTGCATCAGACAAGTTCATTACTTTCAAACCTTTTGACTCAGCTTTTGCTTTACTTGCTGAACCATCTCTTAAAGCAACGACTACTTCTTTTACCCCGCTATCTTTTAGATTAAGAGCATGAGCATGCCCTTGACTTCCATACCCAAAAATAGCAACTTTTTTATCTTTAATTAAGTTTACGTCAGCATCTTTTTCATAGAACATTTTCATTTTTTTTCTCCTTTATAAATTTATTTGAATGTTTGAGCACCTCTGGTCATAGCTATTGCCCCAGTTCTAGAAGTGCTTGTAAGACCTAAGGGTTTTAATTTTTTACTCATTTTATCAATTTCTCTTCTTAAAGCAGTTATTTGTACAACCACTGATTTATTTGTTTTGTCTAAAATTACAGGATTAAATTTTTTGCATTCTTTAAGACACTTATCTATCTTTTTTTTCTGTGCAACAATTTTAAGTAATGCCATCTCTTTAAAAATAACATTTTTATCTTCTCTTTTAAAATCTGCAACTTTATGGACTGGAACTAGTTTTTTTAGCTGAAGTTTAATTTGATCAATAACTTGTGGTGTTCCTGTTGTTACGATAGTTATTCTTGAAATATTTTTTGTTGCATCAACTTCTGCAACTGCTAGGGACTCGATATTATATCCTCTGCCAGAAAACAACCCAACTACTCTTGCCAATACACCAGACTCATTATCAACCCAAACAACAAATATATGAGTATCTAATTTTCCTTTTTTAGTGGGAATACTATATGCTGATTTTGGAGATGACATTAAACTAATGACTTCCCTTTACCGGTAATTTTATTTTCCTCTTTGTCACTTGGACCTAAAATCATCTGATTATGAGGCTTTCCAGATGGTATCATTGGAAAACAATTTTCATTAGGATCTACATGACAATCAAATATTACTGGACCGTTATAATCAATCATCTCTTTAATTTTATCATCTAATTCATCTGGATTATCTGCCTTTATACCTTTACATCCATAAGCTTCAGCTAATTTAACAAAGTCAGGTAAAGCTTCGGAATAACTCTCTGAATAGTTTTTTTCATGCAGAAGTTCTTGCCATTGTCTTACCATTCCCATGTACTGATTATTTAGAATAAATATTTTTATGGGTAAATTGTACTGAACTGCTGTAGACATCTCTTGAATCGTCATCAATACAGATGCTTCACCTGCAATATCGATCACAAGTTTATCTGGATGAGCAATTTGAACGCCTACTGCAGCTGGAAGTCCATATCCCATCGTTCCAAGACCTCCTGATGTCATCCATCTATTAGGTTTATTAAATTTATAGTGTTGGGCAGCCCACATTTGATGCTGACCAACCTCAGTTGTGATAAATGTATCTTGATTTTTTGTTAGTTCATATAATCTTTTTACAGCATGCTGAGGCTTAATTTCTTTATCACTATTGATAAATCCTAGTGAGTCTTTCGTTCTCCACTTTTGGATTTGTTCCCACCATTTTGAAATTCTTTGTTTGTTTGAATCCTTTAATCCATTTTGTTTTTTGTTTATTTTCTTAATAGCTGACTTTATTACTTCATTAACGTCTCCAACTATTGCTAGATCTACTTTTATAATTTTATTGATTGACGATGGATCGATATCAATATGAACTTTTTTAGATTTTGGAGAAAACTCATCGATCTTACCAGTTATTCTATCGTCAAATCTTGCACCAATGTTAATTAATAAATCACAATCATGCATTGCATTATTAGCTTCATAAGTTCCATGCATACCTAGCATTCCGATAAATTGATTGTCATCTCCTGGAAATGCTCCTAACCCTTGTAGAGTTGAAGTGATTGGAAAACCAATTAATCTAACAAACTCTTTTAAAGTCTCACTAGCCTGAGGCCCAGAATTTATTACTCCACCCCCAGTGTAAACAACCGGTTTTTTTGCTTTTGAAATCAAATCAATTAATTGATTAATTTCATTTTCAGAAAATTTATTATGTTTTTTTCCATTTAATTTTTTTTCTTTTTTAAATTTTGTATAATTAGTTTTTGCAAATTGGATATCTTTAGGAATATCAATTAGTACAGGTCCAGGTCTTCCAGTTGTTGCTACTTTAAAAGCTTCATGCATTATTTTTGGTAATTCTTTAATATCTTTAACTAACCAATTATGTTTTGTGCAAGGCCTTGTAATTCCCGTGGTATCACATTCTTGAAAGGCATCAGTACCTATTAAATGAGTAGGTACTTGACCAGAAATACAAACTAAAGGTATTGAGTCCATATAAGCATCAGTCAATGCTGTAACAACATTAGTGGCACCGGGTCCTGATGTTACTAAAACTACTCCGGGCTTGCCTGATGATCTTGCATAACCCTCTGCTGCATGACCTGCTCCTTGCTCATGTCTAACAAGTATATGTTTAATTGATGAATGATTTTTAAGTTCATCGTATATTGGTAAAACTGCTCCACCTGGATAACCAAAAATATATTCAACCTCTTGATCTTCAAGACATTTAAATACAATTTCTGCACCGGTATATAATTTAGACATTCAAGCAATCTAGCTGAAGTTGTGCTAATTGGTCAAGGCTAAGTAGAGAATATCTAAATTTTTTTTAAGAGCTTATCTAAACCAACTGGATGAACTTTATTCCAATCTTTCATGTGTCCTCGAGCCCAGGTGCTCTGTCTTTTAGCATATTGCCTGGTCTTTATTGATATTTTCTCGATTAATTGATCTGTTTGGATTTTTTTTTGAAGATATTGCTTAATCTCACTTATTCCGATTGCTTTACTTAGGCTTTTATTTTTTGGAACTCTCATTTTGATAAATTTTTTAACTTCTAAAATTGCACCTAGTTTAATCATATTTTCAGATCTCTTATTAATTCTCTCAATTAAATCTTTCCTTGGAAAATCAATACAAATTTTAAAGAAGTCATTATGACTGTAATCTGACTTAGTGTTTTTAAACCAACTTATCATAGATTTTTTTGTAAATGATTTAATTTCATATGCTCTTAAAGATCTTTGTACATCTAGAGAATTTATTTGATCTTTAATTAAAGGATCTATTTCTAGTAACTTTAAAAAAAATTTCTTTTGTCCTATTCTTTTGTGTAAATTTCGTACTTTGTTTCTAAAATTAATAGGAATTTTCGGAATATTTACTAAACCGTCAGTTAAAGCTTTAAAATAGAGACCAGTGCCCCCAACCAATATGGGTGTTTTTTTAATTTTTCTACATTGCAAAATTTTTTCTTTTGCCAATTCAAGCCAATCTCCTGTAGAAAAATTTTTTTTAGCATTTTGAAATCCATATAAATGATGTTTGATGTTTTGATGATCTTTTTTAAAGGGTCTTGCTGTTAAAATCTTTAACTCTTTGTAAACTTGCATGCTATCAGCATTTATAATCTGGCCTGAAATTTTTTTGGCTAGTTTAATTGCAAATTTAGATTTTCCAGACGCAGTAGGACCGTAAATTAAAATAATTTTGGATTTTAAATCCATAAATTAATCTAATTTAACACCTATATATCTTTTCTGATTTTGGCTATTATAGATCACAAGTAAAATAGTTTTCTGGTTACTATTTAAAACTTGTTTTAGTGCTTGTTTTAAATCTTCAACATTCCTTATTTTTTTCTTCTGAGCTTCTAAAATGATGCTATTCACTTCGATTGAGCCTGTTAAGGGACTATTTTTTTCAATGCTTGTAATCACGAGACCACTAGTTTGGTTGGGTAAGTTTCTCGTTTTAATATCTTGATCAGAGAGTTTTCTTACATTTATTTTCAGATTCTCAATTAAGGTTTCTTTTGGTAGTTCCTCTTTTTTTTCTGAAATTTTAAAATCTTCTGATGTCTCCAATCTTCCAAGTGTAATTGTTTTGATAATTTCCTTTTTGTTTCTCCAGATTTTAACTTTTACTTTTTTTCCAACTTCAGTTCTTGCAACAATTATAGGAAGCTCTTTCATTTGCTTTATTTTTTCTCCATTGAATTCTAAAATAATATCTCCGCTTTTCACCCCTGCTTTTTCTGAAGGACTATTTGGTGCAACACTTGCTACTAGAGCTCCTCTTGGTTCATCTAACTTTTCAACATCTGCAATTTCTTTTGTTACATCTTGAATTCTTACTCCTAACCATCCCCTTTTTGTTTCCCCAAATTCAATTAATTGATCAATTACAATTTTTGCACTATTGGATGGTATTGAAAAACCTATTCCTACATTTCCACTTCTACCGAGAATAGCCGTGTTAATCCCAATCACATTACCATTCATATCGAACAAGGGACCACCAGAGTTTCCTGAGTTGATAGATGCATCAGTTTGAATATAATCTTCATATCTTGATAATCCAATTGATCGATTTCTTGCAGAAATTATTCCTGAGGTAACTGTTCCACCTAACCCAAATGGATTTCCAATAGCTATAACCCAATCACCTATTCTTGCTTTATCTGAGTCACCAAATCTCACAGGTAAAAACTTTTCTTTTGATTCAATTTTTAGAACAGCAATATCTGAAAGAGGGTCTGCTCCAATAACTTTTGCTTTAAATTTTTTTTCACCATTTACTTGAACAACAATATCCTCTGCTCCTTCAATCACATGATTATTTGTTACTAGTATTCCTTTTTCATCTATAATAAATCCCGAGCCAAGTGCTGAGGATTGTCTCTCTTGAGGAGTTCCAAATTCTTTAAACATATCACCAAAAGGAGATCCTGGTGGAAACTGAAAATTTGGAAATGGATTACTTCTCTCAACAACAGTTTGGGTTGTTGAAATATTCACTACTGAAGGCATTAATTTTTCAGCTAAATCTGCAAACGAATTAGGAATATTTTGAGAATTAGATACTGATGAGAAATTAAATACTAATATTAAAGAGAGAAATATTGCTTTTATTTTTGTCATTTTAACTTTTTGCGTAATAAATAATTATAAATCCTATTAAAGCAAAAATTAATCCACCAGTACGTAATTGACTATCTTTGATTAACTCAAGCTTTTTCAACATATTCTTCATTTTTGATGGAAATAAGGCATATAAAATTCCTTCAATAAAAAAGAATAGACCAAGAGCAATGATCAATTCTTTCATCAAAGTTTACTCTGTTTTAGGTTCTATATTTCCAAAAAATTTAAAGAATTCACTATCAGGAGATAGAATTAAAGATGTTTCCCCACCTATCAAGGCTTTTTCATAAGCTTGCATAGCTCTATAAAATGCAAAGAATTCTGGATCCTGTCCAAACGCTGCAGCAAAGATATTATTTCTTTTACCATCTCCTTCACCTTTCATAATTTCCGATTTTTTTTGAGCCTCAGCTAAAATTACAGTTACTTCTTTGTCAGCAGTCGATGTAATTGTAACTGCCATTTCAGCTCCTCTTGCTCTAAATTCTTTTGCTTCTCTCTCCCTTTCGGTCTGCATTCTTCTAAAAATTGCATCACTGTTAGCTTGGGGAAGATCAGCTCTTTTAATTCTAACATCAACTATTTTTATTCCAAAATTTTCTGCTTCATTATTTACACCTTCTTGAATTAGTGCCATTTGTTTTGTTCTGTCCTCTGAAAGAAGCGTTTGAAGTTCTTGTTGTCCAAGAACGTTCCTAATTCTTGAATTGATAATCGTAGCCAATCTTGATCTTGCAACTCTCTCATTTCCAACTGAAATATAAAACTTAAGAGGATCAACTATTTGAAATCTTGCAAATGCATCAACTATCAATCTCTTTTGATCAGAAGCAATCACCTCTTCTGGCGGTGTGTCCAAATTTAAAATTCTCTTATCCAAAAATACAACGTTTTGAATAAAAGGAATTTTAAAATTTAATCCAGGTTTTAAAATTATTCTTTTTGGGTCTCCAAATTGTAAAACTATTGCCTGATTAACTTCTTTAACTATAAAAATTGAAAAGAACGCAACTACTGCTAAGGCAACAATAATTCCAGCTGTAATTTTTCCTGCATTCATATTAATTTGTTACTTTCTTTTTTTGCAATTCAGGTAAAGGTAAATAAGGCACTACACCTGAGCCTGCATTTTTTTCAATAATTACTTTATCAATATCGGCTAAAACTTTTTCCATTGTTTCTAAATACATTCTTTCTTGTGTTACAGATTTTGCATTTTTATATTCGTTATAGATTGCCAAGAACCTGCTGGCTTCACCCTCAGCTTTTGCTACAACTTCTTTCTTATATGCTTCAGCCGCTTGTAAAATTTTTTCCGCTTCCCCTCGAGCTCTTGGGATAACATCATTTGCATATGCTTCAGCTTCATTCTTAGATCTTTCCATATCAGCTCTTGCTGCCTGTACATCTCTAAATGCATCAATCACCTGATCTGGTGGGTCAGCTTTTTGTGTTTGAACTTGTGTTATCTGAATACCACTAGTGTATTCATCTAAAATCTTTTGAATAATTTCTTGGGTATCTGTTTCTATGACTGATCTACCTTCAGTTAAAATAGGTTGAATATCAGATCTTGCAATTACCTCTCTCATTGCAGTTTCCGCTGCTGCTTTAACAGTTCCCTCTGGATCTTGAATTTTGAATAAAAAGTTTCCTGCATCTTTAATGACCCAAAAAACTGAGAAATCGATATTCACAATATTTTCATCTCCAGTTAACATTAGGCTTTCTTGAGGAACATCTGCTACACCTCCTTGAGACGTAAACCCACTATCCCTCTCAGATCTAAAACCAATATCAATTCTATTAACTTTGGTAACCTTTGGAGTAAGAACAGACTCAACAGGAAAAGGAATATGATAATTTAATCCAGGTTGAGTTGTTTTTACAAATTTACCAAATCTTAGAACTACTCCTTGCTCATCTGGTAGAACTCTATAAAGACCACTTGCTAACCAAACAAATCCTAAAATAATTAAAACTAAAACTACTTGCTTACCACCAGAAGAACTGCCTCCTGGTAAAAATTTTTTAATTTTTTCTTGGAATTCTCTTATAATTTTGTCAATGTCCGGTGGAGTTGGACCTCGGCCAGAACCATTGCCGCTTCCACCACCGCTTCCTCCTGGGGGTGTTCCCCAAGGACTTCCGCCACCTCGTCTAAAATCATCCGACATACGGCAATCTATATAATGTCTTTATGAGGAAAAACAAGTTAAGATCCTTTAATGCCAAAGGAAAAACCAGAATTAAGTGACGCAATGAGAGCTAAAATGGGTAGAAAATTGCCTACGAAAAATCCAATAAAGGGAACTAAGTTTACTATTGCAATTTCTAGCGCGAAAGGGGGTGTTGGAAAATCAACTTTTGCAACTAACTTAGCTTTAGCTCTTAAAAAAGTTGGATGTAAAGTTGGTATATTAGATGCAGACATTTATGGTCCATCTATACCTAAAATGATGGGAATTGATGAAAAACCAAAAAGTGATGGAGAAAAATTAGAACCTATAAATAAATACGACATTCAATGTATGTCTATCGGTTTTCTTACTGATCAGCAAACTCCTATGATTTGGCGGGGACCGATGGTAACAAGTGCAATCAGAACTTTTACACAAAAAGTTAGCTGGAAGGACTTGGATTTTATAATTGTTGATATGCCACCAGGAACTGGTGACACGCAACTAACCTTTTCTCAAGAAATAAAAATTGATGGAGCTATTATTATTTCAACTCCGCAAGAAGTTGCTTTATTGGATGTAAAAAGAGGAATTAAAATGTTTGATAAACTTGGTGTAAAAATTTTAGGTTTAGTTGATAATATGAGTTATTTCATTGGAGATGACAACAAAAGATATAATATTTTTGGTGAAGGTGGAGTAAAAAAAACCGCTGCGGAATTTAAAAAAGATTTTTTAGGAGAAATTCCAATAAGCCCGGATGTTGGTTTAACTAGTGATAATGGAAAACCAATTGTTGAGGATAATCCTAAGCATGAAATAACAAAGATATTTGTTGACTTAGCTGACAAAGTAAAAAAAAAAATTCAATAGATATCTTATCTATCTATGTGATAAGGCCATGCATTAGGTTTATAGCTTTTATCGCTTTTATATTTTTTAACTTCCATCTGCCAATCTGGACAATTGATACAGTCAAAATAAACTAGATAATTTTTAAGTCTATAGTCATATAAGCCAAAGAATAAAGTGCATCCTATCAAAATTATAGATAAATTTTTTAGAAAAGTTTTTGTTGAATTTGATGCAACATGTAAAACTATCAAAATTATAGTAATACCTGGAAGTGCTGAATACCTCCCATGAAGGCTATCTGAGACTCCACCAACAATTACAACAAAAGATGTTATAATAAAAATTGATATCAGGTAGATATATACAATCTTTTTCTCTTTTTTTTTAAAACTGTTAAATACCCAAATTGAAATAAATATCAAAATTAATGAGATAAATAATGAAATAAAAAATAATAAATCTTTTATATTATTATTTGTTAAAACTTCTTTTAAATTTAATCCAAAAATTTCAAAAATAAATTTTGGAAAACTTGATCCAAAAAAAGCTCTTATAACGGTATTATATATAAAGCTTATAGGTTCATATTTTGAAAACTCTAAAATTATTACTGTGTTCGATGATCCATGTTCAACTATAGATGTTGATATTAATATTAAAGATAATTGTATTATTGAACATATAAACAAAATTAAAAAACAAATTAAATTATATCTACTTTTTTTTCTTATATAATTCCAAAAAAATAAAGGGGTTAATGCACAGGAATATATACCGGACAGACCACAAACAATTAAAAGAAAATAATTAAATATTTTCTTTGTTTTATCAGGATTTAAAAATAAAATTATTATAGATAATAACCCTAAATAAACTTGAAGATTTATTGCATTTAACCAAATCTCAAAACTCATTACGGGAGTTAATATAACTAAAATAGAGAATATATATTTTTGAACTAAATTTATGAACAGTTCAGATTCTTCAAAAAGAATTTTATATAAAATAATAAAATATACTAAAAGACTGAGATATACTGCAACATATTGTGCGTTCTCTAGAGCAAAAAAACGTGAGGAAATGATAGATGATATATTTGAGATAAAATTTAAATATCTCGCATTGTAATCTATATAAAATAATGAATGTGTTAAATTTAGTGTCTCTATTTTAAAATGATGAACTAAATCTAAAGAAAAAAATCTTCCATAACTAAAAATATACGGACTCCGACTATAAATTAGTAAAGACAACAAAATAAGAAAACCGAATTTATAATAATTTTTAACCATCAATAATCAGTATTTATTCTATTTCAAATAGTCGGTGAGATCAAAGGCTGTCATAATTTCATTCCATTCTCTTTTTGACATTCCTGAAGTTTCTAAATTGACATTTTCACCTTTGATAATTTTTTGAATAATCATTTTTCCTTTTGCTGAAACCTCCGTTCCACCAACTCTATAATCCATAAACGCATCATATGTAATTGGAACCCATTTTTTTACTGTATCCAACATTATATCAGCATAAACCCTAATTTCATATTGAGCATGACTATCAGCTCTTAATCTTAGGAAATTCATTAAATTTAATAAATCAGTTTTCCAATACCACTGAGTATATGTGTTTAAAGTTAAATTCATTCTTGCAAGTTCTCTGGCTAATCCTTTTTTATTTTCATTGATTGTTGAGCCATCATATCTTTCATTTAACATTGTCTCGTAATTATCGTAGGTTCTTTCTGCATCACTTTTTAAAAGTTTTAAAACTTCCTCCGCTTGTTTGCCCTCTAAAACATCACCCCTACCTTGTCTGTTGCTAGTTGATTGAGCTGCTAAATTTTTAGAGGATGGTAAATAAAACTCTTTATCTAAAATTGAATATCTAGCTGAGTACTCGTTTACATTTGCAGTCCTGTGTCTTATCCATTGTCTTGCAATAAAAATTGGTAACTTAATATGATATTTAATTTCGCACATTTCAAATGGAGTACTATGCCAATGTCTCATCAGGTATTTAATTAAACCACTATCTGTTGAAACTTGTTTGGTTCCTTTTCCATATGAAACCCTTGCTGCCTGAACTATTGAAGAGTCGTCTCCCATATAATCTACTACTCTTACAAATCCATGGTCTAAAGCTGGGACCGCGTCATACAATATTTTCTCTAGCTCAGGTGATACCGCTCTTTTTGTTTTATTGTTTTGTAATTTTTGTTCCTCAATCTCTTTTTTTTGGTCTATAGTAAGATTCATATTTTTAGATATATACTAAAATATAAATTGATAAATGTTGTTTTATAAAATTAAATTTATTATTTTCAATTTCAGATTGTGCTGTGAATAAATATTCACTCATTATACCTTGCTATAACTGCTCGCAATTTATTGAAAAAAATATAATTAAATTAATAAGAAAACTTAATAATTTTAAAATTAAATATGAAATTATTTTAATTGATGACGGTAGCACAGACAAAACTTTAGAGATTTTAAAAAAAATTAATCTTAATTTTAAAGAAATAAAAATTTTAAAAAACAATTTTAATATTGGTAAGTCTTTTTCCTCTATAAAAGGTATCAAAATTAGTAAATACCAAAGAATTATTTTGATAGATTGTGATCTTCCTTATTTTTCAAATCTTAAAAATATTATCTTTGAATTAAATAAAGGTTATGACCTTGTCACAGTTAATAGAAAAATGAAGGAAAGTAAATTAATTAGCAAAAATTTAAATTTGTATCAAATAACAAGATACATAATTGGTAGTTTAATAGGAATAATAAACCTGAAAATTTTGAAATTAGAGATAAAAGGTGGTGACTCCCAGGCTGGCTTAAAAGGTTTTAAAAAATTCAAAAATTTTAATAAAGTAAAATTTTTATCTAGAAAATTTTTTTTCGATTTGGAGTTAATAGCTTTATATTCTAAAAAAAAATTAAGTATTAAATCAGTCAAAACAAACTATTTGGTTCCATCGAAATCATCTATTAAAATGTTTAATTTCATAAAAAATTTTGAGATTTTGTGTGAGTTACTTAAAGTAATAAAAAAATATAGATAAATTAATTATTTTCAAATTTAATAATAAAGATTGAATCTTTTTGTTTTTTTTTTATATTCTTCTTGTTGGTTTTCCAACTATAACGATAAACGAATTTCGTAATAACCATTGCGGACGTGGGGGCAGTACCCACCACCTCCACCATTAATTATTTATGGGGGTGAACTAGATTCGACGAGTGACTAAAGGCTATTCTTTCGTTCGGAATTGTTCCTCCGTAAAGGGCTAATTTATAATTGCTAACGAAAGTTACGCACTTGCTGCTTAATTAACTTTGTTAATTATGTAGACGGGGTTTGGGGCACCTGGCAACAGAACGCCCCTGTAAATTATCTATAAAAATAAATTAAATTTTTGAAATAAAGTATACATCGACAGTATCCTCAAAATGGATTCTTCTTTTTCCAGAAAACATTGGGGGTGTATCAGAAAATAAAACAAAAAGATCATTTTTTTTCATTCTTAGAAGAAAATTAGAAATACTCTCGTTAAAAAACATCTGGTTGTTATAAATTGTACAAAACTGTTTACTTAAATTTAAAGGAAAATTTTTTTCACAATTTATATATTGTTTATCCATAACTGGTTCTAGCGGGATATGATTATTAACTGTCAAAAAAATCACAAAATTGTTATCTTTTTTATTGAGTAACATATCCATATTATCCAAAATATCATGATCACAAATCCCACTAAATTTTTGAATACACTCACTTAAACTAAATCTTTTTAAATCTTCGCTAAAATATGATTTATCAAAAAAAGTTTTATATCTCGACCTATTAAAAAACGACTCTTTATAACTATGTATATAAATAAAATTTTTATCTTTAATGTTATTTATCCAACAATTATTTTTTTCCAAAAAAATATTAAGGTCTGTATCTTTAAATTCATCAAAATCGACCTCTTTATCACAAAAGAATTCCATCTCTGAACCCTGGGTTGTTACAGATCTATTCCATTTTTTTTTGAATTTTTTAATATTTAAACTCTCATTATTTAAAACAATTTTTTGGAATAAATTATTTTTAAGTTTTTGATTTCTAAAATTTGGGTAAGATTCGTTTATTATCACATAAATATTATTGAATTTTTTTTGATTAATAAATTTTTCAAAATTCCCAAAATAATTATGTTTTTCTATATTCTTAAGTTTTTTTGAACCTGCGGGAGAACTACCAGAGTAAATAAACGTATACTTTAATGCATTAAACCAATTCTCATTTCTAAAGAAATTGTTTTTTACCATTTGATTGTAATATTTTACATCGTAGGAATAATTTCTTTCAAAATCCGTCCACATATTAGTCACACCTTTTATTCTTTCAATTAAACTATGATGAGAAAGTGATGGATTTATATATGAAAAAATAAATGCAATAATGAAGGATAATAGATAAAATTTTTGAATAATAGTAAATGATTTAAATTTAAAATTAATCTTATATTTTTTTTTCTCAAGATAGTAAATTATTAATGTAGTAAAGACCAAATAATAAATAATACTTATATTTTCGTATAAAACATACCCAACGTAATCATAATTTAAACTAAAAGAATTATTAAAAATTAATTTATAAGAATGAAAATCAAGTCCGTACTGACTTATGATAGCTGAAACTGTCTCAAAAAAAATAAAAAAATATAATAAATATATATGAATTGAATAAATTAAAGATTGAATAGAGATAAAGCCAAAATCGAAGGAATAAGTGTCCGATAAATAAACTAAAGCTAATATATTTATTAAAAAAACTCTTAAAAAATAGTATTTTAAATTTAATTTCATAATATAATTATATCATTTTACTAATTGGCGATCTGATTACTTTTCTTAAATAATAAATGGTTTTTCAATTCAATTAAATTAGGAATAGTAGTAAAAATCTAGGACATCCACAGCAAAACGCACCTTAAACTATTTTATAAATTTATTCAAATCTGGCTTAAAGTAATTAGGACCCTTCATAACTTTACCTTTATTATTGTAAATAGGTTTACCATCTTTGTTTAATTTACTCATATTTGAATTTTGAACTTCTTCAAAACAATCATCAAGATTTATACCAAATGCATGTCCTGCACCATATGTCACGTAGAGAATATCTGTTAATGCATCAGCTACTTCAACTAAATCTTTTTTATTCATTGCTTCTATTAATTCATCAAGTTCTTCTTTTATAAGATCCACCCTTAGTTGATTAATTTTAGAAGTGCTAAATGAAGGATTCTGTTTAACGTCTTGACCAAAAGTTTTCATAAAAGTCCCTACTTTTTCAAAATTTGTCATTTTGCTCCTGTTAGTTATCTATTTTTTAATATATAAACATAATTAAATTATCAATGAAATTTCGTAAAGAATTTGACAGTATTGGATCTATAAATGTTCCTAATGATAAATATTGGGGCGCCTCTACACAAAGATCAAAAAAATATTTTGATATTGGAGATTTTTTAGTTCGACCAGTTTTAATAAAATCTATAGCAATTATAAAAAAAGCAGCAGCAACAGTACATTTCAAAGAAAAACAACTTCCCAAAAAAATTTCTAACGCGATAATTGCAGCCTCTAATGAAGTCATCATTGGAAAATTTGATGAGCACTTTCCACTTAAAGTTTGGCAAACCGGATCTGGCACACAAACTAATATGAATGTTAATGAAGTTATTGCTAATAGAGCTATTGAAAAATTAGGAGGGAAAAAGGGTTCTAAAAAACCTGTTCATCCAAATGATCACGTAAATAAATCTCAATCCACAAATGATGTTTTTCCAACTGCAATGCATATTGCTATAGCAATAGAAACAAAAAATAAATTATTACCCTCCCTTAAGTTGCTAGATCAAGAGTTAAAAAAAAAAATATCAAAATTTAGAAACATAATAAAAGTAGGTAGAACTCATTTACAGGATGCAACACCCCTATCTTTAGGTCAAGAATTTTCAGGTTACCAGTCTCAAATTAAAGATTGTATAAAAAGGATTAGTATGGCTTTAAATGAAATTTATTCACTTGCCCAAGGAGGTACAGCTGTTGGAACTGGAATAAATAGTAAAAAAAATTTTGATAAAAAAATAATTAATGAAATAAGAAAAATTACAAAACTTCCATTTAAACCTACAAAAAATAAATTTGCAGCCCTTGCTGCACATGATGAAATCGTAAACTTCTCAGGCACATTAAATACTACTGCGGTTAGCTTAATGAAAATTGCTAATGATATTAGATTTCTTGGATCTGGTCCAAGAGCGGGTTATGGAGAATTAATTTTACCTGCAAACGAACCAGGCTCATCAATTATGCCGGGAAAAGTTAATCCTACTCAATCAGAGGCTGTTACCATGGTGTGTGTAAAAGTGATAGGTAACCATAACGGTATAACAATGGCAGGATCACATGGTCATTTTGAGTTAAATGTATTTAAGCCTCTAATCGCACATAATATTCTGCAATCAATTAATCTTTTATCTGACAGCATAAAAAATTTTTCACTCTACTGTATTCGGGGATTAAAAGCCGATAAAATTAAAATTAAAGAATATTTAGACAATTCTTTAATGCTAGTGACTGCACTCACACCACATATTGGTTACGATAACTCAGCTAAAATCGCTAAATTAGCTTTAAAAAATAAAACAACTCTCAAACATGAAGCATTAAAATCTAAACTTATTAGTGAAAAAGATTACAATAAAATTGTTGACCCCAAAAAAATGATTTATCCTGCGTAAACTTGGAAAAATTCTTTTATAAAATTTCTAATAGTAACTTTATTAAGCAAATTGCTTTCACTTTTATTATATTGATTTATAAATTTATCTATTTTTTCAAATGATTTGTTATCAATTTTCAGATTATTCATAGTTAATTTATCTAAGGTAAGGTCATATACAAAATCTAATCTAATTTTTTCAAAGACATCTCGATAATTTCTTTTTATTTGAAAGTATCTAAAAAATTTTTCAATATCTTCAAAATTAAATGTAACTTCTCCAACTAATTTTTTACCATCTATGTCATTTAGAAACTCTATTTCATTGGAGCGTATAAATACAGACTCATTCCATAAAGTTTTAAAGTCTTTCATAGTGATTCTTCCATCACCCAAATTTATTTTTGAAACAAAATTTTTTAAATATTCAAATTTATCAATTTGGTTAATATTTATTTTTATTGATGCATTCAAATTAGGATTATTCAACAATTCTGAGTCAAGTAAATCTACGAGTAAAGATTCGCTTTGGAATATTTTTTTTTGACTTATGTAATTAAAATTTAGATCTGAAGAAAAATAAAATGGTTTAAAATTTACTTCACCTCGAAAATCTTTTTGTGACGATGAAAAATTTAAGGAGTTATCTTTAATTATATATTCAAATAAATTTTTTTTATTAATTAATGTAATATCAAAAAAACCGCTTATTTCAGACTCTTCATGTTCAATAGAGGTTTCAATATCTAGTCTGATCTTTTTTGAAGATAATTTAATATTTTTATTTTCATTAACAATATTTTTTGAAATATCTAATTTGAATGGTACATTAAATACTTCGAAATTTAATTTTACTTTTTGAAAATTTTTAACATCATCATAAAAAAAACTAAAATTATTTATTTTTGATAGAAATAATAAATCATCATTTTGATCTTTATAAAAAAATTTAGATTTTTTGAAAATAAACTGATTTTCTTTATCAGAGCTATTTAAAGCTTTAAGAAAAAAATTAATATTATTTGAGTTAATATTAAATTCTGTGTTTTGAAATACTATATTTTTTAACGAGATATTTTCTGATAAAAAGAAATTATCAAATGAAATGTAAAACTTAACATATCCTGAGTTAGAAATAACTTTTTCCCTATATTTAATATCTAAATTTTTAGTATAAAAAAATGGTTTAGGAAATAATCCATATTTAACTTTTTCATTGAATTCAATTTTTATATCATATCTATCTGAAATTTGATTTGTTAGAGAAGTTTTGATGTTATCCTCATTGTAAAATGCAGGAATTAAAAAATAACTAAAAAAAAGTATTACCAATGAGGCAATAGAGACTGCTATCTTGTTATTTAGATAAAAAAATTTTTTCTTGTTCTGATTGAATTTTCTTAAATTTTTAAATTTATCAAAAAAACTTTCAATCCTTCCATCTAGCTGAATTATTTTTTTTTTTATAGGTGTTTGCGTATTTGATTGTGACTTTGACCTATTTAATTCAGTAAAAAAACTTCCTATAATTCTATTAATTGGTAATAATAATTTTTTTAACTTTTTTTTATAAAAACTTAAATTAAACATAAATTGCTGAAACTTATAATTAAATTATACAAATGGTAAACTCTGATTATTTAAAAAATCTCAATGAGGCCCAAAAAGAAGCTGTCTTGGCTTTAGATGGACCATTATTAATAGTTGCTGGAGCTGGATCAGGTAAAACAAAAGTTTTAACAAGCAGAATTGCACACATAATTAAGAGTAAAAATGCTTATCCTAATCAAATTCTTGCTGTGACATTCACAAATAAAGCAGCGAAAGAAATGCAGAACAGAGTAAGTAATATTTTAGGATCATCTGCTGTTGGTTTGTCTTGGCTTGGAACATTTCACTCGATATGTGCAAAATTGCTGAGGAAACATGCTCCAGCTGTAAATCTAAACTCAAATTTTACAATTATTGATACTGATGATCAAATCAGATTGATTAAGAACATTTGTAAAGCAGAAAATATTGACGTCAAACAGCTCGCACCAAGATATGTTATCGCAATAATAGATAAGTGGAAAAATAAAGGTTTTTATCCAAATGAGGTAAAGATTAATTCTAAGGATATTTATGAAAAAACTATCTTACCAGTTTACAAAATTTATCAACAGAAATTGATTGAGTTGAATGCCTGCGATTTTGGAGATCTAATCTTGCATTCAGTTAAAATTTTAAAAAAAAATAAAGATATTAGGGAAATTTATTCTAAAAATTTTAAATACATTCTTGTCGATGAATATCAGGATACAAATTATATTCAAAGTCAATGGCTTAATTTATTAGCAGAAAAAAATAAGAATATATGTTGTGTAGGAGATGATGATCAATCAATTTATAGCTGGAGAGGAGCTGAAATTAAAAATTTTCTAGATTTTGATAAGATTTATGAAAATACCAAGATAATAAGACTGGAAGAGAATTATAGATCTTCAAAAAATATTTTATCTGTTGCTTCATCGTTAATTTCTAACAATGAAAATAGGGTTGGCAAAACTTTAAAATCTACAATGGATGAAGGAGATCTCATAAAATTAAATTGTTTTAAAAATGGAAAAGATGAAGCAATAGGGATTTCAGATGAAGTTGAGAATATAAAAAAAAAATATTCACTTAATAATATTGCAATTTTGGTAAGAGCAATTTTTCAAACAAGAGAATTTGAAGAAAGATTTTTAAAAATTGGTATGCCTTATCGAATTTTGGGGGGAATTAAATTTTATGAAAGAGCTGAGATTAAAGATTGTGTAGCCTATTTAAGATTGATTAATCAAGAAAAAGATGATCTAGCTTTTGAAAGAATTGTAAATAATCCTAAAAGGTCTATCGGTGAAAGCACAATTAAAACAATACACGAATTCTCGAAAAAAAATAAAATTAGCTTAGAGAGTTCATCAAGAAAAATGATGCAGCAAAATCTAATAAAACCAAAAGCAAAAATAGGTTTAACTTTATTTTTAGATTTAATTTCTAAATGGAGGAATGATTTAAAAATTAAAAAATTTAATCATGTGAAATTATTACAAATTCTTTTAGATGAGTCTGGATATTCTGCAATGTTAAAAAATAAAAAAGATCTTGAAAATGAAAATCGTTTAGAAAATATTAAAGAATTATTAAGTGCCATGAAAGAGTTTGACAACTTAGAGAGTTTTTTAGATCATGTATCTCTTGCGACGTCTATTGATCAAGATTGGGAGGGTGAAAAAATCAATATGATGACTATGCATGCTGCCAAAGGATTGGAATTTGACGTTGTTTTTTTACCTGGTTGGGAAGAGGGACTGTTTCCTCATCAAAAATCAATAGAAGAAAAAGGACACAATGGTTTAGAGGAGGAGAGAAGATTAGCTTATGTGGGAATCACTAGAGCTAAAAAGAATGCAATTATCTCGTTCTCAATGAATAGGTTTTACCAAGGTGATTGGATAGATAGTATGGCATCGAGATTTATTGATGAACTTCCAGAAAATAATTTAGAAAAAAATTCATATTTTGATGAAAATAAAGATACATTTGAGGAATTTGAGTTTAATCAAGATTTAGAATTAGACGATGATTCTAAAAGAAGTCCTGGTTGGGTTCGATATCAGAAGAGACTTAAATGATAAAAAAGAGAATAAATAAACTTAGAAGTAAATTTGTAAAATATGGAATTGATGGATATGTTGTACCTAAAAATGATGAATTTTTCTCTGAATATTCTAATAAGGATAGGCTTAAATTTATCTCAAATTTCACAGGATCTGCGGGTTATGCGGTAATTTTAAAAAGTAGAAACTACCTTTTTGTCGATGGAAGATATACGATCCAAAGTAAAATTGAAAGTGGCAAAAATTTTAAGATTTTAGATTACTCAAAAATTATTAATACAAGTGTTTTTAAAAATTTGAATTTAGGAATTGATCCTTCATTGTTTACCTCTAAACAAATTAAGAATTTTTTTTTAAAAAAGAATAAAGTTACTATTATAAAAGAAAATCTCATTGATAAAATTTCAAAAATACAGAATAAGAAAAAATCCTTATTTTACTCAATTGATAAAAGTATAGCTGGTGAGACTCATCACAAAAAAATTTCTAGGGTTTCATCTTTTCTAAAAAGAAATAAATATGATTATTTATTTATTACAGCACCAGAAAATGTTGCATGGTTATTAAATATTAGAGGATACGATAATCCAACAAGCCCAATACCAAATAGTAATCTTTTACTTACAAAAGAAAAACAAATTTTCCTAATTGTTGAAAAAAATAAAACAACAAAACTTTTAAGTGAGAAAAAACTGCAAAAAAAACAGGTAATTGATCCGAGATATATTTTAGATTTTTTTGATAGATTAAAAAAAGGAACCATTTTAATAGATGAAAAAACATGTTCTTTATATTTAGAAAAAGTAATAGAAAAAAAATTGAAAATAACCAAAAAAGAAGATCCAATTTATATTCTTAAGTCAATAAAAAATAATATTGAAATCAAAAATATGATAAGCGCTCATGTTATAGATGGAGTTGCGTTAACTAGGTTTATTTACTGGATAAAAAATCTAAAAAAGCTGAATATAACTGAGGTTCAAGCTCAAAATAGATTAGAAAAATTTAGAAGAATGAGTTCAAAATATTTATTTCCAAGTTTTAATACTATTGCAGGTAGTGGAAAAAATGGAGCAATTATTCACTATAGAGCTACAAAAAATAAAACAAAGCTCTTAAGAAAAAATGAGATATTTCTATGTGACTCTGGTGGTCAGTATAAATTTGGTACAACAGATGTAACGAGAACTATCTGCTTTCAAAATCAAAATAAAAATATTAAAAAAATTTTTACAAATGTTTTAAAAGGACATATTGCTGTTGCACAAACTGATCTTAATAAAAAAAAAACTGGAAAACTCATTGATAAAGACGCAAGAAAATTTCTTAAAAAAGACCATCTAGATTATAACCATGGCACAGGACATGGAGTTGGTTTTTTTCTTAATGTTCATGAAGGACCTCAAGCAATCTCGAAACGTAATTCAGTAAAAATTCAAAAGGGCATGATACTTAGTAATGAACCAGGTTATTATAAAAAGGATAAATTTGGAATTCGTATTGAAAATTTAGTATATGTAAAAAAAATTGGAAGAAAATTAGAATTTGAAAATTTAACTTTGGCTCCAATAGAAAAAGAATTAATCAATTTTAAGCTATTAACGAAGCAAGAAAAAAACTATCTCTTTAATTATCATTTAAAAGTTTACTCAAAAATATCTCCATTTTTAAATAGAAATGAAAAAAAATGGTTAGCAAGTTTTATTTAAGCATCTTTAACCAAGAAGACTGGTCTAAAATTTTTACACCCAAATTTTTTGCTGCATCGACTTTCCTATTAGTTGGTTTTTCACCAATGATAAGATAATCAAGTTTTTTCGTAACATTGCTAACTATTGATCCAGAATTTTGCTCTATTAAAGATTTTGCCTCAGAACGGCTCATATTTGAGAGTTTGCCTGTAAACATAAATGTTTTATTGTTTAATAAACCACCTGCTTTAGGTGTCTCTGCGTCTTTTACCTCAAGCAATTCATCCAAACTTTTCAAAACATTTAAATTTGTATCATTATTAAAAAAATTTTTAATTGAATTAATTTGAGTCTCACCTATTCCATCAATATTCATTAAATCATCGAAATTACTCTTTTTTGAAAGTGCTAAAAAATTTTTAAATGATTTCAAATTCTTAGATATAATTTTAGCATTTTCTAAACCAATGTGCCTAATGCCCAAGGCATAGATAAATTTTTCAAAAGAAATTTTTTTTCTTAAATTAATAGAATACTTTAGATTAGCGACGGATTGTTTACCCCACCCATCCAAACCTTCTATTTTTTTAAAATCAAGTTTGAATATATCTGGTGGAAGTTTAATCAAATTCAAATTCCAAAAATTCTCAACTATCTTTTTACCAAAACCTTCTATGTTAAAAGCTTCTTTTGAAACAAAATGTTTAATTTTTTCTATAGACATTTTTTTACACTCATATCCTTCACTTGAACATCTTCTAACTGCATCTTGCTTTTTAGTTGTAAAATTAAAATCTTTAATAGTTGTTGAACCACAAGAAGGACATTTGAGAGGAAAATCAAATTTTTTTGAGTCTTTATCCCTCATCTTGAGATCCACAGAAATTACATGTGGTATTACATCGCCGGCTCTTTCTATTAGAACTGTATCATTTACCCTTATGTCTTTTCTATTTATTTCCTCCTCATTATGTAAAGTTGCATTAGAAACAACTACTCCTCCAATATTTACAGGATTAATCTTTGCTACCGGTGTTAATGCACCAGTTCTGCCAATTTGAATTTCAATACCTTTTATTTTTGAAATTCCGCTATTTGCTGAAAATTTATGAGCGATAGCCCATCTTGGCGCATTAGCTACATTCCCTAACCTTTTTTGTAATTGAAAATTATTGACTTTATAGACTATCCCATCAATATCAAAATCTATATCACCCCTTTTTTTTTCAATTTCATGATAATTATTCATTAAATTTTCTATTTTTTCTAAAGTTTTATTTAAAGGATTAGTTTTAAAACCCCATTCCTTTAAATTTTTTAAATATTCATTTTGTGATGTAGCTTTTAAACCTTTCTCGTAACCAAATGTATAAGCAACGAATTTTAAGGGAATTTTTTTTGTTTCTTTAGGATCTTTTTGTCTTAAAGATCCAGAGGCCGCATTTCTTGGATTTGCAAACTTATATTTTAGTTTCTCAAAATCACTATTTTGAATAAATACTTCACCTCTTATATCAATTTCTCTTGGAAAATTTTTTGACTTTATAATATTTGGAATATCATCAATAGTTTTCAAATTTTCAGTAATATCCTCTCCCTCTTTCCCATCACCTCTAGATAAACCAGTAATAAATTTTCCATTTTTGTAAGTTAAAGAAGCTGATATACCATCAATTTTAGGCTCAGCGCTATATATTATATTGAAGTTCTTGTCTTCATTTAAAAAATTTAAAATTTTTTTTTCAAAATTTATTAAATCATTTTCATCAAAAGCATTACCTAAAGAAAGCATTGGAACTTTATGTTTAACTTTTTTAAAAACTTTAGATGGTTTAAAGCCTACCGAATTAGATGGAGAATTAATATTATTTAAATGTTTATATTTTTTCTCTAGTTTAAGAATTTCTAACTTAAGTTTATCAAATTCTTTATCGCTAACTAAAGGATTATTTAAATTATAATAATGCTTATTATGCTTTTGAAATAACTTAATCTTTTTTAAGTAATCTTGATTAATTTTATCATTAGACATTTTTTAAAAAAGACTCTTAATTTTTCCTAATATTTTACTTTTTTCTTTTTTCTTTTCCGGAGCTGAAATTTCATATTTCCTATTAAAAATTTTATAAGTTTCTTTATACCATTCTCCTGAATTATAATTATAACCTAATAATGAAGCATATTTTAGTGACTCTTCCTCCATGCCTAATTTGTAATAAATTTCTACTAATCTATGTATCGCCTCTTCTACATGAATTGTAGTCTCGTATTCTTTTAAAACATTCTTAAATCTATTAAGAGCGGGAATCCATTTTTTTTTCTTTATATAATGTCTACCAATATAGACTTCTTTTGCAGCAAGTATATCATTAATCAAATCGATCTTAAATTTTGCATCGTAAGCATAATCAGTATTAGGAAAGTTTTTGATTACAAAATTAAATTCTTTTTTAGATAGAAGTAGTGGAGCTAGATCTTTTTTTTCACCCTCAATTGTCTCATAATAACATATCGCTAAAAGATAATGTGCATAAGCCTTATTTTTGTCATTAGGATAGGTTTTAAAATATCTTTTGATATTTTCAATGGCCAAAGTGTAATAACTTTGCATGTAATAAGAATAAGAAGCCATTAAAACCGATTTAGGTGCCCATTCAGATTGTGGGAATAAAATTTCAGCCTCTAAAAATTTTTTACTCGAAGCAAAATAATCACCAATTTCGAATAAATCCATACCATTTTCATAAGCAGAGATCATCTCCATTTTTTGATCAGTCTCTTTTATTACTTTAATGTTTTCAGTTTTTTTACTACATGAATATAAAAATATTAGAGAAAAAATGATAAGAATTATTTTAAATTTATGCATTTTTCAAACTATATATATTTTAGACAAAATTATAAGGATGAATTTTATTTATGCTATTGATCTTAGCAAACTTCTATTTATTAAAGTATGAGGTAGTGTTCTTTCTTGAATTTCTATTATAGAAAAATTATCTTTATTATTGAATACTTTTCTTAATAAGCTGTTTGTTAAATAGTGTCCTCCTTGAGAACAATTAATACTAGCTATCATTCTGTATCCAGATGTATAAAGATCACCAATGCAATCTAATATCTTATGATTTACAAATTCTTTTGAATTTCTTAAACCCTCTGAATTTAACACTTCCCCACCTTTAACAACGACCGCATTTTCTAAACTTCCACCTTTGGCAAGACCATTTTTTTTGATTTTCTCTATGTCTTCGTAAAGACAGAAAGTTCTTGATTCGAAAATTTCTGTTAGATCATCCTCATAAACATTTTTTTTATTTCTTTGATTTCCAATAATTTGATTTTGATATTTTAATTCAAAATCGATATCCAAACTTAATTTTGAAGGTTCAATTGAAATAAATTTATCACCATTTTTGAATTCAATTTTTTTATGGATCTTAATTATTTTAATAGGTTTATTACTTAGCTCTAAACCTGTGGTTAATATTTCTTCTATAAAAATTTTCGCTGAACCATCTAAAATTGGTACTTCCTCATTATCAATTTCAATCAACGCATTATCAATTCCAATTCCAAATAAAGCACCCATTAAATGCTCAATAGTAGAAACTTTCACTCCATCACTATTACTGATAGTGGTGTTCAAAGCTGTATTACTTACATTCATAAAGTTTGGGTAAATTAGATTGTTGTCTTTTAGATCTATTCTTTTGAATACAATCCCAGTGTCTGGACTTGATGGTTTGACACAAATCTTAGCTGGTTTTCCCGAATGAAGACCTATCCCACTGAAGGATACAGGATTTTTAATAGTTTTTTGATTTAATAAAGACACGCAAAACTTTTAGTCTGGTAATCTTTAAATTTAAAAACAACAAATATTACAAGAAAATACGAGCTAGTTAAAAAAATTAAAGAATCTCTCAAAAAATCCTAATTTTTTTGAGTATTTATCTGTGATATACACCTCATTATGGTTAAAACCATTTAAGATTTTTTGCGCCATTACATACAAATTATCATTTTTATCGTCTAAAAAACTATTTAGATAATCTAAGCTCAATATTTTATCCAAAGATATTTGGTATTTTCTAAGAACATCTTCAATAATTTTTGTGATCCTTTTAGGTATACATATATAACTGACTTCAATAGAAAGATTATTACATTTTTTTTTTTCCGGTAAAGTTTCAAAGTAAGTTCCATCAATATAAAATCTATCAATCTTCATGTGAAGAATATCAAGATCTTCTAGGGTTTTGTTACAGCAAGTTTTTGCTTCTAATATTAATTTATCTATGGAATTAGAATTAATAATAATATTATCAAATTTATTTTTGATAGATAAACGAATTGAAAAAATATTCTGATGATCAATAATCAAAAAAATATTTTTGACAAATTCATTAAGTTTTTTTTCTATCTTAAAAATATTTTCATTAAGGAAATTATCTAAAAAATCTAACTCGATTTGATTATTTTGATTATTTGTTAATGTTTCTCCTTTATAAACAAACTCATTAGTGGAATTTATTGCAACAATCGTAAATTTATTAATTCCTAAAAAAAGAAAAATTTTATTTTCTAAATTATTTACCATTTAATATTATTTGATCTTTTTGACGGAAATCAATTACTAATTTATTCTTAAATTTATCTTCATTAGATAAACGAACAAACAAGTTTAGATCTTTTTTAACATCATTTCTCGATAATTTTATCAAATATCCCTTTGATGTTTCAATATCCCATCTTTTTGATTTAAAATAATATAGTTTAATTATTTTTTTAAAATCAAAGTTTGATTTATCGACTTCATTCTTAAAATTTATAAATTCTTCAACATTTAAATCACCAAACACAAATGGCAAACTAGAACTTGAAAAATCGTTCAGAATTAATTTTCCATTTGATCCAATAAAATAATTAGAACCATTTTTTTTTGTTTGTGCAAGTATTTTTGTTTCCTTTATAAATATTTTTAAAGTTGAGGGATAATTTTTAAAAATTTCAAAATGCTCAATAATATTAATTGAATCAATTTTTTTTTTTAAATATTGTTTATCTATATGAAAAATATTTTTAAAATTTGCATCATTAATAATACTTTCGATTTTTTTTCTTTCATTTAGATTGAGACCAACAATCTCTATTTTATTGATTTTTGGAAAATTAAAATTCATCAATGAAATATTGTTTATTGATACAAGGAAACAAAATAGTAATAAGTAAATTATAATTTTTTTACTTATTAATAGATGCATCTTTTAAAATTAGCTTAATTAGATTTATGAAATTAATTCCAATATACGCTGATATCTCTGGAACCAAAGATAGTTTTGTCATACCAGGCTGTGTATTAATTTCTAAAAGATAAAATTTACCCTTAAAATATTTAAAATCTGATCTTGTAACTCCTCTACATCCAATCAAATTATGTGCTTTTAAAGTTATGTTCATCAAAGCTTTGTATTTTTTTTTTGATAAATCTACTGGAATGATATGTTCTGTCTTAGCATTAGAATTATACTTTGCTTGATAATCATAAAATTTTCTCTTAGGTTTTAGCTCGATTGCTCCAAGTTTCTTCTTGCCAATTATGGCTGATTGAATTTCTCGTCCAGGAATAAATTGTTCAATCATTACTTTTTTGTAATCTTTTAAGAATTTTAAGTTTTTTATTAAATTATTTTTAGTGCATATGTACACATTCACACTAGAACCTTCATTAATTGGTTTAATTACAACTGGAAAATTAAATTTTTTTTTTACAAAACTTATGAGTTCCTTATTTGTTTTATTAAAATTATAAATAAAATATTTAGGTGTCAAAATTTTATTTTTTAAAAATATTTTTTTCGAAATTTCTTTATCCATTGCCTTGGCAGAGGCAATAACACCCGAATGAGTATAGGGTATTCCTATTGTTTCTAAGATTGTTTGTATGTATCCATCTTCACCAAACTGGCCATGTAGAGCATTGAAGATGCAATTAGGTTTGAAGTCTTTTATTGCATATAGTAAATCTTTATCTGGTTCACATGTTCTTACTAGATAATTATTTTTTTTTAGTTCTTTAGCAACCTGTTTTCCAGTCTCTAAGCTAATGATTCTCTCCTTAGAAATACCACCAGAAATTATCAAAATTTTTTTTTTCAAATTATTCCAATATCTTAATTTCTTTATCTAATTTTATACCAGTTTTTTCTAAAACTTTTTGGGAAACAAAATCAATTAAATTTTTCATATCATTAAATGTTGCATTGCCTTTATTCACAAAAAAATTTGAATGTTTTTCTGATATATGTGCATCCCCAAACCTGGTGTCAATAGAAACCGATTCTCTTATCAACTCCCAAACTTTTTTATTCGTTTGATTTATTGGGTTTTTAAAAGTGCTTCCACCAGTTTTAATTTTCATTGGTTGATTTTTCTCTTTCAAAGATTTCATTTTTTTTACTTCGTTATTTACTTTACTAAAATCACTTTTTACCCCTTTAAAAGAAGCGCTTAAAAAAATTAAATCCTCAGGCAAATCGTTTTTTCTATAATCAAAATTTATTTCATTTGACGGAATTGTTAACAAATTACCTTTTTGATCTATTGCTTGAATTGAAAGAAGAATATCTTTGAATTCTTTACCAAAACATCCAGCATTCATCTTAATTCCTCCTCCAATTGACCCGGGAATACAGGATAAAAATTCAAACCCACTCAAATGATTCTCAGTGGCAAACTCAGATAAACTTTTATCTAAAACGGCACTACCAGAAATAATTACATCTTCCTTCAATAAAGATATTCGATTAAAATTTTTACTAAGCTTTATTACAACTCCATCAAAAATATTATCTGAAATTAAAATATTAGATCCCGCACCGATAACAAAGATTTTTTCCTTATTATCGAGCAATTTTAAAAATTTTATTAATTCCTTTAAATTTTCAGCCTTATAAAAAACTTTTGACTTTCCCCCAATATTAAACCAATTTTTTTTCTTTAAATCTTGACCATAAATTATATTTTTATCAAAATCTTTTAGTAAGTTCTTAAGCTGAGGTATTTTCATTACATTAATTCAGGTAATTTTTTCATCCAATTTGAGATTGAGCCAGCGCCCATTCCTATGACGATCTTTTTTCCATAAATATTTTGTTTAAGAAATTTGGCTAATTCAATATTATTTTTGACCATAAATAGTTTTACTTTAGAATTTTTTATTATTCCTTTTGCAAAATCATTATAATTAAAACCCAATTTTATTTTTTCTCCAGCAGTAAAAATGGGACATAATATAATAGTGTCTGCATCTCTGAAGCAATGAGTAAATTCATTTCTTAAATCTTGTAATCTTGATATTCTATGTGGTTGAAAAATACACACTCTTTCAAACTTATCAAAAACTTTTTTTACTCCTTCTAACACAGATTTTATTTCTGTTGGATGATGAGCATAATCATCATAAAAATCAACTCCATTGAATGTAAATATTTTATTAAATCTTCGCTGGACACCTTTAAAGTTTTTAAGACCTTTTTTAATATTAGACACTGGAATTCCGACAGTAAGAGCAACTGCAATTGCAGCTGTAGAATTTCTTATATTATGAACACCTAATAATGGGATCTGAAGGTTTTTTAAAATAATTTTTTTTTTATTCGGTAAATTTATAGATAAATCAAATTTTGAGAAAAGTTTTTCTTGAATTATATTTTTGATAAGAAAATTAGCGTTAGGCTTGATTCCATAAGTAAAAAAATTTTTATTTTTGATATCTTTTATTAATTCATTGTTAATTTTATCATCAATACAAATAAAAGATTTTCCAAATGATGGAACTTTTTTTACAAAGTGTAAAAAATGATTTTTTAAATCCTTCATAGATTTATAAAAATCCATGTGTTCTCTATCTATGTTGGTTATAATCGAATATGTAGGCGAGATATGAGTAAAGCTTCCATCTGACTCATCTGCTTCTAATATAGACCAGTCACTCATACCTAATTTTGCAGTACTCTTTATTGAATTTATTATGCCTCCATTGATTATTGTAGGATCTAACTTTGTGTTTTCAAAAATAGAACTTACTAAAGATGTCGTTGTTGTTTTACCATGGGAGCCAACTACAACAATATTTTTCATTAAAGAAACAAGATTTGCTAACATCTTCCCTCTTTTTATCACTGGTAATTTTTTTCTTTTAGCCTCTAGTAATTCTGGATTATTTTTTTTAATTGCAGAGGAGGTCACTAAAATTGTAACATCTTTTATATTTTGCTTTTTGTGACCAATAAAAATTCTGACGCCCTGTTTTTTTAATTTTTCAATATTTTTGTTCTTATTAATATCGCTTCCTTGAATTTGAAAACCTTTTGCCTTCATAATCAATGCGAGACCACTCATACCTATTCCACCAATACCTATAAAGTGGATAATTTCCTTTTTAGCTAATTCAATTTTCATTAATAGTTTCCAATATTTTTTGGTTTATATCATTCCATGAGTTTTGGAAATTATGTTTTTCTAAATTATTTTTTTTAATATTGTACTCAGACTTATTCATAATAATATTATCTAAAAATTTTTCTAAATTAACCTCATTGAAGTCTTCTTGACTCATAATCCAACAACAGCCTAAATTTTGATAAAAATTTGCATTTTCGAATTGATGGTTGTCTTTTGCTGAAATTAGAGGAATTGTTAAAAATGGTTTATTCATAATTGATAATTCCGCTAAAGTAGATGCACCAGCACGTGTAATACATAGGTCTGATTGATTAATCAAATCTGCTAAATTTTCCTCAAAATCAAAAATAGTATTTTCGATTTCAGCCTCATCATAAATATTCTTTAAATTATAAGTATTACTTTTATGAGTTTGTTGGATGATTTTAATTTTATTTTTTTTTGACAAATTTACGATAACATTTTTTACAACATTATCAAAAATCTTTGCTCCTTGACTTCCACCAACAACTAAAAGACAGAATACTTTATTTTCTGTTTTAATTTCTCTTTTCTCATAAAAATTTTTTTTTACTAGTGGAGATATTATTTGAATTTTATATTTAAGTTTTTCAGGAAAGTTTTTTAAGTTTCTTGTATAAGTAAAAATTTTATTACAAAAACTCAAAAAGATTCTATTAGCTCTACCTAAAACAATATTAGGTTCTAGTAAGTATATCTTTATTCCTAATAATTTTGCGCCAAAACAAACAGGCAATGACATATATCCCCCTGTTGAAAAAACAATATTAATCTTATTTTTTTTTAATATTAATACTGTTTTAGTCGCTAAATAAATTATATGGAATATTTTAAAGATAAAAAATATATTAAGTTTTAATTTGGGTGTATCGATCAAAATAATATCATTTTTTTTGTCATCTAGATATTTCAACCCTCTTGAGTCAGTAGAAATAAAAACATTAAAATTTGAATGTAAATGTTCACGTAGAATTTTTGCTGGTACTACATGTCCTCCTGATCCTCCTGTTGAAATTAAAATGTTTTTCATTCGATTATTTTTCTTTTTGTTAAATTCAAAATTATACCAGACATAATAGAAATACTTATAATCGATGATCCCCCATAACTTAAAAATGGTAAAGTCATTCCTGTAGTTGGAAATAATCTAATATTTACTCCTATATGAATCATCGCTTGCATCAGTATTAAACTAATAGATCCAGTTAGTATTAATTTGATCGTTTTATCATTTTCTTTGTAAACTTTTTTCAGAACTGAAAATATTAATACAAGGTAAGTCAATAAAATTAACATTATGAAGATTACTCCAAACTCTTCTGAAATTACTGAAATAATGTAGTCAGTATGAGCTTCAGGGACTCTGTTTTTTAGTGTTCCTTCTCCAATACCTTTACCAAAGAAACCTCCGCTTATTATAGATTCTAATGCTTTATCTGATTGAAAGTTATGAGAACCCGTTTCAGGATTAAAAAAAGAAAATAATCTATCTTTTATGTATTTAAATTGTGTAAAGTGATTAATGATGAATACTATCCCAGTTAAAGAAATCAAAAAAACTAGGCTCAAAAAAAATATACTAATACCAGAAATAAAAATCAAAACTAACCAAATAAAACCTATTAAAAGAGTTTGACCAATGTCTGGCTGAAGCATCAAAAGACCTGATATCAACATAGTTAATAAAAAGGATAAGAAGTATTTCAAATTAAAATTATTATATTTTTGAGAGCAAATTATCATACTTATTATTACAATTAAAAAAGGCTTTACAAACTCAATAGGTTGTATTCTTGGCAATATCACTAAATCAATCCATCTCTTTGAACCTTTAATCTCTACTCCAATTATGGGAACAAGTAATAACAAAATTGACGACAAGCAGAAAAATATTACTGAAATCCTATATATTTCTTTTTCAGGTATAAAAGAGAAGAAAAAAATCAAAAAAAAACCAAAAAAAACAAAAACTGTATGTTTAAAAAAAAAGAAATATGTATTCGTATCTAATTTATCTGATGCAATTAGAGAAGTTGATACAAGTGAAAAAAATAAACCCACCAAAAATAAGAGTAAGATCAATGATAAAATTGGTTTATCAATACTTTTCCACCATTGATAAAAAGAAATATAGCTAAATAATTTTTCTTTCATCCAAATGTCTTTTGATTAATTCATTAAAATATAAGCCCCTTTCCTCAAAATTTTTAAAACTATCAAATGAGGCGGAAGCTGGACTAAATAGGATCGTATTATTTGAATGTTTTTTTTTACGAATATTTTTAAAAATTGCTGATAGTGCAAGATTTAAATTTTTAAACTTCTGAAACTCGGTCTTTTCCTTTAAATCTTTTGAGAATTTTTTAAAGTTTTTACCAAATACATAAATCTTAATATTTTTAAAATATTTTTTTGATAATAATAATTTATCATCTTTTTTTGGAATACCCCCAATTAACCAATGTATATTTTCATACATTTCTAATAATTCTTTTGAAGAAGAATAACTTGTTGATTTAGAATCATTAATTATGATTAATTTATTTTTGTTATAGATAATTTTCTGCCTATAATTCAATCCTTTAAATTTATTAATACTTTTTAATAATTTATTTGATTTTACATTAAATCTTTTTATCATTTCTAAAACAAATGAAAGATTTGCTTGATTTGATCTTGATAAAAAATATTTGTTTCTAATTTTTTTCAAAATAAGATTATCTAACTTTGTATCTACATTTACTATTTTAAAATTAGGCTTTTTTGTTTTAATTCTTTCTTGAATTAGATGATCATTTTTATTTACAAATCCAATTGATCCTCTTTTTTGATTATTAAAAATTTTAAATTTTGCTTTTATGTAATTATTTAGATTACCATGTCTTTCTAAATGATCTGGTGCAATATTAAGGATAGCAGCAAATTTTGAGGAAAAAATTTTACTATATTCTAATTGGTAAGACGAAGCCTCAATTACGAAAATTGTTTTTTTTGAGAACTTATTTATAGATAGTATAGGTGTACCAATATTTCCTGCTAATCTTACGTCTTTTTTTTGATCTTTTAAGATATCGTACAAAAGTTTACATGTGGTAGACTTGCCGTTTGTACCAGTTATTGTAAAAGAGACATTTCTATAAAATGAGTAAAAAACATCTAGATCTGTATAGATATTTTTATTTTTTTTTTTAAGTAAATTTTTTAATTTACATTTTTTTATATTAATTCCCGGGCTTAATATAATTAAGTCAAATTTAATTTTTAATAATTCCTTAAAATTGAGAATTCTTTTTTTAATAGACTTATTAATTTTAAGATTAAAATTATCATCAAATAAATATACATCATTTTTATTTCTTAAAAAATTGAATGATGATAGGCCGCTTTTTCCTAATCCATAAATTAAAATTTTTTTATTAAAAAAAATTTGTGAATTATCACGCATTATCTTAATTTTAATGTAGCAAGTCCTATCATCGCTAGAATAATTGAAATTATCCAAAATCTAATTACAACTGTTGACTCTGGCCAACCTTTTTTCTCAAAATGATGGTGAATAGGTGCCATCTTAAACACTCTTTTTCCAGTAATTTTAAATGATATTACTTGAGCAATCACTGAAACAGCTTCAAGAACAAATAAACCTCCAGTAATTGCTAATACTATTTCATGTTTTGTTATTATGCCAATTGCTCCTAAGGAGCCACCTAAAGATAAAGAGCCAGTATCTCCCATAAAAATTTTTGCCGGAGGAGCATTAAACCATAAAAAGCCTAAACAAGAGCCAATAATGGCTCCACAAAAAATTGAGATTTCTCCAGTTCCCTCAATGTAAGGAATTTGTAAATAATTGGAAAATACAATATTTCCAGTAACGTAACTTATAAATGCAAAACAAGCTGCAACAAGTATTACTGGCACTGTCGCTAGTCCATCTAATCCATCGGTGAGATTTACAGCATTCGATGAACCGATAATTACAAATATTGAAAAAGGTATAAAAAACCATCCAAGATTAACGATAAGGTTTTTAAAAAAAGGAAAATATAGATTTGTTAAATCTTGATAGTCGTTAAAGTAAACATAAAAACTCACACCAATTATTGCTAATATTATTTGAAAGGTTAATTTTAACTTTGATGAGATACCTGAGGAGTTACTATACTTTATTTTTTTATAATCATCGAATGCTCCAAGTAAACCAAAAGAGATTGCGATATATATACAAAATAAAACATTTAAATTTGATAAATCAGCCCAAAATAGTACTGATATCAACAACCCAAACAAAATAATTACTCCACCCATTGTTGGAGTTCCAATTTTTTTAACTATATGATCTTCTGGACCATCATTACGTATAGGGTTTAAAATTTTTTGTTTTGAAAAAAATTTTATAAAAGATCCTCCAATAATTAAAACAATAACCAACGAGGTAAAAAATGATAAACCAGTCCTAAATGTCAGGTATTTAAATACATTCAAAAAACTAAAGGTATCTACAAAATTAAGTAAAAATTGATAAAGCATTTAATTTAACTTCTTTATATTATTGACTATACTATTGAAACCTGTCGCATTTGAGGCTTTAATCATTAAATAGTCATTGTTATTCAAATCCTTCTTAATAAATTCAAATATTCCTAATTTATTTACTAAAATTCTTCCTCTTTTAACTTTCACAATATTGTTAAATATTTCTCTAACCATTTTTCCCATAACATATACTTTATCTATATTCGTCTTATTAATTAGAGGAGTCATTGATCGGTGAAGTTTTTTTGAATGTTTCCCAAGTTCCATCATATCTCCAAGTAAAAGATATTTACCATATTTTTTTGTGTCAATATTATCATAATTCTTTAAAGCTGATTTTAAAGATAGGGGATTAGAATTATAACTTTCATCGATTAAGTTAATTTTTTTGTTACCAATCTTAATAATAGAACGATCTCCTCTTCCTGCTGGACTTCTGAAATTTAAGAAAATTTTTTCATTCAATTTAAATACATTTTTGTAAATACTTATTACACTTAAAGCACCTAAAAGATTATAAATGTTACTTTGAAAATTATTAGATATTATAAAATATTTAAATTTATCATTTATTTTAACTTTAATTTTAAATTTTTTTTTAATTTTTTTTATATTCAACAACTTAACATTTGCTTTTTTACTTTTAATCCCAAAAGAAATCACATTAATATTATTATCTGAGGCAATTTTTTTATGTAATTTGAAAAAACTATCATCTGCATTCAAGACTACGAAACCATTAGGTAATATATTTTTAATTATCTCTGCTTTAGCAAAGGCAATTTGTTTTATATTTTTGAAATTTTTTGCATGTGCGTAGTTAATATTAGTTATCAAGCCAACATTTGGTTTTATAATATTTGTCAAATTATCAATCTCACCTTTTTTATCCATACCAACCTCTAAAATTCCAAATTCATCACTATGTTTTAAATTAAGTAAACTTAAAGGTACTCCAAATTTATTGTTATATGATTTAGGAGAAGTATTAACACTAGAAATCTTTCTTAACACATTGCCCAATAATTCTTTAAGAGTAGTTTTTCCACAACTTCCTGTAATCGCTATTATATTTGTATCGATATTTTTTCTAAATATTTTTGAAATTTCAGTCATAAATTTTAGTGTGTTTCTTACTTTTATCTGACGTTTATTATCAAATTTATTTTGAATTTTATTTACTACAACTAATGATGCTTTATTTTTAATTGCTTCTCCAATAAATTCATTTCCATCATTTTTTTTTCCTTTAATAGCAAAAAAAATATCATTCTTTTTTACTTCTTTGGAGTTGATACTTGCTTTATCTGCTTTAACTAAAGTAATATTATTTTTGGTTTTGGATACTTCTTTAATAATATTTATCTTTAAGTTTTTTGATAGGTTAATATTTTTAAGTTTAATACAATCTAAAATGATTTTTTTATCCGAAAAGAAAATTTTCTTTTTACCAAAATCTTGTGTTTTTTCATGACCCTTTCCAGCGACTAACAAAATATCACCTGTATTTAAATTTTTAACAGCATCAGATATAGCTTGTTTTCTATTAGGAATTTCTTTTATCAAAGTGTTTTGAATACCCTTTTTAATGTCATTTCTAATTTTTTTTGGATCTTCAAATCTAGGATTATCGTCAGTAAGATAAATTTCGTTAGAATAATTACTTGCAATTTTTCCCATTTTGAATCTTTTATTTTGATCTCTATTTCCTCCACAACCAAAAAGTAAAATTATTTTTTTATTTGGAAATTGCTCTTTAAGATTTGAAAGACATATTCTTAACGCATCTGGTGTATGTGCATAATCAAGTATTACCTTAGACTTATTTTTAATTTTACCTATCTTTTCAAATCTTCCATCTATTGGTTTAAGTTTTGATAATACATTTAGTATCTTGATTAAACTTAATTTGCTATTTTTTGCCGCAATAATCGCCATTAAAATATTCTTTAATTGTATTTTTCCAATAAGACTTAAATTTACTTCTCTAGTAAGATTATTGTATTTTATTTTTAATATTTGTTTTTCACCTCTAAAACTATGAGAGAAGATTCGAAATTTGCTTTTGTTATTATTTAAAGTCTGCAATCTTAATTTTCTAGAAATTGCAGTTTTTTTTATCTTTTTAAATTCTGGTATTGTTTCATCTACAATTACATTTCCTTTTTTTCTTATCAAATTTTCAAATAAGTACTGTTTTGCCTTAAAATATTCTTTGAAATTTTTATGATAATCTAGATGATCTTGAGATAAATTTGTGAAAATACCTGATGAAAACTTTAAACCATCTAATCTATATTGGCTTAGACCATGACTAGACGCTTCCATAATTACATTATTAATTTTTTGAGATTTTAATTTGGATAATATTTGTCCTATTCGAATTGGATCTATTGTTGTGTTTGCTAAATTAAGTCTAATATTTTTTGATTTTAGACCTAAAGTTCCAATCGAAGCAACTTTTATTTTATTAAGTTTTAATAATTGAAAATAAAAATCTGAAACAGATGATTTTCCATTTGTTCCAGTTACAGCAATTAAATTATTTGGTTTATTCTTATAAATTTTAAAAGCTGTTTCTGCTAAAAGTTTTCTTATATTTTTAGTATGAATGAATAAAATATCCTTTTGAAAATTTTTAATTCTTTTCTCGCTAATAATAATTTTAGAACCTTTTTTTATTGCAGTAGAAATGAATTTATTTCCATCAATACGGTTCCCTTTAATAGCAAAAAAAATATTATCTTTTTTAATATCTTTTGAATTAAATGAAATTCCAGAGAAAAAAATTTTTTTTTTACTACTATCTATATTGGTAAAATAATTGCCTAATAACATTGTTAATTAACTTCCGCGTATTTTGTGGCTAAAATAGGCCCAATCTTTTCTATAATTTGACCAACAACTTCAACCGAAGTCCAACCTGCAGTATTAAAAGGGGTTCCTTTGTATTTTATTCCTGATCCATCTCTATAATTATAAACATACTCACTATTTGTTTTAGGCTCATCCAGCATCACAACTAGACTATACTTAGGATTTGAGGCAGGAAATATGGATGCAAAAGTATTAATTTTTTTCCGAGAGTATCCGCCTTCTAGGATTTTTTCAGCGGTGCCTGTTTTTCCTGCAACTTCATAACCTTCCACGTTAGCTAATGTTGCGGTTCCTTCCTTTGAGGTTACAATTTTTCTCAAAATTGTGACAAGATTTTTTGATACATTTTCCTCTAAAATTCTTTTCCCTTTAGTATATTTTTTTTTCTTTATAAGAGTAGGATTAATCTTAAAACCACCATTAGCGATAATAGAATAAGCAGTAGTTAATTGTAAAATTGTAGTGGTAATTCCATGTCCATATGAGGTAGTTGCAAGCTTACATTTTCCCCAATTAAAGGATATTGGTTTACCCATTTCCTCTATGTCAAATCGTATTGAGTTAATTAAGTCGAGATCATTTAAAAATTTTTTATATTTTTCAATCCCAATTGCTTGGCCGATTCTTACCGAACCTATGTTGCCTGAGCGGATAAGTATTTCTTCAGCAGTTAAATTCGAGGGAATTTTTTTGTCATATTCGCTTATTTTATTTTTTCCACAAATAATACTTTTTTCTAAATTTCTAAATTCAGTATTTGGCTCTATTATTTTTTCATTTAATGCTGCTGCCAAAGTAAAAGTTTTAAAAACTGAACCTAATTCATAAACACCTTTAGTTGCTCTATTAATATAATTTAAATCTGTAATATTTTGTCTTTGATTTGGGTCAAAATCTGGCAACGAAATAATTGATAATATCTCACCATTATCAATATTCATTAAAATTGAGGCACTACCTTTAGTTTTAAATATTTTATTAAACCTTATTAACTCTTCTCTTATTAGGAATTGAATATCTTTATCGACAGTAAGTTGAATAGATTTATCGTTTTTTTTTAAATCTAAATCTAATGATTTCTCTAACCCAGAAATCCCCAGGTTATCATCATCTATTTGTCCAATTATATGACTAAATAAATTTTTTTGAGGATAAACTCTTGTAAGATTTTCATGGGGTTTTATTGATTTATCACCCAACATCATAATTTTCTCATAATTCTCTTCTGAAATTTTTTTTTCAAACCAAAAAAATTTATCTTTTGAAATTTTAGAATTGATTAATTCAAAATCTTTATCAGGAAAGATATATTTTAGATTAAGTAACAATTTTTTTTTATCTATCGCTTCAATTGGATTTATTCCAATATCTATAGAATTCACAGTTTTTGCTAAAAAATTATCATTTCGATCTAAGATATTTGCTCTCTGAATTTTATTAAAAGAGCCGTAATTTTTTGAAATATTGGAATTTAAATCTCTAGATCCTAAGTGAGTAAGATGAATACAATAAATTACAGAAATAAGAAAAAAAATAAAAAAAATAAATGCAACTCTATTAAATCTAATATCAAAGTTCTTTTTGTCGTTTTTAAATTCAAATTCCTCTTTATTTTCTTGGAGAATAAACTTCATATTATTATCTTTCGCTATCTATAATTTTGACATCATTTGAGAGAATTTTTTCTGTTTTGAAGTCAATAATTTTAATTTCATTTATACTCTTTCGGGTTAACTTGTTTTCAAAATAAAGATTTTGATAATTAATCAGATTTTCTGGGGAGCTTAAATAATCGAATTCAAGTTTAACATTATCTAATTCTAAATTTAAATCTGATATATTCTCTTTTAGACTAAATAATTTTTCATCAATTTTTTTCGTAGAATTTTTTATTAAAGAGGTAATTACAATTAGTGAAAAAATTAAACTAATAGTTAAAATTTTTTTCATAAGTTAATTCCAAGATTTTCAATTTCTATTAAATCTTTAAATTTGTCTAAAATATCGGTTTTAAAATCATAAAAATTTTCCTTTTTAATTAAGCACCTTAATTTTGCAGACCTAGAGGGAGAGTTTTCTTTTAGTTCTAGATTTGATGGCACTATTGGCTTTTTTTGATTTAATTTAAATAAGATTTCATCACGTATTTCTTCAGGTTGGTATCTGGATACACTTTTATGTTCGGAGAGACTTCTAAAAAAATATTTTACAATTTTATCTTCTAAAGAATGAAAAGTAACAATAACCAAAACACCATCTTTTTTTAAAATTTTAGCTGCGTGTATCATTCCATGAATTAACTCACTTACTTCTTTGTTAACAAAAATTCTCAATGCCTGGAAAACTTTAGTTGCAGAATGAATTTTTTTATTATTTCCTTTTTTCGATTTTTCAATAATTTTTACTAAATGAGGGGTATCTATTTCTTTTACCGATCTGTCTTTAATAATATTCTTAACGATTAATTTTGCATCTCTTTCGTCACCAAAAGATTTGAAAATTTTAATAAGACTTTTTCCATCTAGTTTATTTATTGCCTCTTTAGCAGAAAATTCATTGAGACCCATTCTCATATCTAATGATCCAGTAGAATTAAAGGATAATCCTTTTTTTGGATCTTTAATTTGCGTGAATGAATAACCTAAATCAAATAATACACCTCTGATATTTTCATTTTTGAGTTTTAAATTTCTTAATTTACTAAAACTTAAATTCTTAAAGATAAATTGGTTTGGAAATTCTTTTTCAATTTCTTTTGCAACTTTTAAACTTTCAGAATCTCTATCAATTCCAATAACTTTGTTGCTTTTATTTTTAAGAATTTCTCGAGTGTAACCACCTTGACCAAAAGTACAGTCAATAAATGTGCCACCATATTGAGGGGAAATAATGCTAATAATTTCTTTTAGCAGTACTGGATAATGTTTTGTTTTATCCTGTACTATGGTGGCTTCCATTTATTTTTACGAAGACCATTAATTTTTTTGTCTTCTTAAAAATGCTGGTATCTCTAAGTCGTCCTCTTCATCTTCATTTTCTTGGGACAAGAGATTTTCTGTTGAAGAGGTCTCGTTTTCAGAGCTAAATAAGTCTGGTGCATCACTATCTACTCCAAACTCTTTTAAATCATTTTTTATCTCACCTTCATTAGTTGAATCACTGAGAGCTTCTTGAGTAAAAGAACTTTCCTCATCTTTACTAGTGTTTTCAACTAAACTTTCAACTCGTTGATTTTTTAATAATTCCTCATGATATTGATCATTAATTTGATTAATATTTTCATTTGCAACAGTCTCACTAACATTTTCAGTTGATACTTCATTCTCTAATTTTAAAGCATTAGCGCCATTTGAGATTGGGTTACTAGTTGAAAAATTAAAAGAGGTATTAGATCCTAAATTTGAAAAATCAGAGTATCCAGGATTTCTATTTTGGATCCTATGTACCATGTTAATTACTGATTTTGTCTCAGGTTGTTGTCCATCTAAAGCCGTTGCAACAATTGACACTCTAATTTTTCCTTCAAGAGATGGGTCAGTTATTGCACCTATAATTACCTCTGCATCAGCCTCGACTTCAGATCTTATTTTGTTAACCACTTCATCAACTTCAAATAACTTAAGATCTTTTCCGCCTGTAATATTGACAAGTAAACCTTTTGCACCTTTTAGAGTATAGTCATCAATTAAAGGATTGCTAATTGCCATCTCAGTAGCTTTCATAGATCTACCTTCTCCTTCAGCTTCTCCTGTTCCCATCATAGCTTTACCCATTGATGCCATAACTGTTTCAACATCAGCAAAATCTAAATTAATGATCCCAGGTCTTACCATCAGATCTGTTACACTTTGAACTCCATGCATTAAAACATTATTTGATAGATTGAAAGACTCCTCAAATGTAGTTTGCTCATTTGCTATTTTAAATAAATTTTGATTTGGAATGACTATTATAGTATCTACATGTTTTCTTAATTCCTCAAGACCAATTTGAGCTCTCCTCATTCTTGAAGGACCCTCATATAAAAATGGTAGTGTTACTACGCCAACAGTTAGAATATTTAATTCTTTTGCAGCTCTTGCAATTACGTGTGCAGCACCAGTTCCAGTTCCACCACCCATTCCAGCTGCTATAAAAACCATATTTGCACCTTGTAAAACATTGACAATATCATTTAAAGACTCATCAGCTGCAGCTTGACCTATGTCAATCTTTGCACCTGCTCCTAGACCTTTGGTTAAATTTAAACCAATTTGAATTTTTGATTTTGCTTTACTATGTTTAAGATCTTGTGCATCAGTATTAACAGCAATAAATTCCACCCCTTGCATGCCATTTTCAATCATTTCATTAATTGCATTTCCACCTGCACCACCCACTCCCATTACCAAAAGTCTTGGTTGTAACTCTCTGATCTCAGGAGTTTTAAAGTTAATTGTCATCTTGTTATCCCCCTCTTTTTATTTATTTAATTGGTTCTCCCATTTAAGACTTGCACGATTTAAATTTGCCTTTTTTCTTGCATTGACCTTAAATTTTTCAAAAATTGTTGGTTCCCATATCTGAAAAGTTTTACCTTGACCAACAAACACCATGCTATTTTTAATTTTTGCATGTTTTAATAATTTTGGTGTGAGTGAAATTCTCCCCTCACTATCAAATTGTAAACTTGCACTTTCCGATAATATTGAAGTAGCAAAAAAATCTCTTTTTTCTTCAAATGGATTTAAAGTGTCTATTGAATTTGAAATTTTTTCGATCCTATCTTGGGGCCATGCCTCTATTGATTGATTATTAAATGATGGATAACAAATCACTCCATTGTAACCTAAATTAGATAAGTAAGATCTAAAACTTGCCGGCACCGACACCCTTCCTTTTTTGTCTAATTTGTTTTCGTAGGTTGATAAAAACATAAACCATAAATTCCTTTATTCCCTTTATATGGGAATATATGGGATATTATGGGTTTTTAAGCTAGGTGTCAATACATACAATTTCTGGTTTAAAAGAACAAATTTGAAGAATTTATTTCATAAATTGTTGGTGTTTAAAATCAAGAAAAGTATGCCAGATAAACTATAAGCCGGGTTCTGTCATTTAAACCTATCATTTCTCTAGGTTTGAAATCACTTCCAAACTCAAGCGACTAACCCAGGTGACTAGCCAAGGATGGCTTTTAGTTTTTCAACAATGTCACCTCTACTTAGTCTTGCTCCCAGTGGGGTTTTCCAGCGTTCATTGTTACCAATAGAACCGGTGTGCTCTTACCACACCTTTTCACCCTTGCCATGTTATGGCGGTTTATTTTCTGTGGCACTATCCCTAGGGTTGCCCCCGCCAGGTATTACCTGGCACTGTATCCTTGCGGAGCCCGGACTTTCCTCTTTAATTGCTTAAAGCGATAAGTCGTTTATCTGGCTAGTGCAATTTATTACTAAATTAAATTTTTTCAACAATAATTAGTTAGGTCTTTATCAAATTTTTACTCAAAATTAGGCATTCCTGGTCAGAAATTCCATTGACTAATCCCTGTCGAAATCTTCGCTGAAAAGCTTTAATTAAAAGTCTTTTTTTATAAATAGAGCTTTTTGATTGAACTTTTATATACCCAATCTTGTTTAGATTGATAAAAAAATTTTTCTCCTCTGAAAAATTAATCTTTTTGAGCCTATATTTGATAAGTTCTTTTTCATGTATTTGATGCCAATGTGCAAGTTTAACTTTTGCTAGTTCTTTCCAGGGGAATTTTTCTCCTGGATCTTTTTTACGATTAGGAGCAATATCTGAATGTCCTAAAACATTCTTGCAATTTACTCTGTATTTTTTCGTTAAAAACCTTAAAAGTTTTTTAACTGAATTCATTTGCTTATTAGAGTATTTCTCATATAAGTTTTCATGACCGGAATTTTGTATTTCAATACCAATTGAATAACGATTTAGAGATTGAATATTTTTCCAATTTGATTTTCCTGCATGCCAAGCCTCGTAAAGATCTGGAACTAAATTGAGTATTTTTCCATTTTTTTTAATAAAGTAATGAGCACTAACTTTTGACTTATAATCAGTTAATCTATTTAAAGCTGACTTCTCGTTTTTCATTCCTGTATAATGGATAATTATATATTTAATGTTTTTTTTTTGTCTTTTAGGTGTATTAAAATTTGGAGAATAATTTTGTGTTATTTTAAGCCACATTTAAGCTATAATTCTGATTAATTCTTATTTTATTTTGTTTCTCATTGTAATATACAAGATCAACAATGATTAAGAAAATTATAGTTATAATAATTACAACTTTTACGCTAGTTTCAAATTTACATGCTAGTTCAGATGGCGAATTACTTTTAAAAAAAAATGAACCATCTGAAATAAAAGATTGTTCTGAAACTTTTAACAAAGCTTCATTTGCAATAAATCAAGGCTTGGACAAAGTTATTTTTAAACCTGTCGCAAGCGTTTACAGATTAATGCCCTCTCCTGTTAAGACTGGTGTGAGCAATTCATTAAACAATTTATCGAATTTAGTTACAGTTCCGAATAATCTTCTTCAAGGAGAGTTTGCTTTAGCAGGGGTAAATGCTGGAAGATTTGTAATCAATACAACAGTGGGAATTCTAGGTTTGTTTGATGTTGCATCATATTTAGGATTTGAAGAGTACACTAAAGAGGATTATGGACAAAGCCTTGCTGTACATGGTGTTGGGCCAGGATGCTATTTGGTGCTACCAGTATTAGGTCCTACTACTGCCAGAGACACTATTGCTTCACTAGCTAACTTTTTTGGAGGTGATGCTTGGTATAATGTAACTGTAAAAAATGACACTCACTACTTCAGGGATGAAGATTATTATTCATCCAAGGTTACGAGCGGGGTTGATTTTAGGGCTAAAAACTTTGACTCTCTTGAAAATCTAGAAAAAAACTCACTTGATTTTTACGCATCTGTAAAAAGTCTTTATTTACAAGATAGACAACAAAAAATCTTGAACAGTCAAAAAGTCATTGAAACTCAAGATGATAGTGATTGGGAAGAAATAGAAACACAATAATTTCATTACCAAATGATAAAAAAAAAATTGTTTGTATTTTCAATTGTTTTTTTTTCAATAACATTTAATTCATTTTCTATAGAGCCTGACATTTTTGTACAATCGACTGTCAATAGAGCATCTAAATTACTCGGAGAAGATATCACAAAAGATGAAAAGATCGAAAAACTAAAGTTAATTGCAAAAGAAACTGTGGATATCAGAGGAATTGGATTTTATACACTTGGAAAGAAAAGAAAATCTTTAAACGAACAGGAAAAAAAAAGGTATGCTAAATTATTTGAGGAATATTTTTTAAAAAGTTTTTCTAGTAGACTAGCAGAATACACTAATCCAGAAATTGATGTCCAAAGTAAAGAGAAGCTTAACGAAAATTACACTATCGTAAATAGTATTTTAAAAGCTACTAATGAAAGACCTGAGATAAAAATTGATTGGAGAATCTATACTAAAAAACCCGAAAACCCGTTAATTAGAGATTTAATAATAGAGGGCCTAAGTTTAGCAAGAACTCAAAAAGAGGAATTTGCCTCTGTTTTAAATTCAAATAATGATGATATTGAAGCTTTATTTAAAGTCTTAGAAGAATTTTCAAAAAATTAATATTGATGAAATGGTGGGCCCGCCAGGACTCGAACCTGGGACCAATACATTATGAGTGTACTGCTCTAACCAACTGAGCTACAGGCCCTTAATTTAAATTAATTTATATCAATTTGAAAAATTTATTAAACAAAGAATTTTATGGTGGGCCGTGTTGGTTACGCTCCAACTACCCCTGCAATGTCAATGCAGTACTCTACTATTGAGCTAACGGCCCAAATTAACTCTCCAAGAAACTTTTTAGTTGTTTCGATCTACTCGGATGCTTTAGTTTCCTTAAAGCTTTCGCTTCAATTTGTCGAATTCTTTCTCTTGTTACTGAGAATTGTAATCCCACTTCTTCTAAAGTATGATCAGTATTCATTCCGACTCCAAATCTCATTCTCAAAACTCTTTCTTCTCTTGGAGTAAGAGTTGATAATATCTTTGTTGTAGCTTCACCTAAGTTTGATTTAATTGCCTGTTCTAATGGAGCTAGTGCTTTTGTATCTTCTATAAAATCACCTAGACTACTATCCTCTTCATCTCCCACTGGTTTTTCTAGTGAGACAGGTTCTTTTGATATTTTAAGAACTTTTCTAACTTTGTCTAGAGGCATGCGAAGTTTTTTTGCTAATTCTTCAGGTGTAGCTTCTCTACCAAACTCACTCAAAATTAATCTCTGTGTTCTAACAATTTTATTGATTGTTTCGATCATGTGAACTGGAATTCTTATTGTTCTTGCTTGATCTGCAATTGATCTAGTGATCGCTTGTCTTATCCACCATGTTGCATAAGTAGAAAATTTATAACCCCTTCTATATTCAAATTTATCAACTGCTTTCATCAACCCAATATTTCCCTCTTGAATTAAGTCTAAAAATTGAAGACCCCTGTTTGTGTATTTTTTGGCAATTGAAATAACTAATCTTAAGTTTGCCTCGACCATCTCTTTTTTAGCAATTCTAGATTCTTTTTCACCTTTTTGAACTCTACTTACTAATTTTTTAAAATCAGTAACTGACATTCCAAGTTTATGGCTAATTTCAATTAATCTTTCTCTAATATTTTTAAATTCTTCTTTATTCTTACTAAAAAATTGTTTCCACAAAGTATTGGTATCTAAAAATTTTTTAAGATTTGGATTGATTTCATTTCCAATGTAAAACTTAATAAATTCATTTCTAGGTATTTTCTGATCCATCGCAAGTCTTAAAAGGTTTCCCTCTAATGAAATAATTTTTTTGTTTTCAACATAATGTTTTTGTACAAGTTCCTCTAATACAGATGGTGATAATTGCAAAGATTTGATATTTTCTAAAATGTCATTGACAATTTTTGCATATCCTTTTTCTTTTGTTGAAGAAAAAGTTTGTGAATTAAGGGCACATTCTAATTTTTCTTTTTGATACTTTATCAGCTTTCGATACTCTTTTGTGAGTGTATGAACTGTTTGTAAAACTTTTGGTTTGATTTCAGACTCCATTGCTGCAAGCGTTGGGTTAAAATCATCATCACTATCATCATTGGAATTTTCCTCCTTTTCATCTTCTCCAGCATTCTTCTGTTTAGCACTAGGACCTGTATTCTCATCTTCCATGTAGTTAGTATCAATATCAATAATTTCTCTAACTAATATTTCATCCTTTTGTAACTTTTCGTCCCATTCAAATAATTGTTGTGCGGTAATAGGACTTTGGGATAAAGCAATTAACATTACATCTTTTCCTGCCTCAATTCTTTTTGCGATCGCAATCTCTCCCTCTCTGGAAAGTAATTCAACGCCACCCATTTCTCTTAAATACATTCTAATAGGGTCATCACTCTTTTCGATTGTTTTACCCTCTTCTTTAGAAGAATTTTCTTTTTTTCTTAAAACTTTAAAATCTGATTTTTTTTCAACTAACACTATCCCTTCATCTAGAATATGAATAAAAGCTTTTGATAAATTTTCATCAGATAGATTTCTTTTACCAAGAGATTTGCTTAATTCTTCGTGAGTAATGAAACCTCTGTGGGTTCCTCGACCCATTAATCTAGCGAATGATTTTGTAATAATTCTTTCCACAGCAAATTGATTTTGAAAGACTTATATAATATCAAATTAGCAAAAATCCATTGCTAATTTATTCAGATTAATTGGTTTTTCTCTCGTTTTTGAGCTCTTTTAGCTCATTAAATGTCGTTTCACTTAAATCTTCTGAAAACTTCGATTCTAATTCTTGGATTCTTAATTCCAAATCATGGTTAAATAAATCTTTTGAAATATCATCCAGTAGTTCTATCACTTGATTGTCATTTTTAGTTTTATTTTTTAGAATATGTTTAATTGGCGCAAACTTATTTATCTTATCCAGCAATTGTTTATCAAAATTAAGTTTTTCAATATCAATAGTTTCATTTGATTTTAATTTTTTAATTACCGAATTGAATATTTGCTTATTAATTACTGTGAATAATTTAATATTTTCTACTAAATGAATATTTGATTGAAAAAGAGATAAATTATTCAAGAGCAAATATAATAAAGAAAACTCTTTCAACTCAACAGCAGTAATTCCCTTACTTTCATTATAAAATTTTTTTGTTGATTCAAGTGATCTTGTTTTCTTAACAGAAAACTTATTCTTATTTTGATTGGAATGAGGTGTTAATTCTGCAATTTTCTCTAAAAAAAATTCAAGAACATATTTTTTAATAAAATTATCTTTAATTCTAATTGCTATGGATCTAAGTTTTTTTTCAAATATTGCCATAGAAGAGGGATTATTTTCAGTTTGTTTTTTATAATGGCTGAAAATAAATTGGTGAATTGATAATTTGTTCTGTTTCGTAAAATCTAAAAAATAGTTTTTACCATTTTTATTTACAAAACTATCAGGGTCCTCTTTATCTGGTAAAAATAAAAAAGATATTTGTTTTTCAGGTTTCAATTCTTTAATAGAATTTTCTGCTGCTCTTAAAGCAGCTTTATAGCCACTTTCATCTCCATCGAAACAGATTATAATGTCATCGAAGAACTGATTTAATGTTAAAATTTGTTTGTCAGTTAAGGAAGTACCAAGATTTGCGACAACATTTTCAACTCCATTTTTACTTAAACCAACTACATCCATATAACCTTCAACTAAAAAAATATGATCTAACTTATTAGATAATTTTCTCGCTAGATCTAAATTATAAAGATTTGAACCCTTTTTAAAAAAGTTAGTCTCTGGTGAATTAATATATTTTGCTAAATAATCTAAATTTTCGATTATTCTGCCACCCAAAGCGATTGGCTGTCCTGAAATATTGTTTATCGGAAATATCAATCTTCCTTTGAATCTCTCTACACATTTTTTTTTCTTTTCATCAAAATAAAATAAACCACTTTCTAATAAAGTTTTTTCACCAAATTCTTTTTTAAGTTCATCAAAAAAACTTGGATTTTTTTCAACAAAACCAATTTTAAATTTTTTAACTTCATTTTTACCTAATGATCTATTCTTTAAATAATCTCTGGCGTTTGAGAGTTTTTCATTTTTTAATAGCTGATCATGATAATAATCAACATATTTGCTATAAATTGATAAATATTCTTTCCAATTTTTTTCTCTCTCTTCATCTTGTTTTGTAAATAGATATGGTTGCATTCCTGCAATATTAGCAAGATATTTTACTGCTTCTCCAAACCTTAAGTTTTGAGTTTTCATAACAAAATCAAAAATATTTCCATGCTCTGAAGTTGCGAAGCAATGATAAAATTCTTTTTCATCATTAACTGTAAAGGAAGGGGTTTTCTCATTTTTAAAAGGTGATAGTCCAACAAACTCCTTTCCTCTTTTTTTTAAAGCTACAACTTTTGAAACAACGCTAGAAACTTTAAGACGAGTTTTAATTTCATCTAGATATTCTTTTGGATATTTCATTATTTATTTAATATTTGTTTTAACAAGGCGCCAGCTTTTGAAAAATCAATTTCATCAGCATGATTTTTTTTTAATTCACCCATTACTTTTCCCATGTCTTTAATAGAGCTTGCGCTTAATTTGGAAATGATTTCTTCACATATTTTTTTGGTATCTTCATCATTAAGCTGTTTAGGTAGAAAACTTGACAGAATATTAAATTCGTTTTGCTCAATTTCAAGAAGGTCAGAGCGATTATTTTTTTTATAAATATCAATTGATTCGGTTCTTTGCTTCATCATCTTTTTTAACAATTTTTTTATATCCTCATCGTCTGTCTCTTTTTTGTTGGGACCAGACCTGTTTGAAATATCGAGATCCTTAATTGACGATAAAATTAACCTATAAGTTGAGATTTTAATTTTATCTTTAGATTTTAACGCATTTTTATATTTTGCTTCAATTGTTTCTTTTAAAGACATAATTTTAATCTACTTTAAAGAAAAAATTCTTCAAAAGAAAAATTGTTTTTTTACAATTTTATAATACATCTCTGTTGCGATAATAAATCAATTATTGTATTAACCTTTAACTTATGAGTTGTAATTGATCAAAAAAGTAAAAAAAGCTCACTCAAAAAATTCTCAAAAAAACACAGGTATTTTAGTTTTAGAAAACAAAAAGATTTTTAGAGGTATTGGGATTGGATATCAGGGAGAAGCAACTGGTGAAGTTTGCTTTAATACCTCATTAACGGGGTACCAAGAAATAATATCAGATCCTTCTTATGCAGGACAAATAATAAACTTTACCTTCCCTCACATTGGAAATGTAGGTACAAACAAAGAAGATTTTGAGTCTGATAAAATATGGACTAAAGGAGTTATTTTTAATTCTGAGATAACATCACCATCGAATTATAGATCTTTTCAACATTTAGATGCTTGGTTAAAAAAAAATAAGATAGTTGGAATTACTGGACTTGATACAAGAAGTTTAACGAATTTTATTAGAGATAAAGGCGCTCCAAAAGGAACCATTGCTTACTCAAAGAAAAGTAAATTTCATGTCAACAAACTTATTAATTCTACGATCAAATGGAGCGGGCTAAAAAATTTAGATTTAGCAGAAAAAGTTACCACACAAAAAAATTATATTTGGAAAGGACTTAAAACTTGGAGAAAAGAATATGGTTTTAGAAAAAATAATCAAAATTCATTACATGTAGTCGCCATAGATTATGGAATAAAAAAAAATATTTTAAGATATTTTTCTGATTTTAGATGTAAAGTTACCGTAGTTTCTTGTAAAACACCTGCGAAAAAAATTTTATCTCTTAAACCTGATGGTGTCTTCTTGTCTAATGGTCCTGGAGATCCAGCTGCCACAGGAAAATATGCAATTCAAATAATTCAAAATCTTATTAAAAAGAAAATGCCATTATTTGGTATCTGCCTTGGTCATCAGATACTCGCACTTGCATTGGGTGGTAAAACAAAAAAAATGAAATTGGGTCACAGAGGAGCAAATCATCCTGTCAAAAATTTGATTAGTGAAAATGTGGAAATTACTAGCCAAAATCATGGTTTTGAAGTTGTGAGAGAAAATTTACCAAAAAACATTCAGATCACTCATAAATCTTTGTTCGATAATAGTATCGAAGGAATAAAATTAAAGAATAATCCTGTATTCTCAGTTCAATATCACCCAGAGTCAAACCCGGGACCACAAGATAGTGTTTATTTATTCCAAGAATTTATTACTAACATGAAAAAAAATGCCAAAAAGAAAAGATCTTAAAAAAATTTTAGTTGTGGGTGCTGGACCAATTATCATTGGTCAAGCTTGTGAATTTGATTATTCAGGAACACAAGCTTGTAAGGCATTAAAAGATGAGGGTTATAAAGTTATTTTAATTAATTCAAATCCAGCAACAATTATGACAGATCCAGATGTTGCAGACAAAACTTACATTGAGCCTATTACTTTAGAGGTTTTAGAAAAAATTCTCAAAAAAGAAAAACTAGATGCAATTCTTCCAACCATGGGTGGCCAAACTGCTCTTAACCTTGCAATGGAGGCAGAAAAAAAAGGAATTTTAAAAAAATATAAAATTGAATTAATTGGTGCAAATTCAAAAGCTATTTCCAATGCGGAAGATAGAAAAAAATTTAGAAAAAACATGATTGATATTGGTTTAGATCTTCCAAAATCTGAGATAGTAAACAATATAAATCAAGCATCAAAAGTTTTGAATAAAATCGGTCTGCCAGCAATAATTAGGCCAGCTTTTACGCTTGGAGGTTTAGGAGGAGGAATAGCAAAAAACAAAAAGGATTACCTAAAAATTATCAAAAATGGTTTACACGAATCTCCAGTTAGCCAAGTACTTGTAGAGGAGTGCTTAGAAGGTTGGAAAGAATTTGAAATGGAGGTTGTAAGAGATAAAAAAGATAATTGTATAATTATTTGTTCAATAGAAAATGTAGATCCAATGGGAATACATACAGGAGACTCGGTTACAGTTGCTCCTGCATTGACATTGACTGACAAAGAATATCAGGTAATGCGAAATGCCTCTATTGCGTGTTTGAGAAAAATAGGAGTTGAGACAGGTGGTTCAAATGTTCAATTTGCAATAAATCCTAAAAATGGGCGCATGGTAATAATTGAGATGAACCCTAGAGTATCTAGATCGTCGGCACTAGCATCAAAAGCAACTGGATTTCCCATTGCAAAGGTTGCTGCAAAACTTGCGGTTGGCTATACATTGGATGAATTAAAAAATGAAATTACCAAAGTTACTCCAGCATCATTCGAACCAAGTATAGATTATGTAGTAACCAAAATTCCAAGATTTACTTTTGAAAAGTTTTCAACTTCTCCCGCAATTTTAGGCACATCAATGAAATCAGTAGGGGAAGCAATGGCAATCGGAAGAAATTTTAAAGAGTCTCTTCAAAAAGCATTGGTTTCTCTTGAGACTGGTTTTTCAGGTTTAGATAGAATATTTAATCTAAATAAAAGACAAATTGAAAAAAAACTAAAAGAAAATATTCCAAATAAAATCTTACTTGTTGCAGAAGCGATGAGGAAAAAAATCAAGCTTAAAAGAATTTACAATTTATCAAAAATCGATCCGTGGTTCTTAAACCAAATTAAAGAAATAATAGATAATGAAATTAAAATCAAAATTAATGGATTGCCTAAAAATTTTGATGATTTTAACAAAATAAAATCAATAGGTTTTTCAGATAAAAAGCTTTCTGAGCTATCAAATTTATCTGAAGACATTGTGAGAAAAAAAAGAACTGCACTTAAACTTTTACCAGTATTTAAAAAAGTTGATACTTGTGCTGCAGAATTCAAATCCTTTACACCATACATGTACTCAACATATCAAAGAAATTTTTCAATAAATTCAGAATGTGAAGCTGACCCGAGTGTTAAGAAAAAAATTATAATATTAGGGGGAGGGCCCAATAGAATAGGACAAGGAATAGAATTTGATTATTGCTGTTGTCAAGCCAGTTTTGCCTTAAAGGCTGCTGGTTTTGAAACTGTTATGGTTAATTGTAATCCTGAGACTGTCTCAACAGATTATGACACTAGCGATAGATTATACTTTGAGCCTTTAAAGGAAGAATATGTTTTCAACATTATAAAGAGAGAAAAGGACAAAGGTAATTTAGTCGGCATTATTACGCAATTTGGTGGTCAAACTCCAATTAAATTAGCAAAATTTTTACATGATAATAATCTCCCAATTTTGGGAACTCAATACTCATCTATAGATCTAGCAGAAGATAGAGATAGATTTAGAAAACTTTTAGAAAAATTAAATTTAAATCAAGCTGAAAGTGGAATTGCAAAAAATTTTAAACAAGCAATTGAAATATCTGAAAAAATTGGTTTGCCTTTAATGGTTAGACCCTCTTATGTTCTTGGAGGAAGGGCAATGGAAATTGTTTACAAAAAAAGCCAATTAAAAAATTTTGTAGAGGAAGCCTTTAAAGCAGCAGAGAAAAATCCAATTCTTATTGATAAATTTTTAGATCATGCAATGGAAGTGGATGTTGATGCTATATCTGATGGTAAAGAAGTACATGTGGCTGGCATCATGCAGCATATAGAGGAAGCAGGAATTCATTCTGGAGACTCGGCTTGCAGCTTACCGCCTGTTTCCATAAAACCCTTTTTACTAAAAGAAATTGAGAAACAAACAAAAAATTTAGCCCTGGCTCTGAAAGTAAAAGGTTTCATGAATGTTCAATTTGCAATAAAGAAAGATGAAATTTTTGTTATTGAAGTAAATCCAAGAGCTAGTCGGACTGTTCCATTTGTATCAAAAGCTAAAGGAATACCATTAGCAAAGATAGCCTCGAGAGTTATGGCTGGTGAAAAACTTTCAAAATTTAATTTAAAGGATAAATCTAAAGGAATGTTTGCCGTGAAAGAGGCTGTTTTTCCGTTTAATAAATTTCCAAACAGTGATTTATTGTTAGGTCCAGAAATGAAATCAACTGGAGAGGTGATGGGATTTGACAAAAATTTTGGAATGGCATACGCAAAAAGCCAGATAGCATCGTCTAATTCGTTACCTAAAAATGGACTAGCTTTTTTATCATTAAAAGATTCTCATAAAGATGAAGGTTTAGGGCTTGCAAAAGAACTCTTGAAACTAAAATTCCATTTGTGCGCTACAAAAGGAACAGCTGAATACATTAAAAAAAATGGCATGAGGTGTAAGATTATTAATAAGGTAAGTAGTGGTTCACCTCATATCGTTGATGTTCTTAACTCCAAAAAAATAGCTTTAGTAATTAATACTGGCGGAGGTAACACCGAACATAGATTAAACGATGCTATTGCTTTAAGAAGAGCAACACTTAAAAATAAAGTGCCCTACTGCACAAATATGTCAACAGCACTTGCATGTATTGAGGGTATTAAATCACTTAAAACAAAAAAATTAGAGGTGACGTCTCTACAAAATATTTAATCAACCTTCCAATCAGTTTTAAATGTAACATAATTGACTTGAATACATCGTCTTTCTTTAACAATTTTTTTCTTTTCCATTCCGTGCCATGTATTTGGACCGCTTGTAAATAAATAACCATAATTATGTTTGTAGGGAACTGTTTTAACTTTTTCTAATTTTTCATTATAAAAATCAGTGCCTAGTTCCTCTGATTCATTTGCATTATTTACAAAAATAAGCCCTGACATTAATTTTTCTTTAATGTCACAGTGAGGCTTTAACCAAAAACCTTCACGATCACAAATAACTTCAAGTCTGACATATGAACCAGATAAATCTTTATTAATCATTTTGGAGATCGTTTCGCATGTTTCTTTAGATTGAAGTTCATTAATGAATTTTACTAAATGTGGAAATTGAGAAGCATTTTCTTTTGTAACAAAACATCTAAATTTTATTGCCTTACCGCCTGAAGCTATGCCTTCTCTAAATTCGGCACCACCACCATCAATTGCTCTTGTACCATCATAATTGAGATTATGTTTGCTTACATCGGGAATGTCTGCACCTTCTATTTCTTTAATAGCTTCTTCACTTAAAGCATTATTATATTCCCAGTGATTAAATGGGAATTCATACTTTTTTGAGTTTTTCAATATAGAATTAAGAAAAGTCATAATCTTTAAATTGTTTCTCTATATATCCCGATATTCTATCAGTTTCATTAAGTTTTTTATAATTCCATTCTTCTACTCCGTCCCCTAAGTTTTTAATTATTTCTAGGGATTTAAAAAGCTCGAAAAATTTTTTGAAACGAATATTTTTTTTAATAGCTGGCATTTGAGCCACATATATTGGTCTCCCCGACATAGCTGCCTCAGATATCATAGATGTAGAGTCACAAGTTACAATAATATGATTAGCTAGTTTAAGTGATGACAAATAGGCTTTCTTATCAATATCCTGAATTATAATCTGATCATCATCAAAAAAATTTCGAGCTTTATCTATAATTCTTTGCGGTGTTCTCATTGAAGGTATAAAAATTAGCTGATAACCTTGATTTATGAAATTTTTTTTGGCTTTAACAAAAATTTCCTCAATTATTTCATCATTAAAATCATAATACTTATTTGGACCACCAGCGATAAACGCAATTACTTTTTCTTTTTTAATTCTAGGTTTTAAATAATTAACATTTTCCTCTAACTCTTTTTCGGTAAGATAATGAATTGCTCCTTTGGTTTTAAGAACATTTTTTCCCTCAAGACCGTCGTGCTCTGGCGCAATTACAAAATCAAAATTATTTAATGATACTTTCGGATCTTGAATATGAATGTTCATAATTTTACTTCCAAATTTTTTTTTTAAAAAGATTGATGGGACTACACTTTTTCTCCCACATGAAATTACTACATTAAATTTTTTTGATATATTATTTTTGAAAACAAAATCTTTTATGGGTGTTAATTTTGGAGGAATCATTTTCCAAAAATTATTTAGTTCAATTTTTTCGTGTATAAATTCAAGATTAAGAGCTTTGGCAAGCCCCTCAACTTGGCTAATCATGCCATGCATACCCTCGGTCAATAATAAACCTTTTAATTTAGTCATTTATCACTATATAGCTTTCATATGAGTCAAAATCCAACTAAACACACAAAAGTGTTAATAATTGGGTCTGGTCCTGCTGGATACACTGCTGCAGTTTATGCGGCGAGAGCAATGTTGAATCCAATTTTAGTTTATGGTGCGGAGCCTGGAGGCCAATTAACTACAACAACTGATGTTGAAAACTTTCCTGGATTTGCTGATGTTATTCAAGGTCCATGGCTTATGGATCAAATGAAAGAACAAGCAAAAGCAGTTGGAACAGAAATGATTGAAGATCATATAAGTTCAGTAAACTTAAAAACAACACCTTTTGAGGCTGTAGGTGACGCTGGTCAAAAATATACTGCTGATAGCATAATAATTTCCACAGGTGCCCAAGCTAGATGGTTAAATATTAAATCTGAACAAGAGTTCAGAGGATTTGGTGTATCGGCATGTGCAACATGTGATGGTTTTTTCTTTAAAGACAAGGAAGTTGCTGTTGTAGGTGGAGGTAATGCAGCTGTTGAGGAAGCAATGTTTCTTACAAAATTTGCGTCAAAAGTAAAATTAATTCACAGAAGAGATAGTTTAAGAGCTGAAAAAATGCTTCAAAAAAAACTTATGGAAAATAAAAAAATTGAAATCATTTGGGATACAGTTGTTGAGGATGTAATTGGAGATAAAGATCCAAAAAATGTTAAAGGAATTAAAGTTAAGAATGTGAAAACAAATAAAATTGATGAAATAAAATTAGACGGTGTTTTCATTGCTATTGGTCATGACCCTGCAACGCAATTATTTAAAGATCAACTTAATATGGATAATGAGGGTTATTTGATAACAAAACCAGATTCAACAGAGACTAATGTACCAGGTGTTTATGCAGCTGGGGACGTAAAGGATAAAACATTTAGGCAAGCCGTAACTGCTGCTGGTATGGGATGTATGGCAGCACTAGAGGCTGAAAAGTTTTTATCTCATTAAAGTGAAAAATAATCTTCATGTTTTCTTGGGCGCTACAGTGGCAGATGCAGCAGCCAGACCATTACATTGGGTATATAATCAAAAAAAATTAGGCGTTTATATTAAAGGAAAAAAAGACTTTTCTTTTCTAAAAAAAAATAGAAGTCCCTTCTATAATATCAAAACCGGAAAAGTCTCTGGTTACAATGAAATTGGCCAAGTGATGTTTCATACACTACTCGATGGACACAAAAATATAGAGAAACGTTTCAAAAAAAAAATCCTTAAAAACTTTGGCCCTGGTAGTAAATATTGGAAAAATTTAAAACTGAGATCTAAATATAAAAAAGTCAAAGACTGGCGTGGTATAGTCAAGGGACCGTGGATACATCAAAATATTATTGAGACGGTAAAAAATATCAAGTTAAAAAAGAAGATCTCTGGTGGTGTAAAAGTCAATGAGTCAGATGGTTTTTGTGCTACTCTTCCATATTTTCTCTATGGCTTTGATTTTAAAAGTTTAGAAAAAATTTTCAAAATTGTAACAGTTTCAAAAATAAGTTTTAAATATGCTATGGCAAAATTTTATTTGATAGATTTTGCGTTAAAGGGAGCTGAAGACCCAATCAAAGAATTCATTGAAAAATTCAATAGAAATCATTCTTTTAAAGGAATTGTTAATGACATTAAAAAAATAAAAAAATTTGGAACAAAGTTTAATCCAACTACGATAAAGAAACTAGGTATGGCATGTAGCTATCCAGGAACTTTTAACAGCTCAATATATACAATTATTAATTCAAAAAATTATAAAGATGCTATTTTAAAAACAATAAAGGCAGGTGGGTGCAATTGTTCGAGAGCAAATTTTACTGGAGCATATTTTGCAGCTTTAAAAGGTATAAATTCTATTCCAAATAATTGGATTAAAAAAACAATCCCAGCAAAAAAAATTTTAAATCAAAAATAATTATTTGTTTAGAGCTTCACAAAAAGATTTAATTCTCAACATTGCTTTTTTTAAATTCTTCATGGATGTAGCATAAGAAATTCTAAAATAGCCATCTAAGCCAAAGGCAGAACCTTGGACAACAGCAACATTTTCTTTTTCAAGCAATCTTTGAACAAAATTAGTGTCAGTTTTTAATTTTGTTTTTTTATTTAACAGTCCTTTACAGCTTGGAAATACGTAAAATGCTCCATTTGGGGTCAAACAACTTATACCTTTTATGCTATTGAGGCTTTTTACAACAAAGTTTCTTCTGTCTTTAAATGCTTTAGCTCTAGTTTTTATAAATCCTTGTTTTCCATTTAATGCCTCAACAGCTGCAGCTTGACTTATTGAAGACGGATTTGAAGTTGATTGTGATTGGATTTTTCCAATAGCTTTTATTATTTCCTTTGGACCAGCAGCATAACCTATTCTCCAACCAGTCATGGCATATGATTTACTTACTCCATTCATTGTAAGTGTCCTATCTTTTAGCTTAGAAATTTGAGCAATTGTAAAAAAATTAAAGTTGTCATACCTAACATGTTCATAAATGTCATCACTAAGAATAAAAATTTTTTTATTTCTGATTAAAATTTTTGCTAAGTCATTAATTTCTTTTTTTGAATAACCTGCACCCGTTGGATTTGATGGAGAATTAAGAATGATCCATTTGGTTTTTTTAGATATTGCTTTTTTTAATTTTTTTGGAGTAAGTTTAAACCCTTCCTTTTCAGTACATTTGATTATTTTTGGTTTTCCTCCAGCTAACAAAACCATATCTGGGTATGATACCCAAAAAGGTGCTGGTATAATTACTTCGTCCCCTTTATTAAGAGTTGCCATAAAAGCATTGTAAAGAACTTGTTTTCCTCCTGTGCCAACAGTGATCTGATCCAAAGAGTAGTTGAGTTTATTTTCTCTTTTAAATTTCTTAATTATAGCTTTTTTAAGTTCAGGTGTGCCATCAACAGCAGTGTATTTTGTGTCTCCTCTTTTTATAGCTTTGATCGCAGCTTTTTTAATATTTTCTGGAGTGTCAAAATCTGGCTCTCCAGCTCCTAAACCAATTACATCTTTACCAGCTGCTCTTAATTCTCTAGCTTTCTGAGTAACTGCGATAGTTGGCGATGGCTTAATTCTTTTTAAACTGTCTGATATTATGCTCATTGAAATATAAATTAATTCTACTACGTTCTTTAATATATGGAAAATACATATCAAGATTTAATTACTGATATTCAGAGTAAAAACCCAAAAATCAGTGGAAAACTTGAAGGTGGTAAAAAATTTAAAATTAAATCTGATTTCAAGCCAGCGGGTGATCAACCAGAGGCAATTAAAAAATTAGTAAACGGTGCAAATAAAGATGAATTTAATCAAGTTTTACTTGGTGTTACTGGGTCTGGAAAAACTTTTACAATGGCAAAAGTGATAGAGGCAACAAATAGGCCAGCCTTAATTCTTGCTCCTAACAAAACTCTCGCTGCTCAACTTTATGGAGAGATGAAGACATTTTTTCCTGATAACGCGGTTGAGTATTTTGTGTCTTATTATGATTACTATACACCAGAAGCTTATGTCCCAAGATCTGACACATACATTGAAAAAGAGGCATCGATTAATGAACAAATAGATCGGATGAGACATTCAGCAACAAGATCACTTTTGGAGAGAGATGATGTTTTAATTGTGGCCAGTGTATCATGTATTTATGGTTTAGGCTCTGTTGAGGCATATAGTAAAATGACTCTTACACTCCAAAAAAACTACGATTATAATAGAGAACAAATAATAAAGTCTCTAGTTGCGTTACAATACAAAAGAAATGATCAAAATTTTTATAGAGGTACTTTCAGAGCTCGTGGTGAATATTTAGAAATTTTTCCTTCTCATTTAGAAGATAGAGCTTGGCGATTAAATTTGTTTGGTGATAAACTGGAGAAAATTGAAGAGTTTGACCCTCTCACAGGTGACCAAGTTAGAGAATTAAGTTTAGTTAAAGTTTATGCAAATAGTCATTACATAACTCCTAAACCAACTATTGAGCAAGCGATTTTAAATATAAGAAAAGAATTAGAAATTACTCTTAAAAAACATAAAGCAGAAAATAAATTGCTTGAAGCTCAAAGACTTGAGGAAAGAACTAAATTTGACCTTGAAATGATTGAGGCAACTGGATCTTGTGCTGGAATTGAAAATTACTCAAGATTTTTGTCAGGTAGAAAACCAGGCGAACCACCCCCAACTTTATTTGAATACTTTCCAGATAATACTTTAATTTTTGTTGATGAATGTCATGTAACAGTTCCTCAGCTTAATGGCATGTATAAAGGTGATAGATCAAGGAAAAGTACGTTAGCTGAATACGGATTTAGACTTCCATCTTGTATGGATAATAGACCATTAAAATTTGAGGAATGGGATTTAATGCGAACACAAACAGTGTTTGTTTCAGCAACACCAGGACCTTGGGAATTAGAACAAACAAAAGGGAAGTTTATTGACCAAGTTATAAGGCCAACCGGATTAATTGATCCACCAGTGGAAATAAGACCTGCTAAAAACCAAGTAGATGACTTAATGCATGAATGTAAAAAGGTAATAGAAAAAAATCATAGAGTTCTAGTTACAACTCTTACTAAAAAAATGGCAGAGGATTTAACTGAGTACCTCCATGAAAATGGAGTGAAAGTTAGATACCTTCATTCCGATATTGACACTCTTGAAAGAATAGAAATTATGAGAGACTTAAGGATGGGTGTTTTTGACGTGCTTGTAGGCATAAATCTATTAAGAGAGGGTTTAGATATTCCTGAGTGTGCTCTAGTCGGAATTTTAGATGCGGACAAAGAAGGATTTCTAAGATCTGAAACATCCTTGATTCAAACTATCGGAAGAGCTGCAAGGAATGTTGATGGCAAGGTAATTTTGTATGCTGATAAAGAAACAAAAAGTATCAAAAAAGCTATACAAGAAACAGAAAGAAGAAGAAAAATTCAGTTAGCTTATAATAAAAAAAATAAGATCGACGCGAAAACAGTAAAAAAAGAAATTAACGATATTCTAGAAAGTGTTTATGAGAAAGATTATGTAAAAATTAGTGAGGGTTCAAATATTGGTGGAAATTTAAAAAAACATTTAAAAGCTTTGGATAAAAAAATGAAAGAAGCAGCCTCCAATCTTGAGTTTGAGGAAGCAGCAAAAATCAGAGATGAAATAAGAAAATTAGAGAGTACTGAACTAGAAATAACATTAAATCCAAAAATAAGACAGTATGATGTTAAAAATAAACTTTATCCCAAAGGAAGATCCACTATGGGTATGCCTGGTACAAAAGTTACCAAAAAAAAAGATAAAAAATGGAAGCACGCAAAATAATCATCACAGGTGGAGCAACAAGAATAGGTGCTGCAATTGCAAAAAAACTTTCAGGTCCAAATAAAGAGTTAGTTCTTCATTTTAATAAATCAAAATCTAAAGCACTAATTCTCAAAAAAAAATTAGAGGGCAATGGAACTAAAGTTTATTTAGTCAAGGGTGATTTAAGTAAAGAAAAAGATATTATCAAAATTATCAAATTAGCAAAATCTAAATTAAAGTATTTTGATTGTCTTGTTAATAATGCTTCGTTATTTGAGAATGATAAATTAGCAAATTTTAATAATAAAAGTTGGGAGAAACATATATCAACCAATTTAAAAGCACCTGCACTTTTAACTAAAGAATTTTCTAAAAATATTAGAGAAAATAATAACAATATTATTAACATTATTGATCAAAGAATTTTTAAACTAACTCCATATTTCTTTTCTTACACTATTAGTAAATCCGGTCTTTATACTTTGACAAAAACGAGTGCTATGAGCCTTTCTCCTAAAATAAGGGTAAATGGTATTGCTCCAGGACCTACTATCAAAAATCAAAGGCAGACTGAAAAACATTTTAAAAAACAATATCTTGCTACTCCTTTAAAAAGACAGGTTGATGTTAATGAGATTTGTAATGCTGTTGACTTTTTTATAAAAAGCAGATCTATTACTGGTCAAGTGCTGGCAATTGATAGTGGCCAAAGTTTAAACTGGCAAACACCAGATGTTCTAGGTAAGGAATGAAAAAAAATGATTTTAAAATTGTTAAAATTGATAAAGGAAAATCCCTTTTCAATTACGAAAAAAAGATCCTTATAAACGAGTTAATACTAGATTTAAAACTTGGATATTATGATTTTGAAAGAGAAAATGCTCAAAAAGTTAAATTTAGCCTTGAAATAGATTATCAAGATAAAAAACCGTCAAATGATAAAGATTTAAAATCAATAGTTAATTATGGAACTATTGTTAAACTGATAAGAAAACTGGTTAAGAAAAAACATTATAACTTTTTAGAAACTCTTGCAGAGGCTGTCTTTGACGAATTATTTAAAGATAAAAGAATTGCTAAGATAATGCTCAAAATTGAAAAATTAGAGATTTTAAAAGAATGCTCATCTGTTGGTATTCAAATTACCAAAAAGAGAAGTCATGATAAGTTCTGATATTGGTAAAGAAATAATAAAAAAAGAGCTGCCTTTAATCCCAAAACTTCCTGGTGTTTATAGGATGTTAAATGAAAAAGAGGAAATTCTTTATGTTGGTAAAGCCAAAAATTTACCCAATAGACTCAAAAGTTATGTATCTGAAAAAAACCATATTATTAGAACCGAAAGAATGTTGTCACAAACTAGAAAATTGGAGATCACAACTACATCTAATGAAAGTGAAGCTTTACTTCTGGAAGCAAATTTAATCAAAAAATATAAACCAAAATTTAATATTTTACTAAGGGATGATAAATCTTTTCCTTTTATATTCATTGGCAACAAAGATAAATGGCCACAAATAAAAAGACACAGAGGAAAAAAAACTACTGAAGGTTTTTATTTTGGACCTTTTGCATCTGCTGGATCAGCTAACTGGACAATTAAAATGATACAAAAAATATTTCATCTTAGAGTTTGTGATGATACTGTGTTCAAAAACAGAGAACGACCATGTATTTTATATCAAATTAAAAGATGCTCTGGCCCATGCGTTGGTTACATAGAAAGTGAGGAATATAAAAAGACTGTTGATGATGCTATTGAGTTTGTTTCCGGTAAATCAAGGAAAATACAAAAAAGCCTCTCGGAGCAGATGGAAAAAGCTAGTGAAAATTTAGATTTTGAAAAAGCGGTAATTTTAAGAGATCGAATAAAGTCATTGAATATTATTCAATCATCACAAAGAATTAATGAGGCTAATCTAATAGAGGCTGATGTAATCGCAGGTTATAAGGAGTCAGGCAAAGCTTGTATTCAGGTTTTTTTTTATAGGTCAAAACAAAACTGGGGTAATCAATCTTTTTTTCCAAAACACGATCCCGATGAGAATTTAAGTAATATAATTAATTCTTTTGTCACGCAATTTTATGAAAATAAAAGTGTACCCTCTTCAATAATATTATCTGAAGAGATAAAAGAAAAAGTTTTAATCGAAAAAACACTCTCTCTTAAAGAAAAAAAACAAGTTACTATATCAATAGCTAAAAAAGGGTCAAAATTAAAAGTAATTAATCAAGCAATAAAAAACGCTAAAGAGAGTTTAAATAGAAAGCTTTATGAAAGTCAAAATAATAAGGAATTATTTGAAGCTGTGGCAAGTAAATTTAATCTAGAGACCAATATTAATCTGATTGAGGTTTATGATAACAGTCATATACAGGGAACAAACAGTGTAGGTGCATTGATAGCTTATGGTGATGATGGATTTATTAAAAAAAGATATAGAAAATTTAACATCAAACTAAAAAAGAATGAACAAGATGATTATGGAATGATGAAAGAAGTTTTGACTAGAAGATTTAAAAGAGCAATACAAGAAAAAGATAACTATTTAACTTTTCCTGATCTAGTAATGGTAGATGGAGGAAAAGGACAATATTCAGTAGCTAGAGAAACTCTAAATGAACTTGGGCTTCATGATATTCCGATAATTGCAATTGCTAAAGGTAAATATAGAAATAGTGGAAATGAGACTTTCTTTCATAATGGAAAGGAATTTAAATTCATTAAAAATGATCCTACTTTATTCTTCCTTCAGAGAATAAGAGATGAGTCTCATCGTTTTGCAATTAGTGCTCATAGAGCAAAAAGGAAGAAGGGTATTAGTAAATCGCTGTTAGACCAAATTGATGGAATAGGTTCCATAAGAAAAAGAGCTTTATTAAACCATTTTGGATCAGCTAGAGCAGTTGAGTCTGCAAGTCTAGATGAAATTAAATCTGTGGAAGGGGTTGAAGAAAAAGTTGCAAAAAAAATATATAACTTTTTTCATGAATAAAAAAAATTATGCTTAAAAAAATACCAAATATTTTAACTATAGGAAGAATTTTAATTGTTCCTTTTTTTGTGTTAGCATTTTACTTGCCAGGTTTTTACGGAGATTTGACAGCGTTAATTTTATTTATAGTTGCATCTTTCACAGATTTTTTAGATGGAATGCTAGCAAGATTTCTTGGGGAAGAGTCTAAACTTGGAGAATTGCTTGATCCTATTGCAGATAAAATTATCGTTGCAACTGCTTTAATACTTTTGGTAATGGACGGAACTATAAGAAATTACGAGGTAATAGCAGCAATCATTATCTTAACTCGAGAAATTTTGATATCTGGATTAAGGGAATTTTTGGCTAAGGGAAAAATTAAACTACCAGTTTCAAATCTGGCAAAATTAAAGACTGTATTGCAAATGGTTGCTATCGCACTTTTACTTTCTGGTGAAACTGGAAACAAAATTATTAATTTTCAAGATTATAATGCTCAAACTATTGGAATAATTCTTTTATGGCTTTCGGCTGCTTTAACTCTTTTTACGGGATATGAATATATACGAAAAGGTATTGATCACGCTATCTCAGAAGATAATAAAGATTAAGCTGCCTTTTTCTTTCTAACAAGTTTCTGATAACTTTCGTTAAGACCAATAATTAAATCACAAACTTTAAATTCATTTTCAGCGATACAAGATACCGGGGTTACCTCTGCTGCAGTTCCGGTTAAAAAACATCCAACAAAATTCTTCAACTCTGAGGGGTTTATTTTTCTTTCATGAACTTTAATATTTTTTGATTTTGCAATTTCAATTACTGTTCTTCTAGTAATTCCATCTAGGAAAGAGTCTGGTAACGGCGTGTGTAGCTCACCATTCGTATCTTTAAAAAAAATATTTGCACCAGTGGCTTCAGCAATATTACCTTCATGATCTAGCATTAAAGAATCTGTATAACCATTTTTTTCAGCTTCATGTTTTGAAAGGGTGCATATCATGTAAAGACCTGAAGCTTTTGTGTCCCATGGTATTGTATTAGGAGCCGGTCTTCTCCAATTAGAAATATTTAATCTAATCCCTTCAACTTTTAATTTTGGATCAAAATAGGACCCCCATTCCCATGTTGCTATTGCAACATGAATTTTTGTTTGTTGAGCTGAGATCGCCATCATTTCACTCCCCCTCCAGGCAACTGGTCTTACGTAACCATTTTCAACTTTTTGGTTTTTGATTATAGTATTCGAAGCAGCGTTTATTTCCGTTTCAGTATAGGGAATTTCAAAACCCATTCGTCTTGCTGAATGAAAAAATCTTGAAGTATGTTCCTCTAATTTGAAGATTGAACCATCATAAACTCTCTCTCCCTCAAAAACACAACTAGCGTAATGTAATCCATGGCTTAAAACATGTACTTTAACATTTGACCAATCAACTAATTCGCCGTTGTACCATATTTTACCAGATCTTTTATCGTAAGGTATCATGTATGAAATATAAAATTATTACTGAAAAATATCTGTGTATATATAATATGTCAATATAACTTACCTGTGATGAAAGAGCTTTTATATTTAAAAGATGAACAATTAAAACATTTAATTGAAAAATTATTTATAAGTTATAGAGAAACTTTTTCAGACTCAAAAAAAATTCTCAATAAATATCATATTGGCTTAGCTCATCAAAAAACTATTCATTTAATATCTATGTATGAGGGAATATCAATCTCAGAGCTTATGAGGAAACTTAAAGTATCTAAACAAAGCTTAAATAGAGTTTTAAAAGATTTGATCAAGCTTGAAATGGTTTTTTTTAATAAAGACGAGACTGACACAAGAATTAAACACATCTTTCTAAATGAAAAAGGAAAAAAAATTTTTAAAGAGATTTTTGAAATACAAAAAAAAAGAATTTATAATGCATTGCTTAATTCGAGCTCTCAAGAAGTTCTTAATTTTGATGAAGTTTTAAAAAGAATAATTAATGGATAGTTTTCTGGCTCATATTTTAGTTGTTGATGATGATGAAGGGATAAGATCATTGGTTAAAAAATATTTAAATGAAAAAAAATATTTAGTCACCACAGCTGATAGCGCAGAAAATGCATCTGAAAAAATAAAGGTTATTAAGTTTGACTTAATAATTTTAGACATCATGATGCCTGGAAAAAGTGGGCTTGATTTTTTAAAAGAACATAAAGAATATATTAATACTCCAATAATATTATTAACTGCTAAAGGTGAGCCGAATGAAAGAATAGAGGGATTAGAATTGGGAGCAGATGATTATTTACCTAAACCTTTCGAGCCCAAGGAACTTGATCTTAGAATTAAAAATATAATTAACAAAACAAAAAAAAATAATTCCAAGAAAATAATAGAATTTGAAAATGTAAAAATAGATCTAAGTAAGCAGATAATTTTTCATGGTAATTCAGAATTTAAAATAAATAACACTGAGAAAACAATATTGGAGAAAATGATTAATAACCCAGGAAAAGTTTTTGAACGAGAAGAAATTGGTAGATTAATTGACTTAGATAAAGAGAGATCAATTGATGTTATCATAACTAGATTGAGGAAAAAAATTGAAATAGATCCAAAAAATCCAAAATTTCTTCAGACTATAAGAGGAGCTGGCTATGTTTTATGGATTGAATAAATTTGTAAAAAATTTATTACCAAAAAGATTATTTTACAGAGCTTTGCTAATAGTTGCTATCCCGGTAATTTTAATTCAATTAATAATTACGATAGTTTTTTTTGACAGCCTTTGGATAAAAACTAACAAAGGAATGACAAGAGCATTGGTTAGTGAAATACAAACTTTCATCGAGGTTTATAGTAATGATAGTTATGAAAAAGATGAAATAAAAAACATTTTTTCATTATATCAAGACTTGAATATCGAATTTGTGGAGGATGAAAATTTTAATTTCTCTTACAATGAAAGATGGTTTAGTCCAATAGACAGAACACTGAGAAGAGAATTAAAATCTAAATTTGGATTAGAAATATTTTGGTTTGATACTACAAGTTATAAAGAGTTAGTTGATTTAAGAATTAAATATCAAAATGGTTTCTTTAAATTTATAGTCCCTAAGGATAGACTGACAAGCACTTCTGCAAGACTGTTTGGATTATGGATAACTGTACCTGCGTTCGTAGTCGTAATTATTTCGCTTATATTTTTAAAAAATCAAACAAGACCAATCACAGCTTTAGCTAAAGCTGCCGAAAAATTTGGAAGAGGGGAAAATGTAGATGAATTTAAGCCCTCTGGTGCAGCTGAGATACGTCAAGCAGGTTATGAATTCGATAGAATGAGAAAAAGAATTATGAGACATCTAAATCAAAGATCTGAAATGCTATCTGGGATTAGTCATGATTTAAGGACACCCTTAACAAGAATGAAATTACAAACCGAGTTTATAAAAGATAAATCCCTAGCTAAGAAGTTAACCGAAGATATAAATGAAATGGAAAAAATGCTTAATGAATATTTACAATTTACAAGTTCCTCATTTATGGAAAAGGATGAGCTGTTCAATCTAAGCGATTTAATAGGTGAGATTATAGGTAAGTATAATAATGAAAACATTACAAAAGAAATATTACCAGAGGTTTATTTAAATGGTCGAAAAAATCTAATTAAAAGATGTCTTAATAATCTGTTAGAAAATTCAATTAAATATGGGAATAAAATAAATATTGAACTTCAAAAAAAGAAAACAAACATAATAATAAAAGTTGAAGATGATGGACCAGGAATAGCAGAAAGTGAATATGATAATGTATTTAAACCTTTCTACAAAATAGACAAAGGAAGAGCAGACGCCAAATCAAGCGTAGGACTTGGTCTGTCAATTGCATCTGACATTGTACGTTCTCACGGTGGTAATATAAAGTTGAATAAATCCAATTTGAATGGACTTGAGGTTAAGATTTTTTTACCCGTTTAATCTTTTTTTTTAAAACCTTTTTTTTTTCAAGTTCTTTCTCTAAATTTTCTACTCTTTTAGTAAGGATATCAAATTCATCCTTACTCGTTAATTTCATTTTGAATACGATTTCATCTCTTTTTGATTTTAAAATGTTTACTATTTCATTTTTTAAGTCTCTAGATGAGACTAAACCTTGTTCTAGAAGTTTAGTAAATTTATCAAAAACAAATTTTGAATTTTTCATATATTTATTAAATAAGTTATTATATCTTTAATCTATTATTATAATTAAAAATGTTCATTAATAATTTTGACCCAGTTGCATTTAGTTTATTTTCATTAGAATTTAGATGGTATTCTTTATCATATATATTTGGAATTCTCGCTGGATGGGTTTTGGCAAAAAGAATTTTTATAAAAGATGATAATTTAAAAGAGAAATTTGACGACTATATTACTTATATAATTTTAGGTATTATAATTGGTGGAAGATTAGGTTACGTAATATTTTACAATTTAGATTACTATTTAGAGAACATTTTTGAAATATTTAAAATTTGGAATGGAGGAATGTCATTTCACGGTGGACTATTAGGTGTAATTGTAATGAGCATATGGTTTGCAAAAAAACATAATCATAATTCTTATATTTATCTTGATATTGTTTCGTTAGTCGCTCCAATAGGAATTTTTTTTGGACGTATTGCAAATTTTATAAATTCAGAGCTTTATGGCAAAGAAACAACTTTACCATGGGGAATTAAATTTGAAAAAATTGACGAAATATATCGTCATCCATCTCAACTTTATGAGGCTTTTTTTGAGGGACTGTTATTATTTTTTATATTGATATATTTTCGAAAAGCGTCCTCAGCTAAAAATCCTGGTTTCTTATCTGGAATATTTTTAATATTTTACTCTGTTTTCAGATTTTTTATAGAATTTTTAAGAATGCCAGATGAACAATTAGGTTACGTTCTATTTAAATTGAGTATGGGGCAAATTTTATGTTTAGTTTTTTTTATATTTGGTTCTTATCTGACTTTAAAAAAATATGACCATCAAAAATAATTTTGAAATCTCTTTAGATAAATTTATTGATTTTGCTCTATATGATAAAAAAAAAGGATACTATATGCAAAAAAACCCTTTCGGGTTAAAGGGTGATTTTATAACTGCACCAAATATTTCTAGAATGTTTTCTGAAATGATAGCTGTATGGATTTTAGGTTTTTGGGAAAATTTAGGAACACCAAAGAAAATTAATTTAGTGGAACTTGGTGCAGGAAACGGTGAAATGATGAAAATATTTTTAGAAACTTTTAAAAAATTTCCAACGTTTTTAAGTTCATGTAATATTTTAATTCATGAAAAAAGTCTAAAATTAAAGAAAATTCAAAAAAACAAATTAGACAAAGAAAAAGTTATTTGGATTTCTGATCTGAAACAAATAAAAAAATTTCCAACTATTTTTATTGCAAATGAGTTTTTTGATGCAATAGCAATAAAACAATTTATTAAAAAAAAAGATCTTTGGTTTGAAAGATATGTAAATTTTAAAAATCAAAAAAAGCCTTTTTTTTGTGAAAGAAAGTTTAATATGAAAAAATTTGAAAAAGAAATTGATTATGATATTTCAAAAGACCAAAAATTTATTGAATACTCCTTAATTGGAGCAGATTATTTAAAAAAAGTTGCTGGAATAGTTAAAAAAAATGATGGCGGTCTTCTAATGATAGATTACGGGTATATGGAAAAGAGGATGAAAAATACTCTTAAATCGATTTCAAATCATAAACATAATAGTGTTTTAAAAAATATCGGTACTTCAGATATTACCCATAATATTAATTTTTTCTTATTTAAGAAAATAATCAATAAATTAGGTGGTTTAAAAGACTTAATAACAACTCAAGGAAGCTTTTTAGTAAAATTAGGAATAAAAAATAGAGCTGAGATAGTATCGCAAAATCAAAGCTTTTCAAAAAAAGCAGATATTTATTTTAGATTGAAAAAACTCATAGATGAGAAAGAAATGGGAAATTTATTTAAGGTAATGTTTATCAAAAACAAAGGCAATAAATATAAGTTGGGGTTTAATTGATAGTTTCAAAAAAATTATCTAAATTTAAAGAGATCAGTCATGGTTTTTTTAATAAAGAAGGTGGATGTTCGAGAGGTATTTATAAAAGCTTAAATTGTGGACCAGGCTCTAACGACTGCAAAACAAAAATTATCAAAAATTTGAGAATTGTAAAAAAGAAAATCAGTAAAAATTCAAAAAATATTTTTTTACTCCATCAAATACATAGTAATAAATTTGTTTTCATCAATAAATATTCTAAGTACCTAAAAAAAAAGAAAGCAGATGCAGTAATAACTGACATTCCAAGATTACCAATTGGAATTCTTACAGCTGATTGTGCACCAATATTAATTTTTGATAAACAAAAAAAGATGGTAGCTGCTATTCATGCTGGATGGAAAGGTGCATATAAAGGAATTATTTCAAAAGTTATAAATTTCATGATTAAAAAGGGCTGTGAAAAAAAGAATATGATTGCTGTTATAGGTCCTTGTATTGCTCAAAAAAGCTATAATGTAAAAGAAGATTTTAAAAGAAAATTCCTAAAAAAAGATAAAAAAAATAAAGTTTTTTTTAAAAAAAGAAAAAACTTAATTCATTTTGATTTATCAAAATATGTTAAATTACAACTCAAATTAATGAAAATCGCAAATATAGAGACGATAAATATTGATACTTTTCTCAAAAAAAATAATTTTTTTAGTGCAAGAAGGTCTTTGCATTTAAATCATGATGATTATGGTAGAAATATTTCATTAATTATGATTAATTAGAGTTCCTCAATGAAATTATTAACTGGAAACAGCAATAAAGTTTTAAGTAAAAATATTGCTAAATACTTAAAAACAAAACTTGTAAATTCAAGTATTAGAAAATTTGCTGATGGTGAAATTTATATTGAAATAAATGAAAATATAAGAGGAAACAGTATTTTTATTGTTCAATCTATCTCTTCTCCAGCAAATGATAATTTAATGGAATTATTGTTATGTATCGATGCTCTAAAGAGGTCATCAGCAAAAAATATAACAGCGGTAATACCTTATTTTGGATATGCAAGACAAGATAGAAAGGTTGTTCCAAGAACTTCCATATCTGCAAAACTTGTTTCAAATTTAATTACTAAAGCTGGTGCTGATAGAGTGGTAACTGTAGATTTGCACGCAGGTCAAATTCAAGGTTTCTTTGATATTCCTGTTGATAACTTATTTTCTACTCCAATATTTGCAAGACACGCTAGAAAGAAAATTAAAAGTAAAAAAATTATTTGTGTTGCACCTGATGTAGGAGGAACAGAAAGAGCTAGAGCACTTGGAAAACTTTTAAATGTAGGACTAGCTATTGTTGACAAAAGAAGACCTAAACCTGGACAATCACAAGTTATGAACGTAATCGGAGATGTAAAAGGTCAAACCTGTATTATAGTTGATGACATAATCGATTCAGGTGGCACAATTGTTAATGCAGCGCAAGCTTTGAAATCTCGAGGAGCAAAAGATGTTTATGTTTACATTACTCATGGGGTTTTAAGTGGTGATGCAATTAAAAAAATAAAAAGTTCAGTAATTAAAAATTTAGTTATAACCGATACAATAGACAATGTTCATAAAACTAAAAATGTTAAAAATATTGAGGTTTTGCCAATATCAGGTCTTATGGGTGAAGCGATAAAGAGAATTTCAAATTCAACATCCGTATCAGATTTATTTAAATAAATTTCTTGATTATTTGTAAACATGAGTTAAAAAGCTCTGTTTTATGAATTCTATAGAAGCTAACATTAGAGATAATTCCACTAAAGGGCAGTTAAACGCTATAAGAAATAGTGGAAATGTTCCAGCTATTATCTACGGTGGTAAAGATAAAAATCAAAAAATATCTATTTCTAAAAAATTACTTAAAACTTTTATTGAAAAAGAAAATTTCTTTTCAAACATAATTACTCTAAAGGTAGATGGTAGTAATCAAAATGTATTACCAAGAGAAATAAAATATCATATTTTAACCGATGAACCAATTCATGTAGATTTTTTAAGAGTGCTACCAGGTGTAAAAATAAAAATAGAAATTCCAGTAAATTTTATTAATCACGAAAAATCTCCCGGTCTCAAAAAAGGTGGGGTGCTAAACATTGTTAGAAGAAAAGTAGAATTAAAATGTCCGAGTGAGAAGATACCTGAAAATTTAACCTTAGACTTAGATGGTGTTGATATTGGTGAGAGTTTTAAAATCTCTTCAGTTAAATTAGATCCAGAGGTTGTTCCAACGATTCAAGGAAGAGATTTTGTAATAGCAACATTAGCAGCTCCAACAGTTATGAAAGAACCTGAAAAACCTGCTGAAGCAGAAGCTGCAGAGGGTGAAGAAGGTGCAGAGGGTGCAACTGCTGCAGCGGCCGATGGGGATAAAGCTGCTCCTGAGGGTGATAAAGGAGATAAAAAAGAGGGTGATGATAAAAAACCTGCTGACAAAAAACCTCCTGAAGAAAAAAAATAATCAACTAAATTGAAAATTAATCAATAGATCATGCTTTTATTTGTAGGATTGGGTAATCCAACACCAGACAGCGAAAATAATCGACATAATGTTGGGTTTAAAATTATAGACGCAATAAACAAAAAATTTAGTTTATCAAAACAAAAACCAAAATTTAAAGGCCTGTTAACTACTGGCAATATAGGAAATGTTAAAGTTTATGCCATCAAACCTTTGACATTTATGAATAATTCAGGAATTTGTATTAGAGAGCTTATTGAATATTTTAAGATTGATGCTCAAGATGTAATAGTTTTTCATGATGATCTAGATGTGGAATTTGGAAAAATCAAAGCTAAGTTTGGAGGATCAAGTGCGGGGCACAATGGAATTGCTTCAATTGATAAGTTTATTGGCAAAGATTATTCTAGAGTGAGAATAGGTATTGGTAAACCCAAAGGAAACATCGAAGTTGCAGATTACGTTTTACAAAATTTTGACGAAGATGAGTCATTAGGTATTGAAAAAATATCAAACCATATAAATGATTCAATTTCTTTTCTTGTTGAAAAAAAATTAGATCTTTTTTCTAGTACAGTAAATAATAAATAATGAGTTTCAAGTGTGGGATCGTTGGTTTGCCTAACGTAGGTAAGTCTACTCTCTTCAATGCATTAACCAATTCAAATAAAGCTCAAGCAGCTAACTTTCCATTCTGTACAATTGATCCAAATATTGGTGTAGTTAGTGTGCCTGATTATCGATTAGAAAATTTAGCCAAAATTTCTAAATCAAAAAAGATTATACCTACTACTATTTCTTTTGTTGATATAGCTGGACTAGTAAAGGGTGCATCTAAAGGTGAAGGTTTGGGAAATAAATTTTTATCTCATATCAGAGAAGTAGACGCTGTAATACATATGATTAGATGTTTTGACTCTAGTGATATTCAAAATGTAAATCCTACAGTTAACCCTGTTAGAGATCTTGAAATAATTGAGACAGAAATGAAGCTTGCAGATTTAGAGTCTATTCAAAAAAGACTTGAGAAAAATAACAAAAAAAATATTGATGAGGATCAAATTAAAATTCTTCAAAGTTGTTTAGACTTAATTAATAATGATCAAGATTTAGCAAGTTTAAAATCTGAATTTACCAAAAAACAACTAAATTTAAGTGGTTTATTGTCTTTGAAGCCTAAAATATTTGTTTGTAACGTTGATGAGAAAAGTGTTCAAAATGGAAACGGTTACACTAAATCATTCTTAGAAAAATTTGGTTTAGAAAACACTTTGATTATATCGGCAGATATTGAAAATCAAATCAATGAGTTAGATAGTGAAGAAAGAAAAAACTACATGGAAATGATTGGTTTAAAGGACACTGGCTTGGATATGTTGATACAAAAAGGTTATAAGATTTTAGAATTAGACACTTTTTTTACTTCAGGTCCTGAGGAAACAAGAGCCTGGACTATTCAGAAAAATTGTTTAGCTCCAAAAGCTGCTGGTGAAATACATACTGATTTTGAAAAAGGGTTTATTAGAGCTGAGACTATTTCTTATAATGATTTTGTTGAATATGACGGATGGGTAAATTCTAAAACAAATGGAAAAATGAGATTAGAAGGTAAAGACTATATTGTTAAAGACGGTGACGTTTTAAACTTTCGTTTCAATACGTGACCAGATTCTCTTCATACTAAAATAAACTAAAACTGTTAATATAATTAAATAAACTATTGCTTTAAAACCCATTTTATGACGTGTTTCTAAATGAGGTTCTGCTGTCCACATTAAAAAAGTTGTAACATCTTTTGCCATTTGTTCTACTGAAGCATTAGTACCATCTGAGTATTCTACTAAACCATCAGAAAGTTGATTGGACATTTTAATCTTATTTCCATACATGTATTTATTATAGTAAACACCATCATCTAATGTCACTCCAGCTGGTGGATCTTCATATCCTTGAAGGAGTGAATAGATATAGTCAACTCCACCGCCTCGAGCTTTTACTAAAACAGTCATATCGGGAGGGTATGCTCCACCGTTTGCAGCTTGAGCAGCTTTTTCATTTTCGTAAGGCATCACAAATTTATCCGACAACCTTCCTGGTCTCATAAACATTTCACCATCTGCATTTGGACCATCTTTTACCTCGAAAGATGCTGCAATGGCTTTTGCTTGTTCCACTGAAAATTCAGGCCCACCCTCTTCCACTAAATTTCTATAACTTAGATATTTCATAGAATGGCAAGAAGAACAAACTTCTTGATAAACTTGATATCCCCTTTGAAGTGCAGCTCTGTCAAACTTTCCGAAGGGACCCTTAAAACTCCAATCAGTTTTTAAATATTCAGCTTTCTCAGCTGCATTAGAGTTAAATTGAAATCCAAAAAATAATGCTATTAAAAACGATATTCTAAAAAAATTTTTCACTGATCTTTAAAACTATCCTTTTTTTTCACCGCTGCAAGATTAGGTGATCCACCCAAAATTGGTTCGGTAATACTCAAGGGAACAGGTGTGGTCCTCTCTTTGAATCCTAAAACTGGCAATACAACTAAAAAATGAAGGAAGTAATATGCTGTTGCAATCCTAGCAATTAATAAGTAAAGACCCTCAGCTGGCATAGCTCCGACATATCCTAAAATTAAAACATCAGCCACTAAAATCCAATAGAACTGCTTGTATAAAGGTCTAAAGACTGCGGATCTAATTTTTGAAGTATCTAACCAAGGAAGTGCAGCTAATATTAAAATAGCAGACAACATCGCTATAACACCTAGAAGTTTATCCGGAACTGATCTCAGAATTGCATAAAAAGGTAACAGATACCATTCAGGAACAATATGAGCTGGTGTTACAAGAGGATTTGCTTCAATATAATTATCAGCGTGGCCTAAAATATTTGGTGTATAGAAAACAAAAAAAGCGAAAACAATCATAAACATCAACAACGCAAAACCATCCTTGATAACTATGTAAGGATGAAATGGGACTGTGTCTTTTGAAGGTTTTTTTATATCAATTCCAATTGGATTATTATTTCCAGGCACATGAAGAGCCCAAATATGTAAAACAACTAAACCTAAAATTAAAAAAGGAATTAAGTAGTGTAGAGTAAAAAATCTTGTAAGTGTTGGGTTATCAACCGAATAACCTCCCCATAACCATGTTACTATTCCCTCACCTACCAAAGGAATCGCACTAAATAAATTAGTAATAACTGTAGCTCCCCAAAAACTCATTTGTCCCCATGGTAAAACATAGCCTAGGAAAGCTGCTGCCATCATAAGCAGATAAATTATTATTCCGATAATCCATATAACTTCTCTAGGTGATTTATAAGAGCCATAAAATAAAGATCTAAAAATATGAATATATACTGCTAAGAAAAACATTGAAGCTCCGTTTGCATGTATATATCTTATCAACCATCCATAGTTCACATCTCTCATTATGTGCTCAACACTTTGGAACGCCATGTCAGCATGTGCGATATAGTGCATAGCTAAAACTAATCCGGTTACAATTTGAGTAATCAAACAAAAAGTAAGAATTCCACCAAAAGTCCACCAATAATTTAAATTTTTTGGTGTTGGATAATCGGTTAAATGGTTTGCCAAAGTTAAAAGAGGTAATCTGTCGTTAAACCATTTTCCAACTTTTGATTTTGGTGTGTATTCGTGTTCACTCATAAAAAATTATCCAATCTTAATTGTGTTAGCATCAACAAATTTGTATTCTGGAATTTCCATATTTGTTGGAGCTGGACCTTTTCTAATTCTTCCAGAAGTATCATAATGAGAACCATGACATGGGCAGAACCATCCATTATAATCACCTTTTTGATCCAAAGGCACACAACCTAAGTGCGTGCATACTCCAAGCATAACAAGCCACTCTGGATTTTTTGCACGATCTTCATCTTTTTCAGGATGCTTTAAATCTTCCAACTTAACAGATTTGGCTTCAGCTATTTCCTCTTGAGTTCTTCTTCTAATAAAAACTGGCTTTCCTCTCCATAACACAGTTATGGTTTTTCCTGGATTGACTGCGCTCACATCAACCTCAGTGCTTGCTAACGCTTTTACAGAAGCATCTGGGTTCATTTGATCTATCATAGGCCAAATCACTGCACCCGCCCCAACTGCTCCAACCGCATATGTAGCTGTAAATAAAAAATCTCTTCTTTTAGTTTTCTTTTCCACTGTTTATAGGTTCTTATAATTCTATATGTTGATTTAGGTAGTTAATATATGATTACATATAATAAAAAAGTATTATTTTTCTACTGATAGAATGACACATAATCTAATTAATGATGGGCCAAAAATTGCACTATTTGAACCTGATATCCCTCAAAATACTGCTGCGATCATAAGAACTTGCGCCTGTTTGGGGGCGAAATTAGAAATAATAGAGCCTTGTGGATTTTTATTAAACGATAAGAGATTTAAAAGAGTTGTGATGGATTATATGGATGAAAAAGAGATTAGATATTATAAAAGCTCTGATCAATTTTTTGATGAGAAACAGGATCAAAGAATTATACTTATGACTACAAAAGCCTCTAGCCCATATACAGAATTTAAGTTTAAAAAAAATGATACAATTTTATTTGGAAGAGAAAGTGCGGGAGTGCCTGAATTTGTGCATAAAATGATAAATAATAGGTTAAAAATTCCGATGCGAAATAATAAGCGTTCTTTAAATATTTCTTCTTCTGTTGCTATAATATTGGCCGAGTGTTTAAAACAAAATAAATTAATTTAAATGGATCTAGAAATAAAACAAAAATTGACAAGTAATTGGTTTAAATCTCTGCAGGAAATGTTCTGCAAAACTATTAGTGATTTTGAAAAAAACAAGATCAGTTTTAAGTCGACTTCATGGAAGAGAAATTTAAAAAAAGATGAAGGTGGTGGTGAATATAGAATCTTAAAAGATGGAAAAATTTTTGATAAAGTAGGTGTTAATTTTTCAAAAGTTTATGGAAAATTTCCAAAAAAATTTCAACAAAATATACCTGGCGCTCAAAAAGATCCTAGGTTCTGGGCATCAGGGATATCTGTTGTAATGCATATGAAAAATCCTTTAATTCCTGCGATGCATTTTAATACTAGATATATTTGTACGACTTTTGATTGGTTCGGTGGAGGTATTGATGTTACTCCATCAAAAAAAGATATTAAAGAAAAAGAACAGTTTCACAAAACTCTTAGAGATATGTGCAATCGACATGACAAAAAATATTATAAAAAATATAAAAAATGGTGTGATGAATATTTTTATCTACCTCATAGAAAAGAGCCCCGTGGAATAGGTGGTATTTTTTTTGATTATAAAAAAAACAATTTTGAAAAAAATTTCAAATTTGTCAGAGATGTTGGTATTACCTTTGAGACTATTTTTCAAAAAATTATAAATAAAAAAATTAAAAAAAAATGGACTTCTAAAGATAAAGAAAATCAATATATTAAAAGAGGAAGATATGCAGAATTCAATTTACTATATGACAGGGGTACAAAATTTGGATTACAAACAGGTGGTAATGTTGAGGGAATATTAATGTCATTACCTCCTCATGCAAAATGGAAATGATATGGATAAAGAACCAATTACCTTGAATGGCTTAAATAAACTAAAAGAAGAATTAATTTTTTTAAAAGAAAAAAAAAGACCAGAAATAGTTGCCGCAATTGCTGAAGCAAGATCACACGGAGATTTAAAAGAAAACGCTGAGTATCATGCAGCAAAAGAAGAGCAGTCTCACAACGAGGGTAGGATAACAGAAATAAATGATATTATTGCAAGAGCAAATGTCATTGATGTTACTAAAATAAACAATGACGGCAAAGTAATTTTTGGTGCTACAGTATTTTTGGAAAATTTAGATACCGGTGAAAAGATAGATTATAAAATAGTTGGAAAAGATGAAGCAGATTTAAAAAAAAAACTGTTATATTTTCAATCACCAATAGGTAAAGGTCTTATTGGAAAAAATAAAAATGATCTTGTAGAAATAAATACTCCCGCTGGAGTAAAAAACTTTGAAATTAAAGACGTCAAATATCTTTAACTTTTTACAATACTATCGATTTGTTTGTCAGAAATTTTAAAATTATTCCTGATCCACTCCTCTTCGATCAATTTCAGCATACTCCCCAACTGTCTTCCCTCTGGTATTTTGTATCTAGTCATTAATAAATTAGCTCCAACAGGCAAACTCGGTGTAATCTTATTTTTATATAATTCTAGTAAGTTCAACAATTTCTTATCTAATTTCTTTGTTTTTATAATCTTAAAATTTATAATATCTAATACTGCTTGCTTTCCATCATAATATAGAACTTTATTTAAGTTCACTTCATTTAAAGTTTTTGATCCATTCTTTTCATTATAAAAGTTACTAATAGCATAAGCTCTTTTTTGATCTTTTTTTGAAATATTATATTTGTACAAGAAATATTCTAAATTGTCTGTTTCATCTATTATCATTAAAAATAAAGTAAACATAAAATCCAGATCAACAAATAGTTCTCTCTTTACTTTGATTGCATCAATAATATTTTTGATATTCTTTAGCTCTGGAAAAATTAACAATATTAGGTCGATGCTGAATTTATCTTTTGATAAATTTTCTAATTTATTTGATTTTAATAATTTTTTTAATTCATCTAATAGTCTCTCTTTAGATATAATAGAAATACCGCTTATATTGATTTTTATTACTTTAATTATTTTCTCTTTGTGAGGTTGCTTTGAGTAATTTAAAAAAAATCTTAAGTATCTTAATATCCTTAAATAATCCTCTTTAATTCTTTTTTCAGGGTTGCCAATAAAGCTAACCTGACCTATTTCAATATCTTTTTTTCCATTATAAGGATCGAATAAATTTCCATCCAAATCAGCATAAATAGAGTTGATAGTAAAATCCCTTCTCGCAGCATCTTTTTTCCAATCTTTGGAGAATTTTACTTTAGCATGTCTACCATCAGTAAAAATATCTTCTCTTAGAGATGTTATCTCATACTTATGATCATCTATGATTGCTGTAATTGTTCCATGTTCAATTCCTGACTCATAAAAATTGATATTATTTTTTTTTAAGATTTCAGTAACTTCTAAAGGATTTAAATTTGTTGCTAAATCTATTTCATCAACTTTCTCATTATTTAATATTTTTCTTAAACAACCTCCCACGTACCTAATCTCACTTTCAGATGAGTGAGAATTTATAGCCTCAAAAATTTTTTTCACAGGTGTTGTTAATGTAAGTTTTTTGATATTATTCTTAAATGAGTAAAGGTTTTTTGAGCTCGAGAAAATTTTATTTAAAAAGTTTTTCATATTTGGCTGGGGCGCTAGGATTCGAACCTAGGATGCAGGTACCAAAAACCCGTGCCTTACCGCTTGGCTACGCCCCAATCTAATTTCGTATAACACAAAAAAAAGAATTTATATAGTTTTTGCAACTTTACACCAGCAATTTTTATATTTTCTACTAAATTTTTTTTTAACATCATCGCATAATTTTTTAGATTTAAAATATGCGACAATTGCAGAACCTGATCCTGTCATTCTTACGAAACTCTTATTTGAGGATTTTTCAAGAAAATTTTTGATATTTTTTAATTTGGGAAACTTAGATAGAGAAATCGCCTCAAGAGAATTATTGAGTTTTTTCAAATTATCAAAGCTAAACATTTTCTTAGAGGGTTTATTAAATCTGGGTTTTATGAATTTTTTTACACTCGAATATATATCTTTTGTCGAACACCCAAAACTAGGTTTAACAATAAGTGCATAAAATTTTTTGCAGTTTTTAAACTCTTTAATCTGATTATTAGATTTAAGAATTGTAAAAGTAGAATTAAGACCCAGAGCTACATCTGAACCTACTAATTTACAAATTGAACTTAATTGTCCTTTGCTGGGATTAATAAACTTTTTCTTAATCAAATATTTTAATATATTTGCCGCATTCATTGATCCACCTCCTAATCCAGATTTGGATGGAATATGTTTGTTAACTTTTATCTCAAACTTGTGACCTGTAATTAATTTTTTTTTCTCTAGAATATTAAACAACTTTGAAATTGTATTTTTCTTGTGAATATTTTTTGAATATTTTCCATTAAATGAAATAATATGTTTTTTAGATTGAATTTCTTTAATAAGAATAACGTCGTATAACGAGACAAAACCTACTATACTCTCAATCTTATGTAGTCTTGAGTTTTTTCCAGTAACGTTAAGAGCTAAATTAATTTTAGCAAATGACTTTATCTTGGAATAGCCCATCTTAGAGACCTTTAATTATTTTTGAATTTATTTTTTGTAATAATTCCTCATCTACATCCTCCATTTTAAATACACTTTTCCAAAAATACCTTGCTTGAATTTTTCTACCCAACATCCAAAGAATATCTCCATAGTGATCATTTACTATCGCATCATCTGGCATTAATTCTACAGCTCTTTTTAAATATGTTTCTGCTTTTACGTAGTCTTTTGTTAAATAATAAGCCCAACCAATTGAGTCTATTATATATGGATCATTCTCAGTTAAAGAATATGCTTTCTCTAACATTTCCATTGCCTCTTCAATTTTGTAATCTCTTTCCAACCAAGAGTATGCTAAATAATTAAGAACATAAGCATCATCAGGATCAATTTCTAAAGAAGAAAGCATGTCTTTATCTGCTTCTTCATAATTTCCCATTCGTTCATTGCTCGCTCCTCTTCTATAAAATAAATCTGATTTAACTTCTAAATCGTCGCTAACTATTCCTAGGACTATTGTGTAATATTTTATAGCTTGTTCATACTCTTTTGCATTTTTATAAAAATTAGCAATATCAAATAAGATTTTTTCATTTGGTTTTTCAATTTTTTCAAAATTAGACTTAATAAATTTTAATGAATTTTTTGTGCTACTTTCTTTTGAAATAATTTGAGCTTCTTTTTTTAATCTATACCAATAATAGAAATCATCTTCTTTTTTAAATTCTTGTAAAATTTTTTTAACTCGATCAAATTCTTCATTTGAATATAGATTTTCAGCGACTAATGATAAATTATAATGAAATTTTGGATTTAAATAATTAGATAAATATGAATAAAAGTTAGAATTTATAAAATCGTCTTGAGCAGAATGTAAATTAGATATTAAAAATAAAAATTCACTTATTAAGTCATTATGGTTTTTGCATGAAAAAATGGAGTTCATTTTTCTTTGATTGCCTTTTTCAATCCAACTTTTTCCTTGAGACAAAAGTAAAGAAGTATTGATAAATTTAATGTTATCAGTTATTTTTTTTGCTTCCTCTATTTGGTTATTTTCAACTAAATATGCTAAGTAAAAAAAAGTGTACCTAGTTAGGTCTGCATCGTCATTACCCACCAGCTTAGAGAAAAAAGTTTTGGTTTTTGCATCTCCTAAATAACACCTTTGAAAGGTTGTTGAAATTATTGATAGATTTCCGTAATTTTTTACATCATTGGGCAATCTTTTTTCTTTGAATACAAAAATGTAGTCTCTCAAATTATCTAAAATTGCTGAGTTAAATCGGTTAAGTTTAATGTATTTTTTAGACTTAGATATGTAATCCAAAGCCTTTGAAAAATCCTCTCGTCTTATACTGTCTATTGTTAATAATAAATATTTTTCAAAAAATTCTGATTTATTTTTATTTTGTTTAACAATATTTATAGCTTGATTTACTTTATTTTCTAAGACTAGAGAGTAAACATATCTCTTTAAATAAGGCTCATGTTTATTTAATAAAATCTTAGAAGTATTAAAAAAATTTAACGCCTTTGAGTTATTTTTATTTTCAAATGCTACAATTCCAGAAAAATATTTTGATAAGTTTCTAGAGTCAAAATCATCAAAACTAGCACTTTTAGAATGCAAGGGATTTTGATAAAGTAAAAATAATATCAATAAAAATTTTAAATTTTTGACAAACATAATTGCACTTTATGACTAAAAAGATGTTAAATCAAAATGCCAAATATGATCAAAGATTTTTAGATAAAGTAGAGCCAAATTTTGAATTTAGTAATAAACCAATAAATAGACTTAAAATTGTAAAGGAAAATAGCGTTCAAAATAAAACAGGGAAAGAAGAGAGAATATTAAGACTAAAGAAAAAAATCAATTCAATTGAAGATTGTAATTTAAGAAATAATTCTAAAAATCTAGTTATGGGAGATGGTGACATAAATAGTCCTATAATGTTAATTGGAGAAGCTCCTGATGAAAAAGAGGACTTGGAAGCTAAAACATTTTGTGGAGATGTTGGCGTGCTTTTAAACAAGATGCTTTTAGCAATTAAAATCAAAAGAGAGAAAGTGTACTCTACTTACTCAATAAATTTTAGACCACCCAATGATAGAAAGCCAACTACTCAAGAGATAAAGCGATATTCAATTTTTCTAAAAGAACATATTTCAATTATAGATCCTAAAATTTTGATATTGATGGGCACCACTGCAATGGAGGCAGTAACGGGTCTTGGTAATCAAATCTCAAACGAAAGAGGAAACTGGAAAGAAATCATAATTGGAAACAAGACAATTCCCGTAATTATCACTTTTAATCCATCTTATTTAATTAGGTATCCAGATAAAAAGAAATTCTCATGGGAGGACCTAAAAAAAATAAGAAAAAAAGTAGAAGATTTAAATATTATAATTTAATGAAAATAATTGCTGGTGTAGATGAAGTCGGTCGAGGAAGTTTGGTTGGACCAGTCTATGCAGCTGCAGTTATTTTAAAAAAATCTATAAATACAAAATTACTAAAAGACTCAAAAAGTATATCAAGCTCTAAACGCAAAGTCTTATTTAGCCATATTAAAAAAAATTCAATTTGGGCAATTGGAAAGGCATCATTGAAAGAAATTGAGCAATTAAATATTTTAAATGCCAGTTTATTAGCAATGAAAAGAGCAATCAAAAAACTTAAGAAAAAACCTTCACACGTATTAATTGATGGAAATAAATTGCCTGAATTAAAAAATTACAAACTTAAATCTATTATTAAAGGTGACCAAAAAATTCCATCTATTTCTGCAGCATCAATTATTGCTAAAGTTACACGTGATAAAATGATCTCAAATTTAAGTAAAAAGTTTAAAGGCTATAGTTGGCAAAAAAATTTTGGATATGGCACTAGTCAACATTTAAGAGCCATAAAAGTTTTAGGGATTACAAAACACCACAGGAAAAACTTTTCTCCAATAAATAGATTAAAATAGTTTTCACGTAAAAACACAATATGTAGTTATCGCCATGATAAGTCATACAAAACGAGTCTAAATAATTCAATCATAGGTTGACCCAAGAATCTTTTTGGAGTCTAATTTATTATTTCAAAATGAATTTAGATTTTAAAAATAAATTAATTAACGGAGATAGCCTTCAGGAGCTAAAAAAAATTCCTGATGAGACTTTTGATTTAATTTTTGCTGACCCTCCTTACAACCTACAATTAAAAAGTGAATTAACAAGACCAGATAGATCTAAAGTAAGTGCAGTAAATGATAAATGGGATCAATTTGAAAATTTTAAAAAGTATGATGAATTTACCTTTTCATGGTTAAGTGAATGTAAAAGAATTTTAAAAAAAAATGGAGCTATTTGGGTAATTGGTAGTTACCATAACATTTTTAGAGTTGGAACAGCTATTCAAAATTTAGGTTTTTGGATTTTAAATGACGTCATTTG
>CACJJV010000001.1 GCA_902593845.1 uncultured Pelagibacteraceae bacterium | reverse complement strand
TGAGCGCTCACTCAGAGGCAGCGTGGATTTTAAGCTGTGTTGCGAGAATGGGATGGTTAAATAGGATGACCCAATTTAAAGAAAAAGCCGGGAAAGATAAAGAGAAAGCAAGTATCGGTCTTTATTCATATCCTGTTTTAATGGCAGCAGATATTTTATTATACGACTCAACTCATGTACCCGTTGGAGATGATCAAAAACAACATTTGGAGTTATGTCGTGATATAGCTCAAAAATTTAACAATGATTATAAAATCGAAAATTTTTTTGTAGTTCCCGAACCTTTAATTAAAAAAGAATTTTCTAGAATTATGAGTCTTAAAGACGGTCTTAAAAAGATGAGTAAATCTGAGGCATCAGACCTAAGCAGAATAAATTTAACTGATGATAAAGATCAAATAATAAATAAAATTAAAAAAGCAAAAACCGATACCTTACCTTTGCCATCTACAATTGAAGAATTAGAAAAAAGACCTGAGGCTAAAAATCTAATTGGTATTTATTCAAGTTTGACGAATAATACACTTCAAAAATCAATTGATGAATTTGCGGGAAAAAATTTTTCAGAATTTAAAGAAAAATTATCAGATGTAGTTGTTAAAGAAATCAATCCGATTTCATTAAAAATTAAAGAGTTATTAGATGACAAAGTCTTTTTGGAAAAAATACTTGAAGGCGGATACGATAAAGCGAATGAAATTGCCTCTAAAAAAATTAAAAAAATTCACGAAATTGTGGGTTTTTGAGGATATTTCATAAAGCAGTACCATTTTTTTAAATATTGCTTATATATAATTCATGTTCGTTCAAACCGAGATAACACCAAATCCTAATTCGTTAAAATTCATACCCGGCAAGGTTGTTTCTAGTGCAGGATCATTTGAAGTAACTAAAAATGACAACGTAAATAATGAGCTTGTAAGAAATATCCTTTCAGTAAATGGTGTTGAGGGAATTTTTTTGGGTAAAGATTTCATTTCAGTCAATAAATATGATGAAAATTCTTGGGATGACATTAAACATATTGTGATTTCTCATATTAATGAATTTTATGCATCAGGAAAAGAATTCGTCATTAATAAAGATTTAACTGAACAAAATAAAGGCTTTGATGAAATTGAAAAACGAATAGTACAATTACTTGAGGAGAAAATTCGTCCAGCAATAGCTAGAGATGGAGGGGATATTAAATTTAAAGAGTTTAAGGATGGAGTAGTAAAAGTTCAACTACAAGGTAGCTGTTCTGGCTGTCCTAGTTCTACAATGACTTTAAAACAAGGTGTTCAAAATCTTTTATGTCATTATTTGCCAGAAGTAAAAAAAGTTGAGGCTATTTAATAAATGAAAAGAATCTTTAAAAAAAATAAAATAAAACCATTTAGAGTTTTCGATGAAAATAACCTAAGTTCACTTCCAAGAATTATTCTGAGCAGTATACTTGTTATCTTATTTTTTTATTCTTTGCCGATTGTTGTTAATTTTACTAGTGATAAGATCGAAAGTTCAGCTGGAATTCAAAATAATTCAAAAGCAATACTTGCATACACTCTTAATAAAAAATCTTCAAATTCATCAAATTCTCAAAAACTTAATGAGGATGATTTGTTAATCGATATTTATAGTTTAAACGATCAAGAAACAGATACAGTAAGATTAGATGCTTCAACGATTAAACAGCTTTTTGAAGATACAGATTATAAGCTTGATGATGTTAGAAAAAAAAAATTAGTTAAGCCGATAGCTTTAACCTTACTTCCTGCAGAAATAAAAATGATAGAGAGCGTTAAAAAAAGAAAAGAATTCTTTATACAAATAGTATTGCCATTAATTTTAGAGGAAAATAAGAACATTAAATTGGATAGAAAAAGATTATTCAATATAATCAATAAGAGCAATAACTCAAAATCCGAGAAATTATGGTTAGAAAAAAAATATAAACAATACGGTATACCTTCGAGAGATTTATCAATATTAAAAAGAAGAATGGATATAGTTCCGGTTTCATTAGCACTCGCTCAAGCTGCTAAAGAGACAGGATGGGGAACTTCAAGATTTGCACAACAAGGAAACGCATTGTTTGGACAGTGGACTTGGTCAGGTGAAGGGTTGAAACCAAAAGATGCTGAAAAAAATGAAGGCCACAAAGTAATGAAATTTAATGTTTTGCAAGCTTCTGTAAGAGCTTACCAAAGAAATATAAATACTCACTCTAGTTATGAAGATTTTAGATTGGCGAGAGCAAAGTTAAGAGATTTAGGTGAACCATTAGATAGTATGATTTTATCAGAGTATTTAGATAAATACGCTGAAACTGGAAATGAATATGTGAAAGTTTTACAAAAGATTATTCAACAAAATAATTTAAAAGATTTTGATGATGCAAAGTTATTACCCTCAAGTATTGAGTTAGAAAGTTTAATTTAATATTATTATCTAATAATAAATTGTGTTCCAAACCATCTCCATTTGCCGTTGTCATTTACAGAACAATTAATTCTACCTCTTCTTGGTAAAAATGGTTCTCTAAATTCTATTGTAAGTTCTTTTTCAACAAGTTTAATATTTGATTTCATCCATTTATCTCCTTCATTGGAATAGCAGTTAATATTTTCAATATTTCTCTGATTTTCAAAAAATTCTACTTTAAATTTTGGTGGGTTATTTTCTTTCGATAATTTTTTTTCTTGTGGTTCTAAGTTTTTATATTCAAGGGGGAAATAGTTTATTATTGATTTAAATCTTTTAATATCTCCATATTTTTCATTTATAGGAAATCGTGGAAGTTCAAATCTATTTTTATTTACATCAATAATTCCTGAATGTTGTCCAAATGCAATTTTGAAATTTTGAGATATATAATCTCTCATAAATCCTGAGTATTCACCAAATGGGTAAGAAAATAAAGCTGGTACATATCCTAATTTTTCTTTAAAAATTAAATTTGATGTTTTTATGTCATTTAAAAAAACTTCCTCTGATTTATCAATTAAATAGTCATGAGAGTGTGAATGATGCCCTATAACCCCAAATTCACTTTGTTCAATTTCTTTAATCTGATCCCAATTCATGTATCCATTGTTACCAACAGGCTCAGTGGAGACAAATAATACAAATGGAATTTGATTTTTTTTCAGGTAAGGCCATGCATTATCGTAAAAGGACTGAAATGCATCATCAACGGTAAGAAGAATCTTTTTTTCTTTTTTTGGAATATCAAACTCATTTACAAAATTTTTTGGATGATAAAAGGTCAAGTTAGCATCTAAAATAAGATCAACATGTTCCTTGAAAACATCCATTGATATATTTGTTGATGGATATTTAAATTCATTAAAACGATGGTACATAATAGACAGTACACCATCATCATTAGAAAAATTTCTATCATTATTTTCTTGTGCGTTTGAGCTAAAAGTAAATATAATTAAAAAAATGAATAAATTAATTATAGATGCTGTTAAAGATAATATTTTTCTTATGATCATTAGTGATAATAATACTTATAGTGTTACTTATGAAAATAGCAAAAATAATTATGAAAAACTAATTATTTTACTTATTAATTTTTTAAAAAATAATAATTTAGGGATTAGTGATATTGGATCAATTTATATAAATAGAGGTCCTGGTAGTTTTGCAGGTATTAGAAATTCTTTATCGACAATTAAAGCTATTCATATGATTAAAAAAATTGATTACTATTGCTTTAGTTTTAAGGACTTTAAGAATGAAATTGATGTTAAATACGAGAATATACCACATCTTTGCAGTAAATTTAACCTCAAAAAAAATTTGATTAAACCTTATTATATAAGTTAAAATTAAGTATGTCAGATACAACAGATACAATTGAACAAAAGTGCTTAGCTAAAGGTGTTAAACTTACAGAACAAAGGAAAATTATTGCAAAGATAATTTCGGAATCAAAGTCTGAGTATGGAGAGTCAGATCATCCAGATGTAGATGAGCTTTACAACCGTGTTTTGAAAATTGATCCAAAAATAAGTATAGCCACAGTTTATAGGACAGTAAAATTATTCGAAGAGGCTGGGATCTTAACAAAACATGATTTTAAAGGTGGAAAGGCAAGATATGAAGCAATGATTGAAAGCCATCATGATCATTTGATAGATATCAAAACTGGTGAGATTATAGAATTTGTTGATGATGAGATAGAAAAACTTCAGAAAAAAGTTGCTGAAAAATACGGTTATAAATTAGTAGATCATAAACTGGAATTATATGGGGTTAAAAAAAAGCCTCAATAAATGAGTCAAAAAATTTTCATCAAAACTTTTGGGTGCCAAATGAATGAGTATGACTCAAATAGAATATTAGACACTGTTAAAAAAATTGGTTATGAAAAGACTCAAAAATACGATGATGCTAATTGTTATTTGTTAAACACATGCCACATAAGGGATAAAGCCAAGGAAAAAGTTTATTCTGAAATAGGCAGAGTAAAAAAAATCTTTAGATTTAAAAAAAAACCATTAGTTATTATTGCGGGCTGTGTTGCTCAAGCTGAAAATCAGGAAATGCTTAGAAGAGAGCCCTTTATTGATTTGGTAATAGGCCCTCAAGCTTACCATAAAATAAATGATACAATTACAGATTACATTGAAAAAAAAAGGAAACATGAGGAAACAGAGTTTGATGCGGTTACAAAATTTGAATATTTGAGCAAAATAAAAACTAAAGCAGAAAAGGTTTCATCTTTTTTAACAATTCAAGAGGGGTGTGATAAGTTCTGTCATTTTTGTGTAGTTCCATATACAAGAGGACCAGAGTACTCAAGACCGCCTGATCAAATTTTGGATGAAGCAAAATATTTAGCAGACAACGGAGTAAGAGAAATAACTTTGTTAGGCCAAAATGTTAATGCTTATGAAAGTAATGGGTTTCGTTTATCAGATTTAATATTAAATATTGAAAAATTGAATGAAATTAAAAGAGTAAGATATACAACATCTCATCCAAAAGATATGACCAATGATCTGATTGAAGTTTATAAAAGCTCTAATAAATTGATGCCACTTCTGCATTTACCAGTGCAAAGTGGATCAAATAAAATATTAAAATTAATGAATAGAAATCATTCTATTGAGAATTACCTCGAAACATTTAACAAGCTTAAAGAAATTAATTCAAAAATAGAATTTTCAAGTGATTTTATAATAGCTTACCCTGGGGAAGAAAATCAGGATTTTGAAGACACTTTAAATCTAATCAAAAAAGTAAAGTTTATAAATTCTTATTCTTATATTTTTAGTCCCAGACCTGGAACTGTCTCTGAAAATTTAAAATTGATTGATAAGAAAACTTCATTTGAAAGATTAGAAAAAATTCAAATTGAGTTATTTGAAAATCAGTTTCAAAAGAATAAATCTTTAGAAAACAGTATTGTTGAAGTATTAGCTGAAAATTTTACAGAAGATCAAACTAAAGTATTTGGAAGAACTAAGTATATGACATCAGTAATCTTTGATGGTAAGAAAAGCGATATTGGAGAAATTGTGCAAGTAAAAATTAATAAAAGTAATAGAAGTACTTTATTTGGTGAAATTATAGATAATTCTAATCAGAAAGTTGCATAAATTTGAGTGGAATAACAAAAAAAAATATTAAACAGGCACTAAAGTTTGTTTACTCAGATAATAACTCTTTGAGCGTAATATTTCATGATAACGATTTGTTAATGGGTGTTGTTGGTGAATTTAATAAAAATTTACAGGAACTTGAAAAAATCACCAAATGTAGTTTATATTCAAGGGGAAATTCTATTCTTATTAAATCAGATCCGGAAACAAATGAAAAAGTAAAGAATGCGATCCAATTTTTAGTTAATCAATTTATTAATAATGGAAATATCGAAAATAAAGATATACTTTCTTCGGTAGATAAATTTATGATTAATGAAAAAATAAAAAATAATAATGTTACTGATATAATTAAAACTCCTAAAAAATCTATCATTCCTAGATCTGAGAAACAAAAGAATTATGTTAGAGCGTTGAGACAAAGTGATATTGTCATTTCTGCTGGACCAGCAGGAACAGGTAAGACGTTTTTGGCTGTTGCTGTTGGTTTAACTATGCTTTTGGAGAAAAAGATTGAAAGAATAATTTTATCGAGACCTGCAGTTGAGGCTGGAGAACGTTTAGGTTTCTTGCCTGGTGATATGAAAGAGAAAGTTGACCCCTATTTAAGACCTTTATATGACTCTTTATATGATCTTTTCGATTTCGAAAAAATCCAAAGAATGATTGAAATTGGAGATATAGAAATAGCACCATTGGCTTTTATGAGAGGGCGAACTCTTAAAAATTCCTTTGCAATTTTAGATGAAGCACAAAATGCAACGGATACTCAGATCAAAATGTTTCTTACTCGTATCGGTGAAAATTCAAAAATTGTAGTTAATGGAGATCCAACACAAATTGATCTACCTAACAAAAATATGTCAGGATTAGTAAGATCAAAAGAATTACTTGGACATTTAAAAGAGATATCAATAGTTGATTTTGATCACTCAGATGTAGTTAGACATCCACTTGTATCAAAAATAGTAAAAGCTTACTCAAATAATGATAAAAGTTAGTGTCTTCTCTGAAGAGAAGGCGTGGTCAAAAAGTCTAAAAAATACCGATCTCTTTTTTAAAAAAGTTTGTAGAGCTTTTCCAAAGAAATATAAATTTTCAAACAAAAAAGTATCATTGAGTTTGTTACTTTCTAATAATAAAAATATTAAGAAATTAAATAAAAATTTTAGAAATAAAAATAAATCTACCGATATTTTATCTTTTCCATTCAATAAAAAAATTAAACTTTCAAAAAATATGTATTTGGGAGATATTATAATTAGTTATAACTATTTAAATAAGCCTAAATCTCAGGATTTAGAGTTATTTAAACAAAAAACTATTAAAATTTTTATTCATGGCTTTCTTCACCTATTAGGATTTAACCACATAAAAAATAAAGATTATTTTAAAATGTTAAGAGAAGAAAATTTTATATATAAACATGTAAAATCCAAAATAAATTAATTTGAAAAAAAAAGTTTACATCGAAATCATTATTTTAATTTTACTAGGTTCCTTTTCATCATTAAGCTTACCTCCTTTTAATTATATTCTAATTAATTTTTTAACTTTTAGTTTGTTTTATATTCTTTTGATAAAACTCTTTGAGGTAAGTAAAAACAAAAAGTTATTTTTCCTCTATGGCTGGTTATTTGGACTTGGATATTTTACAAGTAATCTTTATTGGATTTCGTTATCATTAACTTTTGATGAAAGCTTTAAGTTTTTGATTCCTTTAAGTATAGTTTTGGTTCCAGCTTTTTTAGCTTTATTTTATGGTTTAGCTTCATTTTTGTTTTTAATTCTAAAACCAAAGAAAAATTTAAGTTCTTTTTTTCTTTTTTCTCTAATATTTGGAATAATTGAATTCATAAGAGGAACAATATTGACCGGGTTCCCATGGAATTTAATTGCTTATAGTTTTTCTAATCATATTGAGATTTTAAATATTACATCAATAATTGGCACTTATGGCTTTAATCTTTTTTGTATTTCTTTATTTACTAGCACCTCATTTTTAATTTTAAGAGATAGTAAAAAAGAAATTATTGTCTGTATTTCGTTTCTTATAATAACTCTATCTTTTTATTTTTTTGGATCTCAACGATTAGAAAAATTCAACGATATTGAAGCTAATAATCTAAATTACAAAATACGACTTGTAAGCTCAAATGTTAGTATTGATAGATTTTATAAAGATATTGATCCTATTTCGGTAATTAATGAACTCATAAAAATTAGTTCACCAAAATATAATGAAAAAATGATCTTTATTTGGCCTGAAGGTATTTTGCCCGATGTTTCAAAAAATCAATTAAAGGAATACAAATTTTTATTTGAAAACGAGTTCAATGAAAATCACTCATTATCAATTGGAATTAATGAAATAAAAAAAGATGGTCAAATTACAAAATCTTTTAATTCATTTACAATTTACGACCACAACCTTGAAATATTAAATTCATATAACAAAGTTAATTTGGTTCCTTTTGGCGAATTTTTACCCTTTGAAAAGATACTAAGCCTTATTGGATTAAAAACAATAACCAATAATTATCAGTCTTATTCTAGAGGAAAAAAAAGAGATGTTTTAGAAGTGAATAAAGTTAATTTTTCGGTAAGACTATTACCACTTATTTGTTACGAAATAATTTATACAGGAAATATTTTTAATGACAGAAATTTTGATTTTATTGTAAATATTTCTGAGGATGGTTGGTTTGGTCAGTCTATAGGTCCTTATCAACATTTTGCACACAGTATTTATAGAGCAATTGAAAGTGGTAAATATGTTTTAAGATCTGCTAATAATGGAATAACTGCAATTGTTAATCCTTTAGGAGTTATTGAAGAAAAAATTGGTTTAAATCAATCTGGTTTTGTTGATTTATCTAAAACAAAAAAAATAGAACCAACAATATTTTCAAAATATGGAAATAAAATTTTTGTGCTAATAATTTTGTTGTATATTTTTTTGATATTTTCAATTAATAAAATTAAATATGAGTAATTTAAAAAATTATCTTTTTACTAGCGAGTCTGTCTCTGAGGGGCACCCCGATAAGGTATCTGATAGAATCTCAGATATGGTTGTTGATACATACATTTCTCAAGATCCATATTCTAGAGTAGCTTGTGAAACCTTAACCACAACTAACAAAGTTGTTTTAGCAGGTGAGATAAGAGGACCTAAAATTAAAAAAGACGAAATAATTGAAAAAGTTAGAGGCTGTATAAAAGATATTGGTTATGATCAAGAAGGTTTCACTTGGAAAGAAGCGACTAAAGTAGAAAGCCACCTACATTCCCAATCTACTGATATCGCTATGGGTGTCGATTCAAGTGGAAATAAAGATGAGGGAGCCGGAGATCAAGGTATTATGTTTGGTTATGCATGTGATGAAACTGAAGAATTAATGCCAGCACCGATTTATTATTCTCATAAGATTTTAAGATTAATGGCTGATGATAGAAAATTAGGAAAACTTAAAAATATTGAACCAGACTCTAAAAGCCAAGTAACGTTTGAGTATATTGAAGGTAAACCCTCAAAAATAAAATCAGTTGTTATTTCTTCTCAACATTCAGCTGATATAAATCAAGTACAAGTCAGAGATTTGTTAAGACCATATCTATTAAAATCTATACCTGAAAATTTTCTTAAAGAATTTAATGAAGATGAGTTTTATGTGAATCCAACTGGTAATTTTGTAATTGGTGGCCCCGATGGTGATTGTGGCTTAACGGGCAGAAAGATTATAGTTGATACATATGGTGGAGCAGCACCTCATGGTGGTGGTGCATTCTCTGGAAAAGATCCAACAAAAGTTGATAGATCAGCTGCTTATGCAGCAAGATATATTGCAAAAAATATTGTTGGCTCGAAAATCGCAGATAAATGTTTAATCCAACTAGCCTATGCGATTGGCGTATCGAAACCTTTATCTATTTATGTAAACTTATTTGATAATGACTTAGATAAAAATAGATTTGTTGTAAAAAAAATTGAGGAAAATTTTGATTTAAGCCCGAGAGGAATTAGAGAAATGTTGGGGCTTAATAAACCTATATATGAAAAAACCTCAGCATATGGTCATTTTGGAAGATTGCCAGAAAGTGATGGCTCATTTTCTTGGGAAAAAACTGATAAAAAGGGCATTTTTTCAAGATAGTTTCTGTTGAATTAAAAAAAAACTTTACTATATTCACTTCACATTATTAATCTTTACAAAATGGGCTTAAGCCCATTTTTTTTTGGAGCAAACTAAAATATGTTAAATAAAAGAGCCGATAAACTAGAACTGTTACGAATTGCTGAAGCTGTTGCATTAGAGAAGTCGATTGATAAAGAACTTATTATTAGCTCAATGGAGATTGGGATTGCCAAAGCTGCAAAATCTAAATTTGGTCAAGAGAATGAAATAAAGGTTTTGATAGATAGAGATAATGGTAACATTGAAATTTTTAGAAAATTAATAATTGCAGAAAATCCAGAAAATTCTAATACAGAAATTAAACTTGAGGATGCAATAAATCTAAATGATAGTAATAAAGGTAAGTCAATTGGAGATGAAATATTACAACCGTTACCCTCATTTGATTTTGGTCGTATTGCAGCTCAAATAGCTAAGCAAGTGATTAGCTCAAATGTTAGAGATGCTGAGCGTGATAGACAATTTAATGAATTTATAGATAAAAAAGATAGTATATTAAGCGGAATAGTAAAAAGATTAGAATTCGGTAATGTAATAGTTGATCTAGGAAGAACAGAAGCTATCATTCAAAAGAGTGAGCTTATACCAAGAGAAATCATTAAAGCTGGAGATAGAATAAAAGCATATTGTTTTGATGTAAGAAGAGAGCAACGTGGACAACAAATATTTTTGTCTAGAGCACACCCAAAGTTTATGGAAAAGTTATTTATACAAGAGGTCCCAGAAATATATGATGGTCTAATAGAAATTAAATCCTCTTCAAGAGATCCTGGCAGTAGAGCAAAAATCTGTGTAAAAGCGGTTGATACTTCATTAGATCCTGTTGGAGCGTGTGTGGGAATGAGAGGTTCAAGAGTCCAAGCAGTTGTGAATGAACTTCAAGGTGAAAAAATTGATATTGTGAATTGGTCAGAAGACCCAGCAATTTTAGTCTCGAATGCTCTTTCTCCAGCTGATGTACTCAGAGTTAATGTTGATACAGAGAGAAAAAAACTAGATGTTATATTAACTGACGAAAATTTAAGTAAAGCTATTGGAAGAAGAGGTCAAAATGTTCGATTGGCAACAAAACTTTTAAATTTCGAGATTAATATAATGACTGATCAAGAGGATTCAGAGAAAAGACAGATTGAGTTTAAGGAAAAAACTGAAAATTTTGTTAAAAATCTTGAATTGGATGAAACTTTAGGTCAATTACTTGTAGCTGAAGGCTTTTCAACAATTGATGATATTAAAGATAGTTCAGCTGAAAATTTACTCAAGATCGAGGGCATTGAAGAGGATACGGCTAAAGCATTAATTGAAAGAGCAAAAGAATTTCATGAGCGAGATCAAGAAGATATTTCCAAAAGAATAAAGGAGCTTGGCCTTGAGGAATCTTTAATAAATTTAAAAGGCATGACTCCAGGAATGTTAGTAACATTGGGTGAGAAAAAAATATTGACTCTGGAGAATTTTGCCGATCTAGCGTCTGATGAACTTACTGGTGGATATGATATTGTCAGAGGTTCAAAAGTGAAAATAGAGGGCTATCTAGAAGATTTTGCGTTATCAAAAGAAGAAGCGGATAATCTAATTATGTCAGCTAGAGAAATAGCCTATAAAGATTGAGTGATGACTTATGGAAAACAAAAAATTAAAATTAACAATTTCTGGAAAGCTAAAAAAATCTTTTAAGAATTTTGAAACAACAAAATCTCAGGGAAAACATTCTGTAGTAATTGAGAAATCACATAATAAATTCACAAAAAAAGGAAGTTCATTTAGGCCTAACAAAACAAAGTTTTCAACAAAAGCTCAAGTTAATCCAAACGATTTTGAAAAAAGAAAACTTGCAGAACAAAGGGCTACCAAAAGACTTAAAGATGATGCAAGCATTAAAGATAAGAAGCTTAAATCAGGCACAAAAAAAAGAGAAGTTAAGCTAACAGTTTCTAGAGCATTAAGTGATGAGATTGAGGCAAGAGAAAGAAGTTTGGCCTCTGTTAAGAGAGCAAGAGAAAAAGAGAATAAAAATCAAATTAAAGACCAAAGTAAAGATACTCTCAAACCTGTTAAAAGAGATGTTAATATACCTGAAGCAATTACAGTAAGAGAACTAGCAAATAGAATGGCAGAGCAATCAAGCAATGTAATAAAGCATTTATTTGGAATGGGTGTTACAGTAACGATTAACCAAACACTTGCAGCAGACACAGCTGAATATTTAGTAAAAGAATTTGGACATAATCCAATAAGAGAGGAAAAAGCAGAGGAAATTATACAAAAAATCAAAGCGTCAAGAGCAGAAAATTTAAAAAATAGACCGCCAATTGTAACTGTGATGGGTCACGTTGATCACGGTAAAACTTCAGTTTTAGATGTTTTAAGAAGCGCAAATGTTGTTTCTGGTGAATTTGGCGGAATCACACAACATATAGGAGCTTATCAAATAGAAAGCCAAGGAAACAAATTAACATTTATAGATACACCAGGTCACGCTGCCTTCACCGAAATGAGGGCAAGAGGGTCAAAATTAACCGACCTAGTTGTATTAGTTGTTGCTGCAGATGATGGAGTAAAACCCCAAACTGTAGAGTCTATTAAGCATGCTAAAGCAGCTAATGTTCCAATAGTAGTTGCAATTAATAAATGCGATTTACCAGAAGCTGATCCGCAAAAAATAAAAAATCAATTATTGGAGCACGAATTAATTGCTGAAGATCTTTCTGGAGATACTTTAATGGTTGAAATATCAACTAAGACAAAAAAAAATTTAGATAAATTAGTTGAGTCAATAATTCTTCAAGCTGAAATATTAGATCTTAAAACTGATTTTCAGTCTAAAGCAACTGGCATTGTTTTAGAGTCAAAAATAGACATAGGTAGAGGACCAGTTGCAAATATAATTGTAACAACTGGTATGCTTAAGAAAGGTGATTTTTTTGTAAGTGGGTTGAAATGGGGTAAAGTTAGAGCAATTATCAATGATAGGGGTCAAAATATTGATGAAGCCTCACCCTCAACACCAGTGGAAGTTTTAGGAATTAATGGTGCATCAAAAGCTGGAGATGATTTTATTGTTTTAGAAACTGAAAAAGAGGCTAAAACACTCAGTGAAAATAGAGCCCAAGAAAATAAAGAAGGAAAAAATCCTTTATCTTTTGCCACGCAAGAGTCTGCCTTCTCAAATAATTTATCGAAAGAACTTAATTTAATAATCAAATCAGATGTGCATGGATCCTCAGAAGCAATTAAAAACGCTATAAGTCAAATTAAACATGATGAAGTAAAGCCAAAAATAATTTTAGCTGATATAGGTATGGTAACGGAGACAGATGTCACCTTAGCAAAAGCATCAAACGCTGTTCTTATTGCATTTAATGTTAAGCCGAGCAAAGAAGCAAAAAAACTTGCAGAAAATGAAAAGATAAAAATATCTTCTTATAACATAATTTATGAAGTCTTAGATTTCATTAAAAAAAAGATGTCAGGATTATTATCACCAGATCTTCAAGAAAAAATTACTGGTACAGCACAAATTTTGGAAATTTTTAAAGTTTCAGGAGCTGGCAAAGTTGCAGGATCAAAAGTGACAGATGGAGAAATTAATAGCTCATCAGATGTAAGAATTATCAGAGATGGTGCTATTATTTATACGGGAAAAGTTTCCTCGATATTTAGAGAGAAAAATCAAGTTAAACAGGTTAGTGGTGGTCAAGAGTGTGGTATTACAGTCAAAGATTATATGGATTTCCAAAAAAATGATACAATTGAGGCTTTTAGTGTTACTTCTACAGAAAGGTCAATTTAATGGCAGATCGAATAGGAAAACCAGTATCTCAAAGACAGCTTAGAGTTGGAGAAATGATTAAGCAGTCTTTAAGCATGATTTTTATAAGAAATGAGGCTAAGGTGCCGAATTTAGAAACAAATACTATTACTGTAACTGAGGTAAGAATGAGTCCAGATTTAAAAATTGCTAAAGCTTATGTTCTTCCACTAGGAGGAAAAGATGCAGAAGAAGCAGTAAATATTTTAAAAGAATACTCATTTTTAATTAGAAAAATTTTATCACAAAAAGTGGCCATGAAATTTTTACCGAAATTACTTTTTAGAAAAGATGAGTCTTTTGAGTATGCAGAAAAAATAGAAAATTTAATAAAACAAACAAATAAATAGGAAAAATAAAGAATGAGTAAAAAAGCACAAGAATTAGCAATGCATGATAAGGACACTGGTTCATCAGAAGTTCAAATTGCTTTGCTAACTGAAAAAATTGAAGCGCTCTCTAAACACATTAAACAATTCAAAAAAGATAAACATTCATCTGTTGGATTGTTGAGAGCCGTCAATAGAAGAAAAAAATTGTTAGAGTATTTAAAAAATAATAAATTGGACTCTTACAAAAATGTACTGTCGAAACTGAATTTGAGAAAATAGAAGATAAGATAGATAGAACGGAATGGAACGAAAAGAACGAAACGAAATGGAAATGAAATGTTTAAAGTATATAAGAAGGAAATTGAAGTAGCAGGTAAGAAAATAAGTTTAGAAACAGGTAAAGTAGCAAGACAAGCAGATGGAGCAATTGTAGCAACATGTGGAGAGACAGTTGTTTTAGCAACAGTGGTGGGAGCAAAAAAAGTAAATCCAGATATGGATTATTTTCCATTATCTGTGAACTATCAAGAAAAGTATTATGCAGCTGGAAAAATTCCAGGTGGATATTTTAAAAGAGAAGCAAGGCCAACTGAAAGTGAAACATTAATTTCAAGATTAATTGACAGACCTATCAGACCATTATTCCCAGATGAATTTAAAAATGAAGTTCAGTTGTTACCAACTGTAATTTCTTATGATAAAGAAAATGAAGCTGATATTTTATCTATTACAGCGTCTTCAGCAGCATTAGCAATTTCAGGCATGCCATTTATGGGGCCAGTAGGAGCTTCTAGAGTTGGATATATTGATGGCAAGTATGTTTTGAACCCATCAAAAACAGACTTGGAAAAATCAAAATTAGATTTAGTCGTAGCAGGTACAAAAGATGCTGTGCTAATGGTTGAATCCGAGGCAAGTGGTTTAACAGAGGAAGAAATGTTAAATGCAGTTAAATTTGGTCATGAAGGCTTTGTTCCTGTGATTGAAATGATTGAGGAACTTGCAAAAGAATGTAGAAAACCTGAATGGACTGTTGAAAAGAAAGATCTTTCGGAAGTGAAGAAAAAACTTGAAGAAACATTTACTGAAGATCTTAAAAAAGCTTTTGCGACAAGAGATAAACAAGATAGATCAAACCAAATTTCAGAGATCACTGATAAAGCAAAAAAACTTTATGAGGAGAATGAAAATTATACTGATCTTGATGTTAACTCTGAACTAAAAAATCTTGAAAAAAAAATTGTAAGGACTGACATTCTTAAAAATAAAAATAGAATTGATGGTAGAGGATTATCTGATGTTAGACCTATTTCTTGTGAGGTAGGAATTTTACCAAGAACTCATGGCTCGGCTTTATTCACTAGGGGAGAAACACAAGCAATTGTAACTGCAACTTTAGGAACTTCAGATGATGAACAAAGAATCGAAAGCTTAGATGGATTACAAAGAGAAAGGTTTATGCTTCACTATAATTTTCCACCGTTCTCAGTTGGTGAAACAGGTAGAATAGGAACTGGTAGAAGAGAAATAGGACATGGTAAATTAGCTTGGAGAGCTATCCACTCTTCATTACCATCAAGTGAGTCATTTCCTTATACATTTAGAGTTGTTTCAGAAATTACAGAATCTAATGGCTCATCATCAATGGCTACTGTTTGTGGAACATCACTTGCACTTATGGATGCGGGAGTGCCTATCAAAGAACCTGTTGCAGGTATTGCGATGGGATTGATTAAAGAAGGGGATGATTTTAGTGTCTTATCAGATATTTTAGGAGATGAAGATCATCTTGGGGATATGGATTTTAAAGTAGCTGGAACTAAAAATGGAATTACTTCACTTCAAATGGATATTAAAATCACTGGTATTACGTTTGAAATTATGGAACAGGCATTAAGCCAAGCTAAAGATGGAAGAATTCATATTTTAGGTGAAATGAATAAAGCACTATCAGCTTCAAGATCAGATGTTGGAAAACACACTCCAAAAATGGAAAAAATTAATGTTGATAAAAAAGATATTGCTGCCGTAATTGGAAAAGGTGGAGCTACAATAAGAGAGATTGTAGAAAAATCAGGTGCGAAAGTTGATGTTAATGATGAGGGCGTAGTTACAGTTGCTGCACCAGATGAAGAAGCTAGAAATATTGCTATGCAAATGATTAAAGATATTACTGCAAAAGCTGAATTGAATAAAATTTATTCAGGTAAAGTAATGAAAATTATGGAATTTGGAGCATTTGTAAACTTTTTAGGCAAACAAGATGGACTTGTTCATATTTCTGAACTTGCGGATAAAAGAGTTGCTAAAGTTACCGATGTTGTCAAAGAAGGTGATGAGGTAAAAGTAAAAGTGATTGGATTTGATAGAGGAAAGGTAAAACTATCGATCAAACAAGCTTTAGTTTAATATGTAAAATCTAATAATAAATAGAATAATTAAAATTATTTTATGAGAGTTACTGTTCTAAGTTTGATGATTTTATTATTTTTCTTTAACAGTAATAAAGCTTATTCAGGCACACTCACAATGCCCACAACTTTAACGACTGACACAACAGATTTTGTTTTATTATCAAGTTCAGGAACAACACCTAGTATTAGTGGTTACACAGGAACCCTTCTCGTTTCAGCAGTAGCATCGGATGGAAATATAAAGGTAACGTCTGTTACTAATTTAATGCAGGCGGCAGGCTATTGTGATTATTCAAGTGATAATTCAAGTGCACCTTCTAAGTGTACAGGTAATTCTCTTACAGAAGTGGGTTTTAGAGGTACCCAAGATGATATTAATAATGCACTTGCAACATTATCATTTAAAGGCGATGGTGTTGCTGGATCTCCTACTATTACTGTTGCTGTAACTCCAGCTGGTACAAATTATTTTTCAGGCAATGGTCATTATTATCAACTTGTAACTGGAACGATTAATTGGGAAGATGCAAAAACTGCCGCAGAAGCCTCAACTTACCTAGGTCTAACAGGTTATCTTGTAACAATTACAAGTGCAGCTGAAAATAATTTTATTAAAAATAAAATTAGTACCGCTACTTGGATTGGTGCATCTGATGATGCAACACATACATCTAATACCCATCCAGCAATAACTAGTGGTGGTGCAGGATCTGATCCCACAGATGGACTAGCTGGTGAGGGTACTTGGGAGTGGGTTTCAGGACCTGATAATGGAAAAACTTTTCACTGCCAGGAAAAAATTGAACCCAAAGCTGATCCTGCTCATCCAGATTGCACGGTAGCATCAGGATATGAATATGTGAATTGGAAAAGTGGTGAACCTAACGACCATCATAGTGATGAAGACGGAGAAGAAAATTGTGCTCATATGTATGGTTCTCCAGCTGCCGTAAAAGGTCAGTGGAATGATTTACATTGCACAGAAGATACAACTACAGCATATGTAATTGAGTATGGTGGAACAGCTGGTGAAAGTGCAACAGTAAGCGGTCAAACAACATTAAAAATTAATTCAACAGAAGCTAGTGGCAGTACTTACACTGCATTCAATGATAAACAAGTAAGTGGAATGATAAACGCACAAACAGAATATGCTAAAAGATTTATGTTTAATACCACCAATCAAGTCATGCGTAGAATGGAACAGTTTAGAAGAGTTGGAATTAATAAATCAACTCGAATTAAAGATATGAGATTGACTCTTGCCAATGATCAAAATAATTACAATAAACAAATACCAACTGAATTATTTGATCATTACATTGATGAATATAAAAATTTATCCGCAAAAAATGTTAATGATTTAATTAGTGAACTTCCATTAACAAAATATTTAAAAGAAAATTATAATATGACACCCAAGGATTGGGCATTTTGGACAGCTGGCTCAATTAATAAGGGTAGACTTAATCTTAGCTCAGTTGGTGATTTAGGAATAATAAATAGAACTGAGAGTTTTATAGTAGGTGCAGATGTTAATTATGATAAGGGTTCTTTATTTGGACTTGCTTTGAGGCACGAAGATGATCAATCTGATATAGGTACTAAAGATAGTACTGGATTTTTAGCAAGATCTAATAATTTTTCTGTATATAATACCTGGCAAGGATCTGAAAAAAATTATATTGATTCTTTTTTAGGATTTGGAAAAACTACTTACGCTACAACACGTATTATTGACATCTCAAACCCTTCTAATGTTGTAAAAGGTAAATTCAAGGCAAAACAAGTTTTTGGTTCGGTTAAATATAATTTCAAGAATGTCCATAAAGATTATAAATTTCACAATTATTCCAAATTTGATTTTGGTTTTGTAAATTTTGATGGATATTCTGAGACAGGTAGCAGTAGTTCAAAGTTAAAATTTGGTAAAAGAGAACTTGAAACATCATCAATTTCTTTAGGATCTGCCATTGAGAAAGAAATATATCTTACCGAATCATTATTTATTCCTTATTTAAAGTTAGATTTTAGTAAGGATCTTACAGATGGGTCAGATATACAAGCTAACTATGTTGGAAATACCACCAAATATAACACTACAATTGACAAAAACTTTAGCTCAATGATTATTTTTGAAACCGGATTTGATTGGTTTTTTGATAATGGGTGGAATATTAAATCTGTTATTAGTAGAATTGATAAAGATGGCGTAGGACACGAAAATTTATTAGAGTTAAGAGCTGTTAGATCGAGACAAAACTTATATTAAAATTAAGTAATATTTTTAGGATCTGGCATACCTACTTTATTATAGCCAGCATCTACGTAGTGAATTTCACCAGTAACACCGTTTGCAAGCTCACTTAAAAGATACAATGCTGAATTTCCAACATCATGAATATCAACATTTCTTTTTAGAAACGAATGGTCCTCATTCCATTTATATAAAAATTTTGCATCCCCAATAGCAGAAGCTGCTAAGGTTTTAATAGGTCCAGCGCTTATTGCATTCACTCTGATGCCTTTAGCCCCCAAATCTCTAGCTAAGTATTTAACACTAGCCTCAAGAGCTGATTTACACACACCCATTACGTTATAATTTGGAATAGCTTTAGTAGACTCGTAAGTTAACGTAAGAAGACTACCACTTTGTTTCATTACTTTTGTGGCCTCTTTAGCAACTTCTGTAAATGAAAAACAAGAGATTAACATACTTCTTAAAAAATTTTCTCTTGTCGTGTTTAAATATTCGCCTGATAACTCTGATTTATCTGAAAAAGCAACTGCATGAACTACAAAATCAATTTCACCCCATTGAGATTTAATATCCTCAAATAATTTGACCACTTCTTCTTTTTTTTCAACATCACAGCTAAACGTAGTTTTTGAATTTAATTTTTCTGCTAAAGGAATTACTCTTTTCTTTAATGCATCACCTAAATAAGTAAATGCAAGTTCAGCTCCAGCCTCAGCGAGTTTCTGTGAAATACCCCAAGCGATAGATCTTTCATTGGCAACACCCATGATTAATCCTTTTTTACCCTTCATCAAACTCATAATTAAACCTTTTCAAATATTAATGCAGCATTAGTTCCACCAAACCCAAAACTGTTTGACATAACTGTGTTTAAAGTTAGTCCCGTTTCAGTTTTGGCGACTATTGGAAATTTTTTGGCTTCATCGTCCATTTCACTAATATTTGCCGAACCAGCAATAAAATTATTTTTCATCATAATTAAACAATATATGGCTTCATGAACTGATGCCGCTCCCAACGGGTGTCCTGAAAGAGATTTAGTTGAACTAATTTTTGGAATATTTTCACCGAAAGTTTCTTTTACAGCATTTAATTCCGTAATATCTCCAACAGGAGTAGATGTTCCATGTGTGTTTATGTAATCAATTTTATTTTTTGCTGTCTCCATAGCCATTTTCATACATCTAACGGCTCCCTCACCTGATGGTGCTACCATATCATATCCATCTGAAGTTGCTCCATAGCCAGTTAATTCTGCATAAATTTTTGCTCCTCTAGCCTTAGCGTGTTCATATTCTTCAAGCACTAACACCCCTCCGCCCCCAGCAATTACAAAACCGTCTCTTGTTTTGTCATAAGCTCTTGATGCGGTCTCAGGAGTATCATTGTATTTTGATGACAAAGCAGTCATAGCATCAAACATCGCAGTCATTGCCCAATGAATTTCTTCACTACCGCCAGCAAAAACAATATCTTGTTTACCCAATTGAATTAATTCCATAGAATTTCCAATACAATGTCCACTTGTTGCACAAGCTGAACTCATAGTGTAGTTAGTGCCTTTAATTTTAAATGGAACTGCGAGTGTAGCAGAAGCAGTACTTGCCATTGTTCTTGGCACAATAAAAGGGCCCATAAGCTTTGGTGTTTTTGCACGTGTTTTATCTGCAGCTAAAATCACATTTTCAATTGAAGGACCACCTGAACCCATCACAATTCCTGTTTTAAAATTACTAACATCCTTTTCCTCTAAGCCAGAATCTTTAATTGCCTCTTTCATAGCTATATAATTATAAGCTGAGCCAGAACCCATAAATCTAATAGTTTTTCTATCTATATGATCCTCAAGTTTGATATTTGGTTTACCATGGACATGGCTTTTTAGATTATGTTCTTTATATTCTTCTGCAAAAGAAATTCCTGATTTAGAATTTAACAATGATTGATACACTTCATCTTGATTATTACCTAAACAAGATACTACCCCTAAACCAGTTATTACTACTCTCCTCATTATTTAAACAATCCTACTTTTAAATTATCTGCAGAATATATTTTTTTCTCGTCAGCAAGTAAAATGCCATTAGCAAGCCCGACTGTTGTTCCTCCAGGTGACATTATTTTTTTCATATCTATTTCATACCTTACGTTTTTAACACTTTTTAAAACCTCACCTGTAAATTTAACAGTACCAACTCCTAAAGCCCTTCCCTTACCAGGATTTCCTTTCCAACCTAGAAAAAAACCAACTAATTGCCACATAGCATCTAATCCTAAACATCCTGGCATAACAGGATCTTCTTTAAAGTGACAATCAAAAAACCAAAGATCATTTTTAATATCTAACTCAGCTTTTAATAAGCCTTTTTTAAAAGCTCCCTTGTCGTCATTAATTTCTGTAATTCTATCAAACATAAGCATTGGTGGAAGAGGTAATTTAGCATTACCAGGACCAAATAATTTCCCTTCACCACAATTTATTAGTTCATCGTATGAGTAAGAGTTTTTTTTCATAAAATTGAATACTCTTATTTACTTGATTTTGTAACTATATAATATAATTATAATACTTGTTTAGAATAATTTTAACTAACAATTTGCTTAAAAAGTGAAATTTATTGAAAAATTAAGAAATTCTGGATTAAGACCTACTAAACAAAGGCTTCAGATATGCGAGGTTCTGTTTAATACTGAAAGAACATTTCATTTCACAATAAATGAGTTAGAGCAAAAAATTAAAGATAAAATAGATAACAAAATATCTTTAGCAACAATCTATAATACAGTTCATGCTTTTGAAAAAAAAGGATATTTAAAGCAAATCCCTGTAAACTCAAACCAAACTTATTTTGACACAAACATCACTGATCATCATCATTTTTATAATTTGAAAGATGGAAAGTTGATTGACCTAGAAAACTCTGATGTAGGACCTATAAACATTAAAAGAAAAATTGATGGTAAGAAAATCAAATCCATTGAAGTTCTTGTCAAACTCGAAGATTAATTTATCAATTTATTAAGCGTCATTATTAACCAATTGACAGCTATTTAGAACCATTATAAAGTGGAAATTATACCAATTTAAACATGGGGAAAGAATAAATGAGCACTGAAAATTTCAAAAATAAATCTTTTAAAGCTAATGAGTTAAGCAAATGTCCTTTTACAGGGGCAGGCACACCTGCAAAGTTTTCTGCAGGAAGAGGTCAAACAGTAAGAGACTTCTGGCCAAATAGTTTAAATCTAAAAATTCTTAGTCAGCATTCTGATTTATCAAACCCTATGGATAAAAAATTTAATTATGCGAAAGAATTTAAAAAACTTAATTACAAGGCGTTAAAAAAAGATTTAAAAAAATTAATGACAGACTCACAAGAATGGTGGCCTGCAGATTATGGTCATTATGGTCCTTTATTTATTCGATTAGCTTGGCACGCTGCAGGAACTTACAGAACAGGTGATGGTAGAGGTGGTGCCGGCACTGGCAATCAAAGATTTGCTCCGCTCAATTCTTGGCCAGATAATGTGAATTTAGATAAAGCAAGGTTACTTTTATGGCCAATCAAAAAAAAATATGGAAGAAAAATTTCATGGGCAGATTTATTTATATTAGTTGGAAACGTAGCATTAGACTCTATGGGTTTTAAAACTTTTGGTTTTGGTGCAGGTAGAACAGACATCTGGGAACCAGAGGACGATATTTATTGGGGTTCAGAAAAAGAAATGCTAGGTGTTGAGAGATACAGTGGAAAAAGAGATCTAGAGCAGCCGTTAGGCGCTTCTCACATGGGCTTGATTTATGTAAATCCACAAGGTCCGGATGCAAATCCTGATCCACTACTAGCAGCACACGATATCAGAGAGACATTTGGAAGAATGGCTATGAACGATTACGAAACAGCAGCCTTAGTTGCTGGAGGACATACATTTGGAAAATCTCACGGAGCAGCATCAGAGTCTTACAAAGGTCCAGATCCAGAAGCTTCAAAACTTCAAGATCAGTCTACTGGATGGAACAGTGGATATAAATCTGGAAAAGGTGTCGATACAATAAGCAGTGGTATCGAAGGTGCTTGGACTCAAAATCCTACTAAATGGGATATGGGTTATTTAGATTGTTTATACGGTCATGATTGGGAATTAACAAAAAGTCCAGCTGGAGCTCATCAATGGACTCCAAAGAAAAATGGTCAAAAAATTAAGATGGTTCCTGACGCGCATCAAAAAGGTGTGCTTCATCCACCAATGATGCAAACAACAGATATATCAATGAAAGTTGATCCAAGTTATGGACCAATTACAAAGCATTTTCATCAAAACCCTAAAGAGTTTCATGATGCATTTGCTCGGGCATGGTTTAAATTAACTCATAGAGATATGGGTCCAAGAGTTTGTTACTTAGGTAGCGAAGTTCCAAAAGAGCATTTAATTTGGCAAGATCCAATTGATAAACCAAAGTACAAACTTAAATCAAAAGATATAAAAGATTTAAAAAACAAAATTTCTAAATCAAAAATATCAATTTCAGATTTAGTTTCGACTGCATGGGCATCAGCTTCAACTTTTAGAGGATCAGATAAACGAGGTGGTGCAAACGGTGCAAGAATAATGCTAGAACCACAAAAAAGCTGGGCAGTAAATAATCCTAAGAAATTATCAACTGTGGTTAAAGCTTTAAATAAAATTAAAGATCAATTTGATAACAAAAAGAAAAGTGTATCAATGGCAGACTTGATTGTCTTAGCAGGTGGTGTTGGTATTGAGATGGCTGCTAAAAAGGCAGGGCAAAAAGTAAATGTTCCATTTTCAGCAGGCAGAGGAGATGCAAGACAAGATCAAACCGATATTCATTCTTTTGGTCTTCTAGAGCCTCAGGCAGATGGTTTTAGAAACTATCTAAATAGCGGAGCTTCAAATGTCTCAGCAGAAGAAAAATTGGTTGATAAAGCACAACTAATGGGTCTGACTGCACCAGAAATGACAGCACTTATAGGCGGTATGAGAGTTTTGAATACTAACTATGACGGTTCAAATTATGGTGTTTTTACAAATAAACCTGGTTCTCTTACTAACGATTATTTCGTAAATCTATTAGACATGAATACTACATGGAAAGAGGAAGATAAATCAGAACAAACTTTTGTTGGAAAAGATAGAAAAACTCAAAAAACCAAATGGAAAGCAACAAGAGTTGATTTGATTTTTGGTTCAAATTCTCAACTAAGAGCTCTTGCAGAAGTTTATGCCTGTGAGGATTCAAGTGAAAAATTTGTTAAAGATTTTATAGCTGCGTGGGTAAAAGTTATGAATTCTGATCGATTTGATTTGAGATTAAATTAAATTTGAAAAAAGATAAAGTTATATGGCAACAGCAAATTTCGAGGATTTTTACGAAGTTCCAAATTTAAATTTTGACATTTCAAAGTTAAAAGATGACTTAGATAAAATTTTGAAATTAAAAAAATTTAATACACCAGGTGTTACACATTTTGGTGCAATTCCATTAAATCAAATTCCAAACGATAAAAGCTCGATTGAAGGGAGCAATATTAGAGGAAAATATTGGACAATTGCAGATGAAACTGGAAAAGAGGTTTCAAGAGATGTTGATATAGATGAGTCTAAATATACACAATTAATACCTGAATTTGAAAATACATACTTTGCAGAAGTTTACAAAGTTTTAAGCAAGAGATTTAAATTGGGAAGGGTTAGACTTTTATTAAAAGAGCCTAGATCAACTTTGAGTTGGCACAAAGATCCTGAATGTAGGCTTCATGTGCCTATAATCACAAACAAAGGGTGTTCAATGGTTATAGAGAATGTCGCGAAACATTTACCCGCTGATGGAAAAGTTTGGATTACAAATAACACCAAATATCATAATTTTTTTAATGGAGGTGAACAGGCTAGAATACACCTTGTGGCTTGTGTTCTTGAGAGTCCTTTTAAAAACTGATGGAAATTACTAAAGGCATATTTCAAGCATCCCATAATATTTATCAAAATAATAAAGGTTCTTTACTTAGAACTGTAATTTATACAATTGGACACTTTGCAATTGCGATTACAGTTTTAATGATAGTAGCAGATGTTTCTTTTAAAATTGCACTGACAGATGCAATTGTTGAACCAATTGCAAATTCAATTTGGTATTTTATTTTAGATAAATGGTGGGCAAGCAAATCTAAAAAATAATTTGATCTAATATACCAAAAAAAAAGCAATTAGTAATCATTCGCAAAAAAGTTTCAATAATAATAATCATTCGCATGAATATTTATTGAAATAAATTTATTTTTTATTAATTTATCATTATGCAAACTGAAAATTATAATTGTAAAAAATGTGGACTAACAATTTCCTCAACTTGTTCTAAGTGTGATAAAATTGTTGATGTTGAAGTTCTTGATGATGGTTGTATTGTTCAGAAAACAAAATGTTTAGATTGTGCAAATGCTCCTGTAATCAAGGACGTTTGTGAACAACAGAAGTAGTTTAACATTAAAAAATATAAGTCGAGTAGATTAGATTAATTCACACCCCAGGAGTTTTCTATTTTTACCCAACCCTTAAAGTTTCCAGTTTTCACCTTACACCAATCATCATTACAATTCTGTATTAACAAAACTCTACCCTTTTCTATTTTTGCTAAAGGTTTTGAAAAATTTGATGGCCTGCTAAACAAAATTTTATCGACCTTTGGTATTAAAGAATTTACCTTTTTGAGTTGAGAGACATGTATCCATCCACTATTATTTTTTAGATCAATAATCCTCCTAAAATTTTCTTTTTTATCAATCTGTTTAATAGGTAAATCTATCTTTTTATAGACATATTTTATAGGATACTCAAATCCTGGACCATATCTTACATTTACTTTATTTTTTTTTAATGAAAGAAAAATATCATTTGCAAAAACATTTAATGGAAAAAAAATCCAGAGTAAAATTAAAAAATATAACTTTTTCATTATTAATTTATACCTATTTTCTAAAAAATTTAACTTTTCTAAAATTAAGATTTAAAAGATCAATAATTAATATTTGATTTTTTAAAGTTTGCCCAATTTTCATAATCATTTTTAAGGCTTCATTTGCTTGTGTTGTTCCTACAATTGATGCAGTTGTGCCAAGAACTCCCTCAAATTCACAATTTAGGTCATTGTCTGAAATTTCATTTTCTTGGTAGAAACTTTTTAACGAAGCTGTTTTTTTATCGTTAAAATCAAATGTAAATACATGACCATCGAATTTACTGATTGCTCCTGTTACCAATTTTTTTTTCAACTTTACACAGAAATCATTAATTAAAAATTTTGTCTTAAAATTATCTGAACCATCAATAATTATTTCATAATCTTTAATTATATTTTTGACATTATTCTTATTGAGTCTTGACTTATAAGTTTTAATTTTAGTATATGGATTTATTTCTCTCAGCTTTTTTGCAGCTACACTAACTTTTGATTTTTTTATATCTTTAGAAGTAAATAGACTTTGTCTATGTATGTTGGAAAGATTTACGATATCATTATCAACAAGACCAATAGTTCCAATACCAGCTCTTACTAGATTTTCTGCAGCAGGACAACCTAATCCTCCAATACCAACAATTAAAATTTTAGAGGATAAAATTTTTTTTTGACCTCTCGCACCTATATTCTTTAAAACCAATTGTCTTGAGAATCTTTCAATTTGAGATTTGTTAAGACTTTCTCTCATTTACCAGTTGAACCGAAACCACCTGCTCCTCTTACTGACTCTGGAAGTTCATTTGTTTCTTCTAGATCTATTTTTATAACTGGAGTTAAAATCATTTGAGCAATTCTATCGTTGTTATTGATTTTAAAACTTTTGTTACCATGATTAAATAAAATAACCTTTATTTCTCCTCTATAATCACTATCTATTGTACCAGGTGTATTTAAAACACTAATATTGCTTTTTGCCGCTAATCCTGACCTTGGTCTTATTTGAATTTCATATTCTTTAGGAAATGCAACTGATAATCCTGTTGGTACTAGGCACGATTCTCCGGGTTTTAATTCGATTGATTTATCTATATATGCCATCAGATCCATGCCAGATGCGCCGTCAGTTTTATATGATGGTAATTTTACAGAAGGTTTTAATTTTTTTACTAAAACTTTAATCATTAGTTTAAATGATCAATGATTTTTTCAACTAATTCATCTGAAATTTCTGATTTAGATTTATATTTAAGTCTTTCTATTTTTTTATTTTTATAAAGAATTGATACTTCATTAAAATCTGATTCAAAACCAATTGATTTATTTGATACATCATTTGCAACTATCCAATCACAATTTTTTTCACTTAGTTTTTTATTAGCATAGTTTTCTAAATCATTCGTTTCAGCTGCGAAGCCTACCACAAGTTTTGGTCTTAAGGAGTTATGATTAGAGACATAATCAAGAATATCGACATTTTTTTCCAAATTTAAACTAATTTCATTCTGCTTTTTTATTTTTGTTTTAGAAATTTCTTTCACTTTATAATCACACACTGCTGCTGAAAATATTGCTACTTCGGCTGGTAAACTTTTAAGTGTTGATTGAAACATTTCTTCAGCAGTTTCAACTTTGATCAAATTGATATCATTATTTATTTCTAAGTTTGTTGGTCCTGAAATTAAAGTTGTTTCAAAACCCTTTTTTGATAATGATTTCGCAATTTCATAGCCTTGTTTACCACTTGATTTATTAGATATATATCTTACTGGATCAATGTATTCTTTGGTTGGTCCTGCGGTCACTATTGCCTTTAATTTATTTTTTCGTTTTAAATTTTTTAAATAAATTTTAAGCTTATCTATTATCTCTTTTGGTTCCGACATTTTACCTTCTCCGTATTCTCCACATGCCATATCCCCAATTTCAGGGCCAATTAATTCATAGTTATAGGTTTTTAGTTTTCTTATATTTTGTTTAGTAGATTGATGTTCCCACATCCTCACATTCATTGCAGGAGCAATAAAAATTTTTTTGTTTGAAGCAAGAGCAACAGTTGAAGCTAAATCATCTGAACTTCCACTAGCAAGTTTAGATATTGTATTAGCTGTTGCAGGGGCAATTAAAATGAGATCTGCCCATCTTGAAAGACTAATATGATCCATTTCTACTTCATTTTCTATACTAAAAAGATCCTGATAAACTTTAGATTGAGATAATGAAGTAATTGAAAGAGGCGTCACAAATTCAGCACCACTTTTAGTAAGAATTGTTTTTATAATTACACCATCCTTTTTTAAAAGTCTGATTAATTCAAGACTTTTATATGCGGCTATACCTCCACAAATTATTAATAAGATTTTTTTATTATTCAAGTTACCCATGGAGTGAATTAAAATACCAATAGACCAAAAATTACAAGGACTAAAAAGCCAATAATAGATTGATTTCTAAAAGCAGTCATTTCTGATTTTTTTGTATTCAAAGCAGTATAGGAATTTGAATTTTGTGGAATTTGACCGCTAGCTAAATATGTTAGAGCTTGATTAGCTTTGTCCATTATTTCCGGAAATTCTGGTAATCTTTTAATCACTTCAGATGTACTTTGAATTGTTTCATTGATTGTGGTCATAGGATCTTTTGTTTCTCTTAACCAATTCTCTAGAACAGGTTTAGATGTAGTCCAAATGTTTGTATTTGGATTTAATTTTCTGGCTACCCCCTCCACAACAACCATTGTTTTTTGGAGCATCAGAAGCTGGGGTTGTGTTTGCATGTTAAATTTTTCTGTAACATCAAATAATTGTTTTAATAATTTTCCACCAGAAATATCTTTTACTGTTTGACCAAAAATTGGTTCACCAATTGATCTTAGGGCTTGAGCAAGGTCATCAATTGGAACCTCTTTAGGAACCAGTCCAGCAACTAAATGCACTTCTGCTACTTTACGATAATCTCTTTGAATAAAACCAAATAATATTTCTGCCAAAAATCTTTTACTCATTTTATCAAGTCTACCCATTATTCCAAAATCAATTGGAACTATATGACCATTATTATCTATAAATATATTTCCTTGATGCATATCAGCGTGAAAAAATCCATCTCTCACTGCATGTCTTAGAAAATTTTGAATAATATCGTTTGCGATTTTTTCAGTATTTAAATTTCTTTTTTTTAGCTCCTCAGTTTCCCTAATAGAAATTCCGTCGACCCAATCTAATGTCATTACATTTTCACTTGTAAAATTCCAATAAATTTCTGGAACTCTAAACCCAACATCATTTTTAGTATTTTCTGCGTATTCATTAGCTGCAGCTGCTTCAAATCTTAAATCCATTTCTAAATTTGTTATTTCTTTAAGTAAAAAAACTACTTCGACCAACTTTAACCTTTTTGTCTTTTTAATAAACGACTCCACTAAAAAAGCGAAAAGCATAATTGCATCAATCTCTTCATTAAAAATTTTCTTTATGTTTGGACGTAAAATTTTTATAGCAACATCCTTGATAGTCCCATTGTCGTTGATTTGAGCTTTATGAACTTGAGCTATTGAAGCTGCTGCAACGGGTTCACTTAAATTAATAACTAAGTTATTTGTCTCATTCCCTAAATCATTTTTCACAATTTCTTTAGCTTGTACAAGTGAAAATGGTGGCAACTTATCTTGAAGACTCTCTAATTGTTTTGAGAGATCCTCTCCAATTATATCTGGTCGTGTAGCTAAAAATTGTCCAAGTTTTATAAAAGTTGTACCCATAGACTCTAAGGAGTCTGCCAGGTTCTCACTTTCATTTTTATTAAAATCTTTTTTTTTAGGTGTAAAAGATATTGATAAAAATTTAAATAGTAATGTGATTACTAATGGTGGCTTTTGAAATTTAGAGATTATCTCCAATATATCTGAATGAGCTATTTTTCGTCCAAGCTTAAATAAAGTTATAATTTTTTTTATCATTAAACTTTCCAACCACTGTGTATAGATACTATTCCATTAGAAAAGTTCCTGTAATTACATTTTTGAAATTTATTGACTTTCATATATTGTAAAAGCTCCTCTTGATTGACAAAATTATCAATACTTTCAATAAGATAATCATAAGGCTCTCTTTGTCCAACAATGTATTTACCAACTAAAGGAATTAATTTTGAATAATTTTTATAGATAAGTTCTAAGTTCTTATTTTGTATTTTGGAAAATTCTAAACAAAAAAATTGTCCACCTTTTTTTAAAACTCTATAGGCCTCTGATAAAGATTTATCTAAATTTTTTGTATTTCTTAAGCCAAAACTAATCGTATAAAAATCAAAAGAATTACTTTTGAGGGGGAGTTTTTCTGCACTGGAAATTATCCATTTTATATTTTTATAATTTTTTAGCTTTTCTTTTCCTTTGGATACCATCCCTTTATTTGGATCGATGCAAGTAATATGATTATTGATATTAGTGTTATCTAAATAAAGTTTTCCTATATCTCCTGTACCACAAGCAACATCAACCAAGCTTTTATTTTTTGACGGTTTCATCATATTGATTAGATTTTTTTTCCAAAACCTGTGTATTCCGAATGACATAAAATCATTCATTAAATCATATCTATCAAAAACTTGATCAAATACGCCTTGTACTAAACCTTTTTTATTTTGAAGATGTTGTTGCATTTTTAATTAATTATTTATTTAATATAATAGTAAATGCCAGAATTACCAGAAGTAGAAATAGTCCGACAATCTTTGTTAAAAAATATAAAAGGTAAAAAAATCAATAAAGTTTTGGTTAGAAATAGAAACTTAAGATTTAAATTGGAAACCTCTTTCGAAAAAAAGCTAAAAAATAAACTTATTTCAAATATCAAAAGATTCTCAAAATATTTGATTATTGAGCTGGATAATAAAAGTTTTTGTATAGTCCATTTAGGAATGTCAGGAACAATTCATATTGTTAAAAACAAAAAAAATAACACGCCTACCAATGCTAGTTTTTATAATTCACCAAATTTGCCTAAAAAACACAACCACGTTGAATTTTTCTTTAAAAATATAAGGTTAGTTTATAATGATCCAAGAAGATTTGGTTACTTTCAATTTTTTGATGATTTTAATAACGTAAAAAAAAAGTTTAAAAATTTCGGTCCAGAACCTTTTAACAAAAAATTTAATTCAAAGTATTTGATTAATCATTTTAAAAAAAAAGATAAGAGTATAAAAAATTTTTTATTAGACCAAAATTTTGTATCTGGAATTGGAAATATTTATGCAAGCGAAATTTTATATCTATCAAAAATTAATCCTTCACTATCAGCTAAATATTTGAAAAAATACCAATGTAAAAATATAGTTACAAATTCAAGAAAAATTTTAAATAATGCAATACGAAAAGGTGGATCAACTATAAGAGACTTTAAAAATACCAAAGGTGATCAAGGTAATTTTCAAAAAGAATTTAAGGTTTATGGTAGAGATAAACAAAAGTGTAAAAGATTTAGTTGTTTGGGAACAATTAATAAAATAACTCAATCTAATAGATCAACATTTTTGTGTGAAATATGCCAAAAACAACAAATATATTATTGACCGGGCCTATTTAAGCAGTTATACCCCTGCAAAATTATGGCTAATACAAAATCAGCAATTAAAAGAATTAGACGAATATCTAAACAGACTGCGGTAAACAAAGCGAGAAAAAGTAGATACAAAATTGCATTGAAAAAGATAAACGTTCTGATTGAAAATAAGAAAAAGTCAGAGGCTTTAAAGTTCTTACCCAAGTTGAATTCTGAGTTAATGAAGATTGCTAAAACTGGAATTATAAAAAAACAAAATGCATCTAGGAACATATCTAGAATTACAAAAAAAATAAGTTCTTTATAATTTCTATACCTCAAGTTGATTCAACTTAAAGAATACGCTTCATATATGATGTGTTATTCTTAAATTACAATATTTAGAATTAGTAAAAAGATATTATATTTAATTCAATCATAAATTTTATTTATTTTTTTGATACATAAAAAAAAAATTTGTCAAAGAAATTTTTAAAAAAATTTTTTACACAATCCCAGATTTTATTTATTTTTAGTTTAGTAAAATAATTTGTTGCAATAACCATCATTATTGATGTAACTGGAGTCTCTCCAAAAAAATGAACAACACGCACACAAATAAAAGTTTTAATAAAATTAATCTTGATTGGAAAATGATTCAATCTGAATTAAAACTCAAATTGGGTATAGAAGTTTATGAGAGTTGGATAAAAAAAATTGATTTACATGAAGAGTTTAATAACTATATCTTATTAACTGTACCTACTAGGTTTATTCGTGATTGGATCACTTCAAGATACTTAGATCAGATTTTACAAACCATTAGAAAACATAAAAAACAAATTATCAGAATAGAATTTAAGATTTTAGAAAAAAAGGGTACAAAAAGTGAAAAATTTGATAATCTTTATCAAATAAGAGAGACACAAAAAGTCTCATTTATCAAAGACTCTCATCTCCAGTATAGTCGAATAGATCCCAATAAAAGATTTGAAAACTTTTTAATTGGCTCAAGTAATAAAATAGCTTTTGAGGCTTCTTTAAAGGTATCTGAGAATATTTCTCATTATAATCCACTTTATATATATGGGGGCGTAGGTTTAGGTAAAACTCATCTTTTAAATTCTATAGGCTACGAAATGAGTAAAAACAAAAAAGTGATGTTTATTTCAGCTGAACGTTTTATGTATCAATTTGTGAAATCAATTAAATCTAACGATATGGTTAAATTTAAAGAGTATTTTAGAAATACAGATGTTTTATTAATAGACGATATTCAGTTCATGAATGGTAAAGAGGCTATGCAGGAAGAGTTTTTCCATACTTTTAATGCACTTTTGGATAAAGAATCACGAATAATTGTTTCAGCTGATAGACCACCTAATAAGCTATCTAGAATTCAAGAAAGAATTAAATCAAGATTCTCTGGAGGTCTAGTTGTAGATATTCAAAAACCTGAGCATGATTTAAGAAGAAAGATTATCAATTATAAGATAAATGAATTAACTACTCTATATGCTGACAAATTAAATGTTACAGATGAAATTCAAGATTTTATAAGTAATAAGATTACCACTAATGTGCGCGAATTAGTTGGAGCAATTAATCGTATAGTTTCATTCTCAAGGATTTATAACAAACTACCAAGTCTATCTGAGACAAAGATTATTTTGAAAGATTTGTTAAATTTAACAGAAAATAATGTGACAGTAGATAAAATACAAACAATTGTCTGTAAATTTTTCAAAATTAGTAAAAATGAGATGTTATCTTCAAGAAGATCGAGATATTTAGTTAGACCGAGACAGACAGCTATTTACCTAACTAAAATTTTAACCACAAAATCATTACCAGAAATTGGACGAGAATTTTCAAATCGGGATCATACGACTATAATTCATTCTGTAAAAACAATTGAAAAATTAAAAGAAAAAAATCCAGATATGAACAACAATATAAATAAATTAAAAAGTATTATTTTATATAATAAAGAAGTATGAAATTTAACGTTAATCAAAAAGAACTTCAGGAAGCGTTGAGTTACTGTCAGGGTGTCATTGAAAAAAGAAGTACGTTACAGATACTTTCTAATGTTCTACTAAATGCAAGTGATTCAAAATTAACAATCACAGCCACAGATCTTGATTTGATTTTTATTCATCAAATTGAAAATGTTGAAATTTTAGAGGAGGGAAATACAACTACAACTTCGTCAATTATGTTTGATATTGTTAGAAAATTTTCCTCGGACAAAAAACTAAACTTATCAATGAATAGCGAAAACAAACTTCAACTAGAGTCTGAAAAATCAATATTTAATCTTAATTGTATAAATTCATCAGAGTTTCCGCTTACAGACGAAAATTTTAATGATAATACTTTTGCAATTAATTCAAAACATTTTTTAAAGTTACTTAACAAGTGTAAGTTCTCAATATCGAATGATGAAACACGTCATTACTTAAGTGGTATATATTTTCACCAAACTGAAGTTGAGGATAAGATCTATTTGACTGCTGTTGCAACTGATAGTCACAGGATGTCAATTTCCAAAATAAGGTTAAGTGAAAAAATAAATTTTGACCCAATTATTCTTCCAAAAAAAACAATTTTCCAACTTTGCTCTTTATTAGATAATTATGATGGTGATCTTAAAATATCCAACTTAAAATCAAAAATAAAGTTTGAGTTAACTAATAGTATTTTAATTTCTAAATTAATTGATGGAAAATTTCCAAATTATGTACAAGTAATTCCTAAAAATAATCAAAAAAAATTAGAGACAAATCTCAAATCATTTTTAGGATCTATTGATAGGGTAGCATCAGTATCACTCGATAAAAAAGATGGAGTTAAATTTAAGCTATCTAAGGGTACATTAAATCTTTCTGTCAATAATACTACCAGTGGTGATGGAAACGAAACTTTAGGTGTTCAATTTGACCACGATTTAGAAATTAGCTTTAATTCGAGATATTTAATAGATGTTGCCTCACAGCTTGATGGTGAAAAAATTGAATTATTTTTAAATGATACAGGATCGCCAGCTTTAATAAAAGATCCTAGTGATTTTGATAGTATCTATGTAGTAATGCCCATGAAAGGCTAATTTATAAGATTTAATTCTGAGTAAATTTTATCTTCTAAGGTTTTAAGAAATGTTTCTTTTTCCAAATCATTATTTATTCGTTGCATTATAGATACAGTGATAGTTTTATTACTAATTTTTCTCCCTGATTTAGGCCAGACATATCCAGAATTAATTGCAATTGGTTGACAAGCAATTTTAAGTTTCTCATAAATTCTAGAGGCTCCTTTTTTAAAAGGTGGTCTTTCATTAGGTAAAACTCTAGTTCCTTGAGGAAAAATTATCAAAGGTCTATCTGAATTAGAAACTACACTTGAAATTTCATCATAAAAACTGAGATTATCTTTTGTAATTTGACCTCTTTTAATTGATATGGATCCAATTTTTTTCAAATACCATCCAAATATTGGTATGAATAATAATTCTTTCTTAAGAATAAATACTGGTGAGTTAAATAAAGTTTGAAGAAAGAAAGTTTCGAACATTGATTGATGTGATGCTGCTATAAAAAATTTTTCATCTTTAATAATATTTTCAGTCCCTTTAATTATTATTTTTGTTGAAAGAAAAAATTTTAAGCAAAAACTCGTCCAGTGACCCATTAACTTACCACCAAATAAAACTACTTGTTTAGGTAAGAAAAATGAGGGTAAAAAAATTATTGAAATAATGATAATTCCTGTAAAAAAAAATAATGAAAATATAAAGTTTCTTAACATTGTGTTAAAAGCTAGATTATTTCCGTGTGCTTTTGTCTTTTTCTAATTACATTAATCTTTGAACCTTTAATTAATAATTCTATTGGTTTAGGTCTTAAATTATAATTTGAGCTTAAAGACATACCGTATGCACCAACATCGCATATAGCTATTAAATCTTTTTCCTTTAGTTTTTGGAATTTTTTCAAAGTTATAAATTTATCAGTACTTTCGCAAATTGGACCAACGAATTCGTAAGGTTTATTTGATATTTTATTCGATCTTGTTACTGGCAATGTCCTATGAAATGCTCCATATAATGCGGGTCTCATAAGATCATTCATAGCAGCATCTAAAATTATAAATTTTTTCCTACCACTGTCCTTAATATAAATGACTTTACTAATTAACACACCAGTATTGCCAATTATAGATCTACCAGGTTCAAAAATAATTTTTACTTTATGTCTTTTAAGAAAATTATTAATTGCAGCGTTATATTTTTTATAATTAAGTGTTTTGTTTTTATCAGAATAATTGATTCCCATACCTCCACCTAAATCAATAAATTCGAATTGATGATTAGTCTTGTCTAAGATATGGCTGATGGCTTTAAGCATTTTTCCATAGGGCTTGTGATCTAAAATTTGGCTACCTATATGAACACTCAAACATTTTAAGTCTATATTTTTTGAATTTTTACAAAAATTAACAATTTTATGAAATGTATTTTTATTTACTCCAAATTTATTCTCTTTTTTCCCTGTAGAAATTTGATTTAGTGTTTTTGCATCTGTATTAGGATTAAGTCTAACTCCAATTCTAACTTTTTTGTTACTTAATTTTGCAAGTCTATTTATTTCCATTATTTCACTTAATGACTCAGCATTAATGAGTAGTATTTTTTTATTTATTGCAAAATTCAATTCACTAGAAGTTTTTCCAACTCCAGAAAATACTATTTTATTTGGTTTTATTCCTGCTTTTATGGCTATCATGAGCTCACCTAAAGAAACTACATCAGCCCCTAAACCAAATTTTTTAATTTCTCTAATTAAATTAACATTCGTATTAGATTTTACTGCAAAACAAATTAAAGGTGAAAAAGATTTAAAATTTTTTTTAAATTTATTTATATTTTCTTTTAATTTTGAATATGAATAACAATAAAAAGGTGTTCCAAATTTTTTAGCTATTCTCTGGAAATTGACTTTTTCCACTGTTAGTCTTTTATTAATATATTTCATGAAATTTTGTTAATTATAATTGTTGGTACTTTAATTTCTTTATTTAAAACTTTATATTCAGGATCACCTTTCTTTCCACAAGAAACTAAAATACAACAAACTAAAATAACAAATGTAATTTTTTTAATCATCTTAATTTTTTATATTTCCTTATCATCTTTTTGATGTTATCAAAAGATGTTCCACCATAAGATTTTTTGGAATTGACAGAATTCTTTAAATCAAACACTTTTAGCACATCCTTTGTTAATGTAGGTTCTACCTTTTTTAAGTCTTCCATGGATAATTCATTTAGTTTTTTCTTTTTCTTTTCAGCTAAATTCACTAGCAAAGCTGTTTTTTGATAAGCTTTTCTAAAAGACATTGAATTATTCTTAACAAGGTAATCTGCTAAATCTGTTGCAGTAATGTAACCTGAGTATGCCAATTCAAGCATTCTTTTTTTATTAGGACTTACATTCTTAAGAATTTCATTAAATACTTTTAAACTTTGAAAAAGAACATCATATGATTTAAAAATAATTTCTTTATCATCTTGAAGATCTTTGAAGTATGAAAGAGGCAATCCTTTTAATATAGTAAACATTGAAAATAAATTACCAAAAGTAATTCCAGATTTACCTCTTAAGTACTCTAAAAGATCAGGATTTTTTTTTTGTGGCATTATTGATGAACCAGTTACTATTTTATCTGAGAGGTTAATTAGATTAAAACCATCAGAATTCCAGATAATTAATTCCTCAGAAATTCTTGATAAATGCAACGAACAAACAGAAACACTATAAAGAAAATCTAAAACGAAATCTCTATCCGCTACAGTGTCGATTGAATTATTTGTAGGCTTTTCAAAACCAAGTTTTTTTGTCGTATAGTTCCTGTCAATGTTAAAAGAAGTTCCAGTTAATGCAGCAACACCTAATGGGTTTTCATTTAGACTGTCTAAATTATTCTTAAATCTGTCTTTATCTCTTTTAAACATCTCTACGTATGCCATTAGATAGTGTGCAAATGAAACTGCTTGTGCATTTTTTAAATGAGTAAAACCTGGCATAATAGTATCTACATTTTTTTGAGCTAAATTAATTGAATTTTTAATTACGTTATTTAACATCACACTAATTTTTTGATTTGCAGATTTAATCCAGATCTTAAAGTCGGTTATTACTTGGTCGTTTCTAGATCTTGCTGTGTGAACATTACCCGCTTCTTCACCAATTATTTGAAAAAGTCGTTTTTCAATATTAATATGAATGTCCTCGTATTTTTTATTAAATTCAAATTTTTTACTGGATATTTCTTTTTCAATTTTGTTTAGTCCATAAATAATTTTATTTTTTGTTCTAAAAGAAATTATTTTTTGTTTAAATAACATTTCTACATGAGCAATAGAACCATTTATATCTTCTTTATACAGTCTTTTATCTACATCAATAGAGCTACCTATTTTTTGTGAGAGATTAGAGGAATTATTTTTAATTCTTGTATTCCATATTGTCTGGTTGTTTTTATTTTTTACCATGATAATTAATTATACCTATTTAACATGAGATTATTAATAATATTTGTTTTAATGCTATCAAATTCTTTTGCTAGTGACGCATCCAATATAAAAAATTTAGTCATTAATAAAGAGTTAAAAAATTACAGTGATATAACGTTTTTAAACATTAAAAATAAAGAATTATACTTAAATGATTATAATGGAAATCTAGTTTTATTGAATTTTTGGGCAACTTGGTGTGCTCCATGTAAAGATGAAATGCCATCTTTAGATTTGTTAGCTGAAAATCCAAATTTAGATAATCTAAAGATATTTCCTATAAATATTGGCAAGGATACTAGTCAAAAATCTTTAACTTTCTTTAAAGATTTGAAGATAAAAAATTTAGAAATATATTTTGACTCACCCAATACATTGGCAAAGAAATTTAAATTAAGAGGTCTTCCTACAACTATACTTTTTAACAAAGATGGACTTGAGTTTGCAAGAATAATTGGATCAATCGACTTTGTTGATGAAAAATTTATTAAATGGTTAAGTAATTTTAATTAATTTTTAAAAAAATATGCAAAAGCAACTAAGGCTATAATTGCTATAAATTGTAACAAGACTCTTAACTGCATTAATTTATTAGAGTATTTCTTACTTGTTTCTCCACCTTTAAATAAAGTTCCAATACCAAGAATTAGAACTAAACCAACAGCCACAAGTAAGATTATAGATAAAATTTTTACTAATATTCCAGAAATCATAAAATTATAGTAGGCTGTTTTATAGATAAAAAAACATAAATCAATTACTATGACATTTTGCCTTGATACAACCATTATAAAACCAGAAAAAGATGTGAAAATTGAAAACGCAGTCATTTTACTACATGGGTACGGAGGTGATGGTAAAGATATAAGTATGCTTTCATTAAATTGGAAAAGACACCTTACAAATACAATTTTTCTCTGCCCGAATGGTCATGAACCTTGTCCAATAAATCCATCTGGGTATCAATGGTTTGATCTTACAAAAGATGATCCAAAATACATTTTAAATGAGACAATCAAGGCTGAAAAAAAACTCAATCAATTCATAGATGAGGTAAAAATTAAATATAATCTTGAAAACGATAAAATTTGTTTGTCTGGTTTTAGTCAAGGATGTATGATGTCAATTAATTTAGGGCTTACATCTAAAAATAAATTTAGTTGTGTTGTAGGTTTCTCTGGTAAGATTATTAATCAGGAGGATCTCAAACAAAGAAAGAGAACATCAACAAATATTCTTTTAATTCATGGTGATTCTGATCAAGTTGTCTCACCCAATTATATGTTAGAGGCAAAAGATTTTTTTATCAGATCTAATATTGAAATAGAGACCCATTTAATTAAGAATTGCGACCATCATATTCCTATCGAAGCTTCCAGTATAGCATTAAATTATATTTTAAAAAAAATAAAATGAGTTCTTAATATTGAAATCATTTTTTATTTAAGTTAAAATTAATTTATGAACAACTTTATTGAACAAGATGTATCATTAGAAAAATGTCCTGCATTAGTTTTAAATGCTGATTATAGACCTTTAAGCTATTATCCTTTATCATTATGGTCTTGGCAAGATACAGTAAAGTCAGTTTTTTTAGATAGAGTAATTATAGTAAGTAGTTATGATAGAATTGTACGAAGTCCATCATTCAAAATGCAGCTTCCAAGCGTAATTGCTCTTAAAGATTACATAGTTCCACAATCTAAACCAAGTTTTACAAGGTTTAATGTTTTTTTAAGGGATAAATTTTCTTGTCAATATTGTGGAAGTGGAGAGGAATTAACTTTTGATCATTTGTTACCAAGATCAAAAGGCGGAGAAACACACTGGGATAATGTTGTAACAGCATGTTCTGCATGTAATGTTAAAAAAGGTGGAAAATTATTAAAATCTTCAGGAATGAAACTTAATCAATATCCTTATCAACCATCAACTGAAGATTTACATAGAAATGGAAAGAATTTTCCTCCTAATTATTTACATAAAAGTTGGATGGACTATTTATATTGGGATGTTGAGCTAGAAGCTTAAAATTAAATTTTCTCAGAAATATTTATTGCTAATTTAGATCCAGTTTTGATAATTCTGTCCATTATAGCGTAAAAGCCTTTTTTTGTTGCACCCTCCTCATAAGCAATATCCTTATGATCTAATTCATCTTGTCTAAATTTTGTAATTTTCTTTTTTAATTCTTCCTCTTCAGGACCAAGCTGATTAATTTGATCTAGATAATGTTTATCAATAACTTCTTCAACGGATGCTGTACACAGCATTGCAGCTTTTTTGCCTAATAACGTAGAGCCAAAACCCAAACCAACACCTAGTAAATCCCATAAGGGTAAAAATTTTGTTGGTTCTATATTTCTTTTTTTTATTTCTTTTTCAAAAAATTGACAATGTTCTATTTCGTGTTCTTTCATATCTTCAATTGTTTTTTTTAAACTTTCATTTTTTACAATAGTGTTTAAAGCTAACAATTGTCCTTCATAGATTTTGACAGCACCCCTCTCACCAGCATGATCGACTCTAATAAATTCTTGTACTCTTTTATTTGTTTTTTTCATATTTCTTAAAAATTTTTAAAAGTGTTATAATAAACAATAAATTAATTACAATATTAATGCTTGTGAGCGATAATCCAAAAATCCTAAATGTCACATCTTTACAACCTATTGTTTTTTCACTTAATTGTTTAAGCAAATCTTCTTTAGTGACAATTTCTGTCGAACTCTTTACTCCACAAACAGATGACTCCTGAAAAAAACCTTGTTCAATTCCAAAATGATAAAATGAAATTGCAAAAGAGAAGATAAAAGTGAGGATTAATAACATAACTAAAAATTTCTGATTTTTTCTAATTAAAAAGATCGCCATTATTATCATAATGCTTAATCCATAGGGAATTCTCTCTATTAAACATAAATTACAAGGCTGATGTCCAAGAATATATTCTATAAAAAAAGCAGAAATTAAAGCAATAAAGCTAAATAAAAAAATTATTTTTAAATAAAATTCAGCTTTTAAATTAAACATTAGATTTAAAAATTAGATAAACTACTAATCCAACAATAACAATTAATATCCCAATTATCGTAAACCATTTTGACCCATGTTTATCCATAAATTCATTAAACAAGTCTCCAAACTTATAGGAGAGATATGACACTAAAAAAAATCTTAACCCTCTAGAAATTAAACTTATTAAAACAAATATTAAAAAATTAAATCCTATGAGACCACTTGCAATCGTAAAAACTTTATAAGGAAGAGGGGTAAAACCTGCTAAAAAAAGAATCCCTAGCCAAGCATAAAAACCATCATTTTTTATCAAGCTTTCTTTTAAATTATATAGTTTATCCTCATAACCATAAAAATTCATGATATGTGATCCAAACTCGAAAAAGAATGCTCCAATAAAATAGCCGAGCATACCACCTAAAACTGAAAATATTGTTGTTATAAAAAAAATTTTTTTAAAATCTGCTTTTTTGGAGATTACCATCGGAACAACCATAACGTCAGGAGGAATAGGAAAAAAAGAGCTTTCAACAAATGACACAATTGCTAAGTAATATTTAGAACTTTTGTGACCTGCTAAATCTAAACATTTTTTGTAAAGATTTTTAAACATTTTTTGGTTTTAATATAATTTTAGTTCTTATACTATTTAATAAATTATTAAACAATCGGGGCGAATGGCGGAACTGGTAGACGCGCACGACTCAAAATCGTGTTTCGCAAGAAGTGAGAGTTCGATTCTCTCTTCGCCCACCAAATTATGCAATTAAGTAGAATAAACAGTTTAGTAGAACTTTTTTTTTCCAAGTATAAAGAAATAAACTCAGTTGCCGATAAGCCATTTTTAAAATGGTTAAAAGAAAATGAAAAAAATTTTTTTACTTGGGAACAAGTTGCGTTAAAAATTCAAATTTTGTCTGAATACTTAAGAACAAATTTAGCTGATGGAGACCGATGTATACTATTATCTGAAAACCGACCAGAGTGGCTTATCTCTGATATATCGATTATGAATGCAGGTGGAGTAACGGTTCCACTATTTACAACTTATTCAGAGAAAGATTATGAATACATCATTAATGATTGTAAGCCAAAAATTTGTATAGTCTCTAATGAAATCCAATTAAAAAAAATACAAAAATATATTTCAGAGGAAATAAAAGTTTTATCTATTGAAAATATAAATGAAAGAGTTGAGAACCTAGAAAATATATTTGATGTATATTTAAAAAAAAAGAAATCAGATATTCATATAAGTTTTAATCAAAATCTTGAAAGGAAAGATCTTGCCTGTATAATTTATACATCTGGAACGACTGGTAATCCTAAAGGAGTAATGCTTAGTCATGGAGGAATTTTATCAAATTGTGAGGGAGCTCAAGAAATATTAAACCAACTAGTTCAGGATAGTGAGCCTACTTTTTTAACATGGTTACCATTATCTCATTCATATGAGCATGCAGTTCAATTTGTTCAAATTTCACTTGGTGCAAAAATTTATTATGCTGAAAGTCTAGAGAAGTTATTATCCAATATGTCCGTTGCAAAACCTACGATTATGACAGCTGTCCCAAGATTTTATCAAAATTTGTACAGTAAAATTTCAATGAATTTTTCAAAACAAAAAGGTTTTAAGAAAAAACTGATATTATCCACTATCTCACTTGGTACCAAAAAACTAAATAATGAGAATTTAACATTGAGAGAAAAATTAATTAATTTTTTTTGTGAAAAACTTGTAAGAAAAAAGATTAAAAATCAGTTTGGTGGAAAACTAAAGGCTTTTGTATCTGGGGGAGGTGCCTTAGATCAAAAAATTGGAGAATTTTTAAACGCAATAGGATTGCCAACACTCCAAGGCTACGGTCTTACAGAAGCCTCACCTGTCGTAAGTTGTAATATTCCTGGAAAAATCAAAATCGACACAGTAGGTCCTCCTTTTAAAACAAACCAGGTAAATATAGCTGCGGATGGTGAAATCTTAGTTAAAGGTGAAAATGTCATGCTTGGTTATTGGAACATGAAAAAGGAAACGACTGATGTAATAAGAAATGGCTGGTTGCATACTGGTGATATTGGAGAGATCACAGAAGATGGAAATTTAAAAATTACTGATAGAAAGAAAGAAATAATAGTTAATCTTGGTGGTGACAACATTTCACCATCTAAAATTGAAAATTTATTATGTTTAAATGAAAAAATTAAACAAAGTTTTGTTTATGGAGACAAAAAAACTTATTTAGTTGCGTTAATTGTTTCTGAAAGTACCGAAAATAGAAAAGAAATTGAAATTTTTTTAGAAAATATAAATAAAACTTTATCTTTAGTTGAAAAAGTTAAAAAATTTAAATTAATTGAGGAAGAATTTTCAATTGAAAATGGAATGTTAACACCAACATTAAAATTAAAAAGAAAAAAAATTTTAGATAAATATAAAGATGATTTAGAAAAACTTTATTAAATTATTAAAAATATTTGATTATAAAGCGCATAAACACTAACTTTTTTACACTTTTAAAAATTTAAAATTATATTTTTATAAAAATTTTTTTTCAAAATTTTATACTTCAATTAAAGAATTGACATAACGTGTATAAAAAAATAAAAATAAGTTAATAGCGAATCAATTTGATTCGTTTAACTAAAAAGGGAGCTAAAGATGCCTAAGAGAAGAAAAAAAGCAAAGAAGGCTAAGAAAAAAGCTAAGAAAAAAGCTAAAAAAAGAAGAAGAAGATAATAACTTAGTATTCTTTATAAAAAACGCTTCTCATAACTTTATGTGTGAGAGGCGTTTTTTTTTATTCTTCTATTTGTTCATCATCCTCTGAAATTGGCTCTTCAACGGTTAATTCACTTGTGCTTGTGGTTGAACTCGATGTTTTAGCACTTTTATCCTCCTCCTTTATCTCCTTATTAAGATTTCTTCTAAGTGCTTTATCGAGTTTCTTTTGTGTATCTTCTTTTGAAACATTTAAAACAATTTGGAATTCTGAAAGAATTCGATCATAAGCTTTCTCAAATAGTTGTCTTTCACTATAAGATTGATCAATCATAAGATCATCACCTTTATTAAGATCTCTTACTACTTCGGCTAATTCATAAATTTTACCAGAAGAAATTTTAGCCTCATATTCTTGAGCTCTTCTACTCCACATAGACCTTTTAATTTTTGGTTTACTTTTTAAAATTGAAATACTTTTATTAACTTGATTAATTGTTGAAAGTGGACGTAAATGAGATTGTTTATTAACTGGTACCATACCGTTAGCTTTGTCCTTTTCGAACTTTATAATATAAGTTTCAACGTCTATACCGCCAATATTAATTTTTTTGAATTCTGTAATTTGACCAACACCGTGTTTAGGATATACAACATAATCTTTTATTTTATATTCTCTCTTTTCAGTATTTTGTTTTTTTACTTTTTTGATTTCAGGTTTAATTTCATTACTTTTAGGAATTCTTAAATTTTCACTTTGTGTCTCAGTTTTCTGTTTGCTTTTTTTTTCAACTTTCTTTGAAATTTTTGGAATTTTTGAAATTTTTTTTATTTTTTTTAACTTGATAATTTTTGTTTTTTTAACTTTTTTTATTTTTTTTTTTGATTTTTGACTTGATTTTTTTTTAAAGGTTTTCTTTAAAATATTTTTCAAACTTATTTTGCTCATTTTTATATTTTTCGTTATCCGAAGGTGGATCTTTTTTCTCGCTTATGTTAGGCCAGATCTCAGAATATTTTTTATTGATTTCTAACCATTTATCACTACCTGGTTCTATATCAGCTTTAATAGCATCAACAGGACATTCAGGTTCACAAACGCCACAATCTATACACTCATCAGGTTTAATTACAAGCATATTTTTTCCCTCATAGAAACAATCTACTGGACAGACTTCAACACAGTCCATTAATTTACATTTGATACATTTATCATTTACTATGTATGTCATAATCAGATTTTATTTTTAATTCTCTCTTTAATATCGCCCATCAATTTACTGTCAATATATAACAGTCCACCTAGCCTTCTCATTAAGCTTGTCTCATAAATGTCTGCTTCATTATTGGAGTAAATTATTCGCCAAAGCGTCTCAACTATTTTTATTTTATCATTTTCCTCCATGTTTTTTACTTCTTTTGTAAATTCTAAAATTTGATTTGAATTTTCTTCAATTTTTTTTCCATCTAAAAATATTTTTTCTAAATTTTTATCGTTCGCACCTATTTGTAAAAGAGCTTGTTTTATAATTGTTTCTTCACTTTTCGAAAAATTTTCATCAATTTTAGCTGCATGAATTAAAAGTGCAGCTACTTTAGATAGATTATTACTTTCATTATTATCTTTTTTAAAAAACATATTTTTAATTAAGATTTAAATTTTTTAGAATACCAAAAGGATTTTCTTTAATATTCTCTTTATTTTGAAACTTAGCTCTCTTTTTGGGGATATATTTAAAGAAAACTTCATTATTTTTTTCTGAAATTTTATAATTCATAGCTTTAAGTAGTTTTTTAAAGTCATCTTTATTACATCCCAATAAATTTAACATCTCTGGTATCATCTTTATTTCCTTCATATCTTTTTTATCTGAATTTATTATTTGTACAAATAATCTCTCTAAGATGTCTATTCTAATATAGAAATTATTAAATTTTTCAAATCCACAAAGTAGCATAAAATTTTTGTTTTGAATTTTGTTATCATTTAAGAAATTTAGACCGAAAGTTGGAGGTTCTAAATTGAAGTATTTTTGATTATAATTTTTCCACAACAGTGTTCTTAACGAAACTGGCTCTGGTTTGATTAATCTAAATAAGAAGACATGGTATCTACCAAATTTTACACCCAGGTCTCTTAAAATTTTTCTATCATTTTGGTCTAATTTTTTTAGATACTCAGTTACTTTATCTCTCTTAATGACACCATTATTTTCATAAAGTTGATAAGCTAAGGCTTTTATCGATGAATTCTTATCTTTTAAATCTTTTAAATCGTAAAGACTTTTTAAAACTGTTGAAATTTTATTCTTTAACCATTTTTCTAAAAAAGTAATTAATTTACTTTTTTGGTTTTGCTCTAACATGTCATCCACTAATAATTCTATATTAGGGCTCAAATAATCTTTACCAGGAATTAACTTGCCAATTGTTGCATTGTTCCAATATATTCTAGAGTCATTTTTTAACTCAACAAGACCTGTATCAATCACAATTTGAATTCTCTTTTCAAGCTCCGGTCCTATTGTTTTTCTTGCAGCTTTTTTTAGAGATTTAATATCAGTCTCTAAAGCTCCTTTCTTGAGATCTAGTTCTAGTTTAAGTCCATTTATTTTACCTATAAATTGATCATCAATCATAACATTATTATTTTCTAAAATTTTAGTATCAAACTCCATATCTTGTTTTAAACCTCTGGCAAGTACACTTGCTCTTTTATCAATAAATGTTTTTGTAAGCTCTTCATGAAGTCTATCTGAAAGTTTATCCTCTAAGAATTTAGTTTTTTCAATCCAGTAATCTTGGTTTTCGACCCAATTGTTTTTATTTGAAACATATGACCAAGTTCTCACATTTGCAATTCTATTCGCTAAAGAATCTACATTTCCGTCCAATTTATCTAACTTCATAAGCTGTAAATGCATAAAATTATCGGGTATTTTCCCTTTATCACTGTTTAAAAAATTGAATACTTTTTCAACGACATCGATGTGGTTTCCGTAAGTTTTCTTTACAAAGTCAGGAATTTGACAGCATTCCCACAATAACATCAGTTTTTCTTTTAAATTTGAAAAATTATATAAGTCCATTTTCTTTAAGAAATACTTTAAAACTTTCTCATCCTCACACTCATGAATCTTTCTAAGCCAGTCTTTATTTGGCTTTTCTTCAAGTGATTTTAATAACAATGTGGGGTTATTAAAATTTAAATCTGAATTTCTCCAAAATAACGTTCTGATGTTTTCAAACTTATGATTTTCCAAAAGCTCAACTTCTTCAGCTGTAATTTCTTTACAATCACCTGTGATACCAAAATTACCATCATTGAGATATCTACCTGCTCTTCCAGCAATCTGGCCTATCTCGGATAGATTTAGTTTTCTTAATTTTTTTCCATCAAACTTTTTTAAATTTGAAAAATACACTTGATCTAAATCCATATTTATACCCATTCCTATTGCATCAGTTGCCACTAAAAAATCAACATCGCCTGATTGGTATAAGTCTACTTGTGCATTCCTTGTTTTTGGACTTAAAGATCCCATAACAATTGCAGCCCCACCTTTTTGTCTTCGTATTAATTCTGCTATTGCATAAACTTCTTCTGTTGAAAAAGCTATAATTGCCGTTTTTCTATTAATACGTGAAATTTTTTTGTGACCTGAGTAAGTAAGTTTAGATAATCTTTTTCTATCTATGAATTCTATATCATCATTTAATTTTGAAAATATTTCTTTGATTGTATTGGATCCCATAAACATTGTAAGTTTACTTCCTCTCATATTAAGTAACCTATCTGTAAAAATATGACCTCGTTCATGATCTGCACACATTTGAATCTCATCAACACCTACAAATTCTAAATCTTTATCTATTGGCATTGACTCTACTGTGCACAAAAAATATTTTGCATGTGAAGGTATAATTTTTTCTTCACCAGTTATTAAAGCAACTTCATCATATCTAGTTTTTTTAATAACTTTGTCATAGACTTCTCTAGCTAAAAGTCTTAATGGAAAACCAATCATCCCAGTATCGAAAGAGAGCATAGTTTCTATTGCTAAATGAGTTTTGCCAGTATTTGTTGGACCAAGCACTGCCGTGATTTTATTTTTATTCATTTCTATCTTTGGTATATTTAATATTTTACCTACAAGATGTAGTTACTCGTAAAGAACAAAAATAGACTAAAACATGACCGAATCGTTCTATTAAAAGTTCTCATTTCAAATTCTTTAAAAATTTAGCTTAGCATAATAAGATTAACTGTTCAAATTACTATCAAACATAAAGTCTTAAGATTTTATTTTAAGAATTTTCCAAACTCCAGAAGCAGATGTAATTATTTTGTTATTACATTTTAATTCACAAAATAAAAATACTAAAGTTTTTGTTTTTTTTAAAATTTTTACATGTCCTATAATCTCATCACCAATTTTTGAAGCACCGATATATTTAAGATCTAATGAAATTGTTACACATGGTGCATTTTGAGCACTACGGTGTGCTGCTGTTCCAGCCCCAGCATCTATCAAAGCAGCCAAGTATCCTCCGTGAGTTATACCTGCTGCATTCAAATGGTTTTCATTAATAACTGATTTAAATTCATATTCGTTTTCAGAGATATTTCTAAACATAACACCACCATTATGTTTCATAAACCCATGCTTTAAACTTATTTGTTCAAATAAATTAGACATAATTTGTTAAAGTATAAAAGTTAAAATAATTAAAACTATAAGAATAATTACGAAAAAATAAATAACAGACATTTGTAGTGAAGATTTTATCAACCATTTCAACATAATTTATCTTATTAATGGCGCGCCTGCTAGGAGTCGAACCCAGAACCTCCTGGTCCGTAGCCAAGCGCTCTATCCAGTTGAGCTACAGGCGCATTTTTAAATTTTATTTATTATTGTATATCATTTTTTAGTGTATTTTAATGCTAAGACAAATTTAAATTATTATGAATAATTCAATGAATGAAGTTGTAATTGTAGAAGCTATCAGAACTCCAATTGGAGCTTATAAAGGGTCTCTTAAAGAATTAAGTGCAGATAAATTGGGATCAATAGTTATTAGGGAAATTTTAAGAAAAAATAAATTAGGTAAAAATGATATTGATGAGGTAATTATGGGCCAAGTACTTACAGCTGGTGGTGGCCAAAATCCTGCAAGACAGGCTGCGATAAATGCAGGTATAAATATTTCTAAACCAGCTCACATAGTAAATCAAGTTTGTGGCTCTGGACTTAGAGCTGTAATCTCAGGTTATCAATCAATTAAATTAGGAGAGGTAAAAAATGTAATTTCTGGTGGACAAGAAAACATGTCATTAGCCCCACATTCAATTTTTTACCGGGATAGTAAAAAAATTTTAGAAGAACATCTGATAGATACAATGATAAATGACGGATTGATAGATGCATTTAATAATTATCATATGGGTGTAACTGCCGAAAATGTTGCAAAGAAATTTAATATTTCACGAGTTGAACAAGATGACTTTGCATTAAATTCACAAAAAAAAACAGAAATTGCAATTAATACCAATAGATTTAAGGAAGAACTAATTAAAATAAATGAATCTGGTATCAATCTTGAGAAAGATGAACATCCAAGAAAAGATCTTAATAAATCAGATTTAGGCAAGCTAAAAGCAGTATTTTTAAAAGATGGGACCGTGACACCTGGAAACTCATCAGGAATTAATGATGGTGCAGCCGCTTTATTATTAACAACCTTTGAAGAGGCAAAAAAAAGATCAATTCAACCTTTAGTAAAGATAATCTCATGGGCCTCAGTTGGAGTCGATCCAACTTTGATGGGTCTTGGACCAATTGAGGCTGTGCGTGAAGCAGTTAAAAAAGCGAAATGGAATTTAAATGATATAGATCTTTTTGAAATTAATGAAGCTTTTGCCGCCCAAAGCATTGCAGTAATACGAGAGTTAAATATTGATGAGAATAAAGTTAATGTTAATGGAGGAGCTATAGCTTTAGGTCATCCTATAGGAGCATCAGGTGCTAGAATATTAGTCACTCTCATTCATGAAATGATAAAACAGAAAAAGAATAAAGGTTGCGCTACACTATGCATAGGTGGAGGAATGGGCATAGCCATATGTGTTGAGAGAATTTAAGAATTAATTTTTTTTGAATTTCTCTTCAAGTAGAATTTTTTGTATCCAAATTTTAGCATCAATGTAAGTGCTTTCTTTTGGTTGCAAGAGTGTATTTAATAACTTTTTAATCATTTTTTAAAGGATACTTCAGAAGAGTGTCAAAAAATTGAGCAGAATGTGTTAAAATTAGCAATTAAGTAAAATTATATAGTGTATAAGATCTAAATATTAAATGAGCGAAAAACTATTAGTTCCTGATATAGGCGACTTTGAAAATGTAGAAGTCATTGAATTGCTTGTCAAAGAAGGGCAAAAAATTGCCAAGAATGATCCAGTAGTTACTATAGAAAGTGATAAATCGAGTGTTGAAATACCTTCAACGTTATCAGGCATAATCGAGACAATAAAAGTTAAAGTAGGTGATAAAGTTTCAAAAGGTGATTTAATTTTGAATATTTTAGGGTCAAATGAACAATATTCTACAACAAAAACTATTCCAAAAGACACTGAAAATTTGATTAAAGAAGCAGAAAAATCATTAGAAAAAAAACAAGAGCAAATCATCCATACAAATAATATTGAGAGAAAAAAACCAGAAATAATTCAAGTAGTTAATGACAACGATATTGATCCTTTAGAAACTGGTGAATGGTTAGAATCACTCACTGCAGTAATTGAAAAAGATGGAAATCAAAGAGCCCATTATCTAATAAAGGAATTAATTAATAAAGCTTATATGGAGGGTGCAAATATTCCCTACACACAAAACACACCCTATATAAATACAATTCCAGTAAATGAAGAGAAAAAATCAAATGGTGATCAAAATATTGAGAGAAGAATCCGGTCATTGATAAGATGGAATTCCGCAGCAATGGTGGTTCGCGCAAATAAAAAATTTCCTGAACTTGGAGGACATATTGGAACATTTGCATCTGCGGCTACGCTTTATGATGTAGGAATGAATCATTTTTGGAGAGCAAAAAACAATAAATTTGGAGGAGACTTAATTTATTTTCAAGGACATAGTGCTCCAGGTATGTACGCAAGAGCATTTCTTGAGGGAAGACTCAATGAAAAACAATTAGATAGTTTTAGACAAGAAGTTAATCCAGGAGGTTTATCATCTTACCCACATCCTTGGCTGATGCCAAACTTTTGGCAATTTCCTACAGTTTCAATGGGTTTAGGACCAATGTTGGCTATTTATCAAGCAAGATATATGAAATATTTGATTAACAGGGGTCTTATTAAAGATGAAGGACGAAAAGTGTGGGCTTTCTTAGGAGATGGGGAAATGGATGAGCCGGAGTCTTTAGGAGCAATTGGTTTAGCAGCTAGAGAAAAATTAGATAATCTAATATTTGTGATCAATTGTAACCTTCAAAGATTGGACGGGCCTGTAAGGGGTAATGGAAAAATCATACAAGAACTAGAGGGTATTTTTAGAGGAGCTGGATGGAATGTTATCAAAGTAATTTGGGGTTCTTATTGGGATCCATTATTGGCTAACGATAAAACTGGCCATTTAATTAAAGTTATGAACGAAACTGTTGATGGAGAATATCAAGCGATGAAAGCAAGAGATGGAGCTTATGTGCGAGAAAAGTTTTTTGGCAAATATCCTGAAACTAAAGAGTTAATCTCAAGCCTTTCAGACAAAGATATATGGAGATTGAATAGAGGTGGACATGATCCTCACAAAGTTTTTGCAGCTTATGATAAAGCCTCAAAGAATATTGGAAGCCCAACAGTTGTGATTGCCAAGACCATAAAGGGATATGGGATGGGCAAAAGTGGTGAGAGTGTAAATACTACACATCAAACTAAAAAATTAGATATAGACGATTTGATGTATTACAGAGACAGGTTTGATGTTCCTTTAACTGATAAACAGGTGCAAAATATTGAGTATTATAAGCCAGACCAAAACTCACCTGAAATAAAATATATTAAAGAAAGAAGACTTCAATTAGGAGGATTTATCCCTGAGAGAACTACTTATGCAAAACCTATTAAAGCCCCTCCAAAAAACATTTTTGACAATATGAAGGAGTCTACAGGTAAAAAAGAAATGTCGACTACGATGGCATTAGTAAGAATGCTTACTAATCTTCTGAGAGATAAAAATGTTGCCTCAAGATTAGTACCAATCATTCCTGATGAGGCGAGAACATTTGGTATGGAGGGTTTTTTTCAAAAAATTGGTATTTATGCTCACGAAGGACAAAAATATGAACCTGAGGACTCAGCACAATTAAGTTCATATAGAGAAGAAAAAAGTGGACAAGTTTTGGAAGAAGGAATTAACGAGGCAGGTGCAATGTCTTCATGGATTGCTGCAGGCACTTCATACACAAATCATGATATTGAAATGATCCCTATCTATCTTTTTTACTCGATGTTTGGTTTTCAAAGAATAGGTGATTTTGCTTGGGCAGGAGCAGATAGTCAATCAAGAGGGTTTTTAATTGGTGCTACTGCTGGGAGAACAACATTAGCGGGAGAAGGTTTACAGCACCAAGATGGACATAGTCATTTAATGGCGTCAACTATTCCAAACTGTAAGTCTTATGATCCAACATTTCATTATGAACTAGCAACAATCTTTAGAGAAGGATTGAAAAGAATGCATGAGAAGAAAGAAAATATTTTTTATTACATTACAACAATGAACGAAAATTATCCTCATCCTGCTATGCCGACTGAAAAATCATGTGAAGAAGGCATTTTAAAAGGAATGTATAAAATTAAAGAATTTAATAAATATAAAAAAACCAAAATTCAATTTCTAGGATCAGGCACAATTTTAAGAGAAATGATAGCTGGTGCGGAGATTCTACAAAAGGAATATCAAATTGATAGTGAAGTTTGGAGCGTAACTAGTTTCAATGAATTAAGAAGAGATGGCTTAGAGGTAGAAAGATATAATTTATTAAATCCTGAGAAAGAACCAAAAAAATCATATGTTGAAAGCTGTTTAGGCAAAACTGAAGGTCCAATTTTGGCTGCATCAGATTATATGAGGATGAATTCAGACCAAATTAGACCTTATATTAACAAGAGCTTTTACTCGCTAGGAACAGATGGATTTGGTCGAAGTGATACCAGAAAAAATTTGAGGAAATTCTTTGAGGTTGATAAAGAACATGTTGTTGCATATGGACTAAGTGTTTTAGCTAAAGAACAATTAATTGCATCTAAATATGCTCAAGAGGCAATAAAGAAGTATCAAATTGATAAAGATAAACCAATGCCGACAAAATTATAATGTCAAAGAAAGATATAAAAGTTCCAAATATTGGTGAATTCAAAGATGTGGAAGTCATCGAAGTTTTAATTAAAAAAGGTCAAAAAATAAAAAAGAATGATCCACTGATAACTATAGAAAGTGATAAATCAAGTGTGGAAATACCATCTTCTGATGATGGAACAATAATTTCTTTGAACGTTAAAATTGGAGACAAGGTATCTGAAGGTGATAAAATTATTGAAATTGAAAGCGAGAAAGAAATAAAAGGAACAAGTGCTCAAGAATTACCAAAAAGTCAATTACCAAAAGAAATAAAAAAAAATGATGTAAAAAAAAATGATGAGTCTGAAAATATAATAATTAAAGATTTTTCTACAATAGCTTCTGCTTCACCAAAAGTTAGAAAATTTGCGAGAGAACTTGGAGTTAATATCAACAAAGTCCCGGGTAGTGAAAGACAAGGCAGGGTTACCGAGAGTGATGTAAAGTTATTTGTTGCAACTAAATCTGATAAAAGTTTCAAGGATCAAAATACAACTGAACAAAAAATTGAACTAGAGTATTCTCATTCAGATTTTGGAGAAGTAGATATTAAAGACATTCCCAGAGTGAAAAAGTTATCGTCTAAATATTTAATGAACTCTTGGACAAAAATTCCTCATGTAACCAATCATGACGAAGCTGATATAACTGAATTAGAAGAATTTAGAACTTCTCTTACGGACGTATATACTGGTGAAAAAAAAAAAATTACACCATTAGCTTTCATCGTAAAAGCATTAACAACATCATTAAAAAAATTTCCAAATTTTAATACTTCAATCGATCAAATCGAAAAAGGTAAAATGACTGTTAAAAAGTATTATCATGTTGGCATAGCAGTGGATACACCACATGGTTTGATGGTTCCTAAATTAAGAAATGCAGATAATAAAAATATTTCTTTAATAAGCACAGAATTAAAAAATATCAGTCAGCAATGTAGAGATCTTAAAATTGATAAAAAAGAGTTATTCGGAGGTTCTATGACGATAACTAGCCTAGGGGGAATTGGGGGATCTTTTTTTACCCCAATTATAAATTATCCTGAAGTTGCTATTTTAGGAGTAGGAAGAGCAGAAAAAAAACAAGTATTCATGAATGGAAAATTTGTAACACGTACTATGTTGCCACTTTCACTATCTTATGATCATAGAATTATTGACGGTGCGGAGGCAGCACGATTTAATAATGATTTAAAAGAAAATCTTGGTAAAAATTTTGCTTATAAGTTAGCCGTTTGATAAAAATTATGTCTAAAAGCGTTTCATTGTTAAGTGCTTTGTTGTGTACATTTATTTGGGGAACTACATTTATTGCTCAAGACACTGGCATGGATGATATTGGTCCGTTTACATTTAATGCAGTAAGATTTTTTGTGGGTTTTTTGGCAATACTACCTTTAGCATTGTTATTTGAGACTAAAAAATTTAAATTAGAATTTAAAACTGGTTTTAGATATTTTGCTATTCTATCTTTTTTAATAGGATTATCATTATTTTTAGGATCGGCATTGCAGCAAGTAGCTCTGCTTTATACAGATGTAGCTAATGCAGCTTTTTTTACGATTTTTTATGTTCCGATGGTACCAATTATTATTTTTATGTTTAAGAGAGATTCATTGCATTGGAGTGTATGGCCTTCAGTCATTTTATGTTTAATTGGCGGGTATCTTTTAACCAATTTTTATGATGCTACAGTTAGACTTGGAGACACATTGGTCATTCTTGGAGCATTATTCTGGAGTACTCACATCATATTTACTGGAATGGTTGTTAAAACATATAACTTACCCTTAACATTAGGTGCAATTCAAACTTTATTAGTGGCTTTATTTTCTTTTATCATTGGTTTGATTTATGAAGAATTTGTAATTGAAAATATTCTCAATGAGATAGACTCTATACTCTATGCAGGAATTTTATCAGGTGGTTTTGCATTCGTTTTACAAATTTACGCTCAAAAAAATATAACACCTGCACCAGCAGCCATAATTTTTTCATTAGAAGGTGTATTTGCAACTATCGCAGCGTGGTTTTTATTAAGTCAAATTTTAGATTTTAATAATATATTAGGGTGCTTATTCATATTGTGTGGTGTTTTAATTTCTCAATTATTACCCTTGATGAGGAAAATAAATTATCAATAATAAAACTAAAGCAATAATAATTCTATAAATTACGAATACGGTTAAAGAAAAATTCCTTACATATTTTATAAAATATTTAACTGTGATAAATGAAAAGATAAAAGAAAGAGTGACTGCAATTAATAATAAATAATTAAATTCAGTAGACTGTTGTACAGCATCTTGAAGACCTAAAAAACTTGCACCAGCTAACGCAGGTATAGATAGTAAAAAGGCGATTTTGCTTGAGTCAACTCTATTAAATTTCAAAAATCGAGCTGCTGTTAAAGTTATTCCTGCTCTACTCACACCAGGTATGAGTGCTAAAATTTGAAATAAACCTATGAATAATATTGATTTTATATTTAAGTTGGTTGATATATTTTGATCAGTATCTCTTTTATCCGATAAAAATAGGACTAAACCAAAAAATAGAGTTGTCCAAGCAATAATTTCTATATTTCTTAAAAGATTAATTATTTCGATCGAATATATTATATATCCAAAAATTATAAGAGGTATTGATCCAACTAAAATCAAAACCAATAGTTCTTGATTGTTTCTTAAATTTAGTAAATCTTTTTTAAAGTAATAGATTATTGCAAATAAAGAACCTAAGTGCAGACCAATATCAATGAATAAAGAGCTTGAGCTAAAATCATAAAAATTTGATATTAAAATCAGATGGGCTGAAGAGCTAATAGGTAAAAATTCAGAAATTCCTTGGACTGCAGAAAGAATTAGTATTTCTATAAAATCTTGAAGCATAAAGATGTCGTAACTTAAAAAATATTCATTTTAAACAATTCGATTTAATCATAATAGGTATGCAAAAAATAAATTTCTCACATTTTATGCTGAATAAAGTTTATTATAGGTCATAATTATTGACCTAAATAATACTTTTATTACTAAAAACAATGTATAATTTGCCGAAAATTTAAAGATTCTATGACTGATAAAATGTTAAAATTTGTGAAAATAGGTCAACAAACTCCACCTAAAAGAAAGATTGGCACAAGAAAAGAGGATTTTAATGAAATCTATGACGAGTTTGTAACTAAAAAAGCTGAAGAACAATCAAGCAGATGTTCTCAATGTGGAGTTCCATTTTGCCAAGTACATTGTCCCTTAAGCAACAATATTCCAGATTGGTTAAAACTTACAGCTGAAGGAAGATTAAAAGAGGCCTACGAATTATCTCAAAGCACTAACAATATGCCAGAGGTGTGTGGAAGAATTTGTCCTCAGGACAGATTGTGTGAGGGTAACTGCGTTATTGAGCAATCAGGACATGGAACAGTTACTATTGGTTCAGTTGAGAAATATATAAATGATAAAGCGTGGGAACAAGGCTGGGTTAAACCAATTTCTATCAAACATGAAAAAGATCAAAGCGTTGGAATAATTGGTGCTGGTCCCGCAGGATTAGCAGCCGCTGAGCAGCTTAGGAAAAATGGATATAAAATTACTGTTTATGATCGATATGATCGCGCAGGTGGATTATTAATTTATGGAATTCCAAATTTTAAACTTGAAAAACATGTAGTTGAGCGAAGAACAAAGTTGTTAAAGGATGGCGGGATAAAATTTATTCAAAATTTTGAAGTTGGTAAAGATGCAACTCTAGACCAGTTGCGAAAAAAACATGATGCAATTTTAATAGCGACAGGTGTATATAAGCCAAGAGAAGTTGAATTACCTGGTAATGATTTAGGTAATATTTTTCCTGCAATGGAGTTTTTGACAGCATCAAATAAAAAAGGCCTAGGAGATAAAGTAGAGTTATTTGATAAAGGAATTTTAAACGCTGAGGGAAAAGATGTTGTTGTGATAGGTGGTGGTGACACAGCAATGGATTGTGTAAGAACTTCAGTAAGACAAAAAGCAAAGTCGGTAAAATGTTTATATAGAAGAGATAAAGAAAATATGCCTGGATCTGCTAGAGAAGTTGCAAATGCTGAGGAAGAGGGTGTAGAATTTGTTTGGCTTTCTAGTCCAAAAGAATTTAAGGGAAAAAATAAAATTGAAAATTTAGTTGTTAATCAAATTGAATTAGGTGAACCAGATGAATCAGGAAGACGAAAACCAGAAATTAAAGAAGGTTCAGAATATATGGTGAAAGCCGATATGGTAATCAAAGCACTTGGATTTGATCCAGAAAATTTACCATTATTATTTGATGCACAAGAGTTACAAGTAACAAAATGGGGAACAATTAAAACTGATTTCAATACCATGGAAACAAATCTAAAAGGTGTTTTTGCTGCAGGAGATATTGTAAGAGGAGCGTCGTTAGTAGTATGGGCAATCAAAGATGGGAGAGATGCGGCTTCTTCTATGAAAACCTATTTAGAAAATATGCAACTAAAAAAAACAAGAGTAGCATAATGGAAAATTATAAAAAAAATTTAGAGTTACTCACAAAAAATCATGTTTATTCAAAAGAGATGGAACACGATGCTTGTGGAGTTGGTTTAATTGCATCTACAGAGGGAAAAAAATCTAGGGCTATAGTAGAGTATGGAATTGAAGCTTTAAAAGCAGTTTGGCACAGAGGTGCCGTAGATGCAGATGGTAAAACGGGTGACGGAGCCGGAATACATGTTGAAATCCCTAAAGACTTTTTTATAGAAAAAATACAAGTTACCGGACACGATTATGATAATTCTGAAATCTGTGTAGGAATGATTTTTTTACCTAGAAATGACTATTCAGCGCAAGAGAGTTGCAAAACAATAGTTGAGAGTGAACTAACTAAAAATAATTTTAGTATATATGGTTGGCGACAAGTACCAGTAAATTCAAAAGTTTTAGGTGAAAAAGCTCTTCAAACCATGCCAGAAATCATACAAGTTCTTTTTAAACCTAATGATCCAAATTTATTAGATAAAAACTTAGAGAGAAAAATTTATGAAATAAGAAAGAGAATTGAAAATAAAGCTTTTGATGCCTCATTGAATAATTTTTATATTTGTTCAATTAGTTCAAAATCTATAATTTACAAAGGACTATATTTAGCAGAGTCTTTATCTGACTTTTATTTAGATCTTAGAGATTCAAGATTTATTTCAAGATATGCAATTTTTCATCAAAGATTTTCAACAAACACTGCACCAAGCTGGAGCTTAGCTCAACCATTTAGGGCCATAGCACATAATGGTGAGATAAATACTTACAAAGGAAATAAAAATTGGATGAAAGTTCATGAACAAGAAATGAGTAGCCCACTTTTCGAGGACATAGAAAATTTAAAACCAGTAATCCAAAAAGGTGTCTCTGACTCTGCAGCTTTAGATAATGTATTTGAATTATTAAATAAATCAGGTCAATCTGCACCATTAGCTAAATTAATGCTAGTACCGGATGCATGGTCGAAAAAAAATAAGACATTATCAAAAAGTCATCAGCAATTATTTAATTTTTTAAATAGCACAATGGAACCATGGGATGGACCTGCTGCTATTGCTGCTACAGACAATGAATGGGTTATAGCTGCAAATGATAGAAATGGTCTTAGACCCTTGAGATATGCCATTACAAAAGACAAAATGATCTTTGCAGGTTCAGAAACAGGAATGATTGATTTAAATGAAAAAAAAATTTTAACCAAGGGAAGACTTGGTCCTGGTGAAATTATCGGGGTCAGAATTGAAAAAGGTAAAGTTTTTTCTAATAGTCAAATAAAAGATTATTTGGCTAAAGAATTTAAACATTTTAATTCTCAAATAATTGATCTTGATGAAAAATTATCAATCTCCAATGAAAAACATAATTTTGATGGCGAAAGTCTAAGGAGAAGACAATATACTTTCGGAATAAGTTTAGAGGATCTAGAGCTTATATTACATCCAATGGCAGAAGATGCAAAAGAGGCAACAGGTTCAATGGGTGATGATACCCCTTTAGCAGTACTATCTGATAAGTATAGACCACTTTACCATTTTTTTAGACAAAATTTTAGCCAAGTAACCAATCCGCCAATTGACTCTTTAAGAGAAAATAAAGTGATGAGTTTAAAAACTAGATTTGGAAATTTAGGTAATATTCTTGATTTTGATACTTTAACCAAAGAGAATATTTATGTTTTAAATAGTCCTATTTTATCAAATTCACAATTTAACAAATTCACTAATTTTTTTGGTAAAAGTTCAGTGACTATTGATTGCTCATTTTCACAAAATGATAATTTAGAAAATTCTATTAACAGGATCCAAAAAGAATCTGAAATTGCAGTAAGACAAGGTATTACCCAACTGATTTTAAGTGACAAAAATCTCTCATCTGAAAGATTGCCAATGCCTATGTTATTATGTGTCGGAGCCATAAACACATTTTTGATACAAAAAAAACTAAGAGGTTATGTTTCTATAAATGTTCAGTCTGGAGAGGCAATAGATACTCATTCGTTTGCAACATTAATTGGAGTTGGAGCAACTACAGTAAATCCATATCTGGCTTTCGATAGTTTATATCAGAGATATGAAAAAAAACTTTTTGGTCAATTTAGTTATGATGAATGTGTACAACGCTACATTAATTCAGTTAATGCAGGTTTATTGAAGATAATGTCAAAAATGGGGATTTCGGTTTTAAGTTCTTACAGAGGTGGATGTAATTTTGAGACAGTAGGATTGAGCAGAACAGTTGTAAATGAATACTTTCCTGGAGTTACCTCGAAAATTTCAGGCATTGGTTTAGTTGGAATTGAAAAAAAAATAAGAGAAATTCACAAAGAAGCATTTGAAAGCACAGAAACTATATTGCCAATTGGAGGTATTTATAGATACAGGAAAAACGGTGAAACACATCAATATCAAGGAAAGCTAATTCATTTATTACAAAGTGCTGTAGGCTCAAATTCATATGAGGCATATAAGAAATATGCTGAAGGTATATATAATTTACCACCAATAAATTTGAGGGATCTAATTGATTTTAGAAAAAAAAAATTGGGTTCATCAATAGATTTATCTGAAGTTGAACCAATAGAAAAAATACTAAAAAGATTTGGTAGTGGAAGCATGTCCCACGGTGCTTTATCTAAAGAAGCGCATGAAACTCTTGCTATTGGAATGAATAGAATTAAAGGAGCTTCTTGTAGTGGTGAAGGTGGGGAAGATGCAGAAAGATTTAAGGTGATGGATAGTGGTGATAGTGCCAATTCTAGAGTTAAACAAATTGCATCTGCTAGATTTGGTGTGACTGTAAATTACTTGAATAATTGTAATGAAATAGAAATTAAAATGGCACAAGGTGCCAAACCAGGGGAAGGTGGTCAGTTACCTGGCTTCAAAGTAACAAAGGAGATTGCAAGACTACGACATTCCACACCAGGAGTAACATTAATTTCTCCACCTCCACATCACGATATTTATTCCATAGAAGATTTGGCACAACTGATTTATGATTTGAAACAAACAAATCCAAAAGCACGAGTTGGTGTCAAGTTAGTTGCATCATCAGGAATTGGAACCATTGCTGCAGGTGTAGCTAAAGCGAAAGCAGATATTATTTTAATTTCGGGTCATAATGGAGGAACAGGCGCAACTCCTCAAACAAGTGTCAAATATGTTGGAATACCTTGGGAGATGGGTCTCACCGAGGCAAATCAGGTTTTAACATTAAACAATTTAAGACACAAAGTTACATTGAGAACTGATGGTGGTATTAAAACTGGAAGAGATGTTGTTATTGCTGCAATGATGGGAGCAGAGGAGTATGGAGTTGCAACAACAGCTCTAGTGGCAATGGGATGTATAATGGTAAGACAGTGCCACTCAAATACTTGTCCAGTAGGTGTTTGTACACAAGATGAAAAATTAAGAGAAAAATTTACTGGTACTCCAGACAAGGTTGTAAATTTATTCACTTTCATTGCATCTGAAGTAAGAGAAATTTTAGCTGAATTAGGTTTTAAATCATTAAATGATATAATTGGAAGAACTGATTTATTAATGCAAGTTAATAAAGCGTCACCAAATTTAGATGATTTGGATTTAAATCCATTATTTGTTCAGGCAGACCCAGGAAACAATAAAAGATACTGCGAGTCATTGGAGATCAATAAAGTACCAGAAACATTAGACCAGGAAATTTGGCCAGAAATAGAAAAATCTTTAGATAATTCAGAAAAAGTTGTGAAAGAATTTATTATCAAAAATACAAACAGGGCAGTTGGTACAAGAATTTCACATCATCTTTACAAAAAGTATGGGTACGAAAAACTTGATGAAAATTTTCTTACATTAAATTTCAAAGGCTCTGCGGGTCAGTCATTTGGTGCTTTTTCATCAAAAGGACTAAAATTAAATCTCAAAGGTGATGCAAATGATTATGTCGGCAAGGGATTGTCAGGTGCTACAATCTCGATAAAACTTTCTGATGAAAGTAATTTAATCTCTAATGAAAATACAATCATCGGAAATACAGTTCTGTATGGAGCGACTTCAGGTAAACTTTTTGCTGCGGGTCAAGCAGGTGATAGATTTGCTGTAAGAAATTCTGGTGCAACTACAGTTATTGAGGGTTGTGACTCAAATGGTTGTGAATATATGACTGGAGGAACAGTTGTCATTTTAGGAAATGTCGGTGACAACTTTGCAGCTGGCATGACCGGAGGTATGGCATTTATCTATGATAAATCTAAAGAGTTTGAAAAAAAAGTAAATCCAGATTCAGTTGTTTGGCAAAATGTTGAGACAGATTATTGGACAAGTTATTTAAAAGAATTAATTTTAGAACACTCAAAGGAGACAGGATCATTGATATCAAAAAATATTTTTGAAAATTTTGAAGTTGAAATTAAAAATTTTGTTCAGGTTTGTCCAAAAGAGATGATTAATAAACTTAAAAATCCAATTACATTTAAGTCTAAGATTAAAGAAGTTAGTTAATTATAATTTTTAACTCTTTTTTTAATATGCCTAACCATTTAGGTGAAGATAAGCTGTGATCGCCCTTTTTAATGATAACTAATTTTTTTTTTGAATTTACAAAAATTTTTAAAACTTTTTTGGAATAACTGACAGGGACAGACTCATCCTTTTGTCCATGAACCATAGTAATCTTTAATTTGTCATAAATTTTTTTATGAAATACTTTATTTTTCCGGCCATCTTTAATTAGTTGTAAAGAGATTGGATATTCATAATTTCCATGCTTTAAGTTAATAATCCTATTTATTGTTATTTCTTTTTTCATTTTTTTTGAAAATTTGTTCCACATTAAACCCTCTAAAAATTGAGGTGCAGAACCAATTCCTAAAAAACCTACAATTTGTTTTTTAAAAAATTTAAATTGATTTAAAGCAATCCAAGACCCCATACTTGAGCCAACTAAGATGATTCTATTTTTTTTGACAATTTTTTTAATTAATAAAGTTGTCTCTTTAGTCCATTTTGAGATATTCCCATTGGTAAATTTACCAGATGATTTTCCATGACCAGAATATTCTAGTGCAAGAAAACCAAGTTTATTTTTTTTTGCAAAATTTAAAAATACTTTAGGTTTTTTTCCCTCTAAATCAGACATAAACCCGTGTAAAAAAACTATGTAAGCTTTATTTTTTTGGTTGTATTTTAAGTATCTGATTTTTTTTGATTTATTTATTTTAAAGTAATTGAATTTGCTCATAAAAGTTTATTAGTTATCTCTATTATTATATAATCTAACTGTATGTCGTCTAATATAAAAGTCCTGCAAGTAATACCAAAACTAGGTTACGGAGGAGCAGAAACAGGATGTTATGATATTGCTCATTATTTACCAGAAAATGGGTGTGAGTCTTTCATAGTAACTAGCGGAGGGGAATTAACAAAATTCGTTGATAAAAAAAAAGTAAAACTAATTAAACTTCCAGTTCATAGTAAAAACCCATTATTGATTCTAATAAATACAATTTTATTAATCGGGATAATTTTATTTTTTAAGATCTCAATTGTTCATGCAAGGAGTAGAGCACCAGCTTGGTCTTGTTTATTTGCAACAAAGTTAACTAATAGAAAGTTTGTTACCACATTTCATGGAACTTACAATTTTAGTGGCAAGTTTAAAAAATTTTATAATTCTGTGATGGTAAGATCTGATTTGATTATTGCAGGATCAAATTTTATTTTTTCTCACATTAAAGAAAATTATTCTGAATTTTTGACAAGTAAAAAAAAACTTTTAGTTATTTTTAGGGGAATAAATGTTGACTATTTTGATTCTTCCACAAAATTAGAAAATGATGAAAAAAATTTACTTCAAAAATGGAACATCTATGATGAAAAAAAAATAATTTTAATGCCAGGTAGGCTTACTTCGTGGAAAGGACAAGAATTATTTATTGAGGCAATTAATCTTGTTAAAATTGAATTAGGTTATGAAGCTTTCCATGCAGTTATACTTGGAAACGATCAAGGAAGAGACCTTTATAAAAAAAAACTAATACGTCTTTCTGAGCAATACCATTTAACAAATCAAATAAAATTTATAGATCATTGTAATGATATGGCATTAGCTTATAAAGTTTCTGATATAATTGTATCAGCTTCAATAGAACCAGAAGCTTTTGGGAGAGTAGCAGTAGAAGCACAATCTATGCAAAAATTAATCATAGCTAGTAATATTGGAGGATCTAACGAGACAATTAATGATGAAAAAACGGGCTTTTTATTTAAATCAGGAAACGCAGAATCTTTAAGTAAAAAAATTATCCGTGGATTAACAATGGATGAAACAGCTATAAATCAAATTGGCAAAGAGGGAAGAAATAATATAATAAAAAAATTTAATGTTGAAAAAATGTGTTTTTCTACATATTCAGAGTATAAAAGACTATTAAACTAAATGCCTACAATTACATTACCAGATGGAAAAAATATTGAATTTCCCAAAGAAGTTACAGGTTTAGATGTTGCAGAAAAAATAAGCAAATCATTATCAAAACAAGCATTGATAATGAGCGTCGATGGTGAGTTAAAAGATTTGTATTTTTCAATTAAAAAAGATTGTTCAGTAAAAATCTTTACTGCAAAAGATCCAGAGGGTCTTGAAGTTATAAGACACGATACGGCTCACATTATGGCAATGGCTGTTCAAGAATTATACCCTGGTACACAAGTGACTATAGGACCAGTAATTGAAAATGGTTTTTACTATGATTTTGCTCGGAAAGAGCCTTTTACAGAGGATGATCTAGAAAAAATAGAAAAAAAAATGTCAGAAATAATTGATAAAGATGTAAAAACAAAAAGAGAAGTTTGGAAAAGAGATAAAGCAATAAGTCATTTCAAAAAAATTGGTGAAAACTATAAAGCAGAAATTATAGAGAGTATTCCAGAGAGTGAGGAGCTAACAGTCTACCATCATGGTGATACTTGGCATGACTTGTGTAGAGGTCCACACTTAGTTTCATCTGGAAAAATTGGTAAAGCATTTAAGCTTACAAAAGTTGCTGGAGCATATTGGCGTGGAGACTCAAAAAACGAGATGTTACAAAGAATTTATGGAACTGGTTGGGCATCTCAAAAAGATTTAGATGATTATTTAAAAAGAATTGAGGAGGCAGAAAAAAGAGATCATAGGAAACTTGGTAAAGAAATGGATCTATTTCATTTTAGAGAAGAAAGTCCAGGATCTGTTTTCTGGCATGAGAAGGGCTGGGCATTATTTCAAAAATTAATTAATTATATGCGAGCACGCCAAGATGCAGCAGGATATAAAGAAGTAAATACCCCAGAGGTACTAGATAGATTGTTATGGGAAAAATCAGGACATTGGGAAAAATATGGTGAAAACATGTATACTTCCGAGACTCCTGATGAGAAAGTTTTTGCAATAAAACCTATGAATTGCCCGGGTCATATACAAGTTTTTAATCAAGGTTTAAAAAGTTATAGAGATTTACCATTAAGAATAACAGAATTTGGTAAAGTACATAGATATGAACCATCGGGAGCTTTACATGGTCTTCTAAGAGTAAGAGCTTTTACACAAGATGATGCACATATTTTTTGTTCAGAAGATCAAATTACAAGTGAGTGTTTAAATGTAACAAATTTGATTTTAGATATTTATAAAGATTTAGGTTTTGAAAAAGTGGTGTTAAAATATGCCGACAGACCAGAAGTAAGAGTGGGCGAAGATAAAGTTTGGGATAAAGCCGAGGCATCACTATTAGAGGCAGTCAAAGCAACGAAATTAGAATATAGCATAAATAAGGGAGAAGGTGCCTTTTATGGTCCAAAAATAGAATTTGTTTTAAGAGATGCAATTGGTAGAGATTGGCAATGTGGAACAGTACAAGTAGATTTAAACTTACCTGGAAGATTAGATGCTACTTATGTTGACAAGGATGGAACAAAAAAAGTTCCAGTGATGTTACATAGAGCTTTGTTTGGATCACTTGAAAGATTTATTGGAATTTTAATTGAGAATTATGCTGGCAAGTTTCCATTTTGGATATCGCCACTGCAAACAGTGGTAATTCCGATTTCAGAAGACTTTGAGGAATATGCAAGTAAAGTTTCTAAAAAAATAAAAGAAGCTGGTATGAGCTCAATAGTTGATTTAAAAAATCATAATTTGAACTATAAAATAAGAGAACATTCTCTTGCAAAAGTCCCTATTTTATTAATTTGTGGTAAAAAAGAAGTTGACAGTAACTCCGTAACTATTAGAAGATTGGATTCTAATAAACAAGAAAATATGGAATTAAATAAATTTTTAAAAACATTTTCTGCTTTAAATAAAGTATCCTCAATTTAAGTGGCAGATTTTAAGCAAAATTATTTTCAGAGAAGAACTAAAGATCGAGGTCCAAGATCTAATAATAGAATTTCATCTCCAGAAGTTCAAGTTATAGGTAGTGACGGAGAAAATTTAGGTCTCATTGGTACAAACGAAGCAATATCGATGGCGAGAAATCAAGGTTTAGATTTAATAGAAATAGCTCCAAATGCAAATCCACCAGTTTGTAAAATCATGGACATGGGGAAATATAAGTATGATGCACAAAAAAAAGCAAACCTTGCCAAAAAAAAACAAAAAATAATTGCATTAAAAGAAATAAAAATGAGACCTGTAACCGAAACGCATGATTACGAGTTCAAAGTAAAAAATGCCAAAAAATTTATTGCTAAAGGTGATAAGGTAAAATTTACAATAAGATTTAAAGGTAGAGAACTTCAGCACTCACATTTAGGTAATGAGTTAATGACAAAGATCAAAGAGGATATGAAGGAAATTGGTAAGGTAGAATTACATCCGAAGTTCGATGGAAAGCAAATGATAATGGTAATTCAGCCTTTATAAGCTTTAATAGTAGTTGTAAATTAATAACATTCTTTGTATAAACTCGCAAAATTATGCCAAAACTAAAAACAAAAAGCTCTGCAAAAAAAAGGTTCAAAATATCTGCAAGAGGTAAAGTTATAATGGCCCAAGCTGGTAAAAGACATGGTATGATAAAACGAACAAATTCTCAAATAAGAAAATTAAGAGGCACTACAACTATGTCGAAACAAGACGGTAAAATTGTAAAGTCGTATATGCCTTACAGTTTAAGAGGTTAATATGGCAAGGGTTAAAAGAGGTGTAACTAGTAGAGCAAAACATAAAAAAGTATTAAAAGCTGTTAAAGGTCAATGGGGCAGAAGAAAAAATACTATTAGAGTTGCAAAGCAAGCTATGGAAAAAGCTATGCAATATGCGTACAGAGATCGAAGAAATAAGAAAAGAGATTTTAAATCACTTTGGATACAAAGAATAAATGCTGGGGTTAGAGCAGAAGGTTTGACATATTCTAAGTTCATTAATGGATTAAATAAATGTGGAATAAAAATTGATAGAAAAATTCTAGCTGAGATAGCCTATGACAGTCCAGAAGCCTTTAAAACTATAGTCCAAAAAGCTCAATCTGCTTTAAATTAATCTTCGCTATTGTTTTATTTCTCTGAAGAAATAATCTGTTCAAATGTCAGATCTTAAAAAAATTAAAGACGAATTTCTTTCAAAACTTAGCGGAAAATTAGATATTTCAGAAATAATCCAAATTAAATCTGATCTATTTGGTAAAAGTGGATTAATTTCAACTCAATTTAAAAAAATAGGGACAATTGCAGAGTCAGAAAGAAAAAAATTTGCTTCTGACTTGAACATAATAAAAGATGAACTCCAGGATTTAATCAGTTCAAGAATAAATGAACTTGAAAGTGCTGAAATTAACAAGAAATTAGAAAAAGAAAAAATTGATATAACATTACCTGAAAGATCATTTGTTCGAGGAAAAATTCATCCAGTTTCACAAACGATCGATGAAATATCATCAATTTTTTCCGAAATAGGTTTTAGCGTGGAGGAAGGTCCAGATGTCGAGAATGAATATAATAATTTTACAGCGTTAAATACACCAGAAAATCATCCAGCTAGAGATATGCATGATACGTTCTATCTAGATGAAAAAAAACAGAAACTATTGCGAACACATACTTCTCCAGTTCAAATTAGAACTATGTTGAAAGATAAGCCACCATTTAAAATTATTGCTCCGGGAAGAACTTACAGATCAGACAGTGATCAAACTCACTCACCAATGTTTCATCAAGTTGAAGGGCTTCATATAGATAAAAATATAAACATGGGTCATTTAAAAGGATGTTTAAATTATTTTATCAAAGAGTTTTTTGAAGTAGATAAAATTAAGATGAGATTTAGACCGAGCCATTTTCCTTTTACAGAACCATCTGCTGAAGTTGACATTGGATACGAGATGAAAGATGGAAAAATTATAATAGGAGAAGGCGATCAATGGTTAGAGATTTTAGGTTGTGGAATGGTTCATCCCAATGTTTTAAAAAATGTTAAAGTTGATCCAGCAAAGTTTCAGGGATACGCATTTGGTATTGGAATCGACAGACTTGCTATGTTGAAATATGGAATAAATGACTTAAGAGCTTTTTTTGACTGTGATTATAGATGGTTAAGTCATTTTGGATTTGATCCATTGGATGTACCTACGAATTATAGAGGTCTCAGTCGATGATAATAACATTTGATTGGTTAAAAGATCATCTAAAGACAAATCTAAAAGAAAAAAACCTTTTAGAGCAACTTACCAATATTGGTCTAGAAGTAGAGAGTGTAAAAAGTCTTTCTGGTGATAATGAATTATTCAAAGTAGCTGAAATTATAAAAACTGAAAAACATCCAAATGCAGATCGACTTAAAGTTTGTGATGTAAATATTGGAGAGAATGAAATTAAAAAAGTTGTATGTGGTGCAGAAAATGCAAAAAAAGGATTGCTTACTATATATGCTCCTCCTGGTGCAATTATCCCTAAAACCAAGACAAAATTAGTAGTCGCTAAAATAAGAGGTGTTACTTCTTATGGAATGCTATGTTCAGAATCTGAATTAAATCTGTCTGACGAAAGCGATGGGATTACTGAATTAACCAGGGAATTTAAAAAAAATATTGGTAAAAGTTATTTTTCAAAATCAAAATCAAATCTTATTGATCTATCCATTACACCTAATAGACCAGACTGTCTTGGAGTCAGGGGAATAGCTAGAGATCTAGCTGCATCAGGTTTTGGAAAGTTAGTAGATTTAAGGGAAAAAAAAATTCATTCAAAAAATAGACACACCCTAAAAGTAAAAATTAATAAGGAAAGAGGCCAAGGATGTACTGCGTTTGGAAGCTGCTTAATAACAAATGTGAAAAATTCTGAAAGTCCTAAATGGCTTAAGGATAAGTTAATTTCTATTGGTCAAAAACCAATTTCAGCAATAGTTGACATTACAAACTATGTTATGCTCGATATTAATCGACCATTACATGCTTATGATGCTGATAAAATTGAAAAGGGTATAATTGTTCGAAATTCTAAGTTTGGAGAAGAGTTTACAGCACTTGATAATAAAAATTATAAACTGGAGAGCGGCATGTGTGTTATAAGCGATAATAAAGGTGTTTTAGGACTTGGAGGAATTATTGGTGGCACAAGATCTAGTACAGAATTCAATACAAAAAATATATTACTTGAGTCAGCTTATTTTGAACCGGGATCAATAAGAAATACAGCAAAAAAATTAAATCTTGATACTGATGCGAAGTTTAGATTCGAAAGAGGTATAGATCCGTTATCAATCGAAGATGGTTTAGATAAAGCTGCAAAATTAATAAAAGAGATTTGTGGTGGTGAAATTAGCAAAATTGATATTCAAAAAATAGAAACTTACAAAACAAAAAAAATTAAATTTGACCCAAATATTTTTGAAAAAATATCTGGTTTTAAAATTTCTTTAAAAGAAATGATTAAAATTTTAAAGGATCTTGGTTTTGAAGTAAAAAAGGATAAGAAAAGACTCGAACTAACTGTTCCTTCATGGAGACCAGATATTTCACAGGAAGTAGATATAGTTGAGGAATTGGTTAGAATAAGTGGTTATGAAAAGATAAAGTATATAGAGCCAATTAAAAAAAGAAAAAAATCTACTTTAAATAAATATCAGAAATTATTTCATTTTTTACAAAGATCAGTTGCATCTAAAGGTTATTTGGAGGCAATCACTTGGTCGTTTACAGACAAACGTTATAATGATTATTTTAGAGATATAAAAAAAGAGATAAAAATTATTAATCCTATTAGTTCAGAATTAGGAGTTTTAAGGAATTCAATTTTTTCAAATTTAATATTATATATTAATAAAAATCTCGACAGAGGTTTTAAGGATTTATCTATATTTGAAATAGGTCCTATTTTTAATGGTTCTAATCCTGGTGAACAAAATACTGTAATTTGTGGTTTGTCAGCGGGTAAAAAATCTAGATTATCTTGGATTGAAAAAGATAGAAACGTAGATGTATTTGATGTGAAAAGAGATGTTGTTCAAACTTTAGTTGAAGCAGGTTATAATTCTGAAAAATTTTTTATCGATAATGAAACACCCAATTATTATCACCCTGGGAAATCAGGAAGATTATTTTTAAATAATAAAAAAAATCAAATAGCTGCATATTTTGGAGAAATTCACCCAAATATTTTAAAACAAATTGATATTAAAACAGAGTCTTTAGTTGGTTTTGAGATCTTTATGGAAAATTTAGAATTACCTAAGAAAACTCTAAAAGATCTAAAAGTAAAATTTTCATTTTCTGACTTTCAAAAATCTGAGAGAGATTTCGCATTTATTGTAAACAAAGAGGTAAAAGCCCAAGATTTGATAGATACTATTTCAAACGTAGATGAAAGTTTAATAAAAGATATTAAAGTTTTTGATGTTTATGAGGGTGATAATATTCCTGAAAATCAGAAATCGATAGCAATAAGTGTAACGATACAATCATCTGAAAGAACTTTAAATGAGAATGATTTAGAAAAAATTAATAATTTGATAATCAAGAATGTTGAAGATAAAACTGGCGCAAAAATTCGATCTTAATATTTAAATGGACACTATCGACAATATAAGAAATTTTTCAATAATTGCGCACATTGATCATGGTAAATCAACAATTGCAGATAGGATAATTCACAAATGTGGTGGTCTAACAGAAAGAGAAATGAAAGCTCAAGTTTTAGACTCTATGGATATTGAAAGAGAGAGAGGAATTACAATTAAAGCCCAAACAGTTAAACTAAATTATAAAGCCAAAAATGGAAAAGAATACGTATTAAATATAATAGATACTCCAGGACATGTTGATTTTAGCTATGAAGTCAGCAGATCACTTTATGCATGTGAGGGCTCCATACTTATTGTTGATAGTACCCAAGGCGTTGAAGCACAAACATTAGCCAATGTTTATCAAGCTTTAGATATAAATCACGAAATAATTCCAGTTTTAAATAAAATTGATTTACCAGCATCAGATTTAGAGAGAACCAGTAAACAAATTGAGGACGTAATTGGTATTGATACTGAAAATGCCATTCCTTGTTCTGGAAAAACTGGAGAGGGTATTGATGAGATATTGGAACAAATAATAAACCAGTTACCAGGGCCAAAAGGGAATTTAGAACAAGATTTAAAATGTTTATTGGTAGATAGTTGGTACGATACATACCTTGGGGTGGTAATATTAGTAAGAGTTATTAATGGAAAAATTACTAAAAATATGAAAATTAAGATGTTATCAACCAATCAAGATTATATTGTCGAAAAAGTTGGCGTATTCACACCCAAAGCTAAAGACATAAATGAATTAAATGCTGGTGAAATTGGTTTTATTACAACAGGAATAAAAGTTTTATCAGAAACAAAAGTTGGGGACACTATTTGTGATGCTTCAAAACCAATAGTTCAGGCTCTACCAGGATTTAAACCTAGTAAACCTGTAGTATTTTGTGGTTTATTTCCTGTTGATAGTTCGGAATATCAAAAACTTAAAGATGGTCTGGCAAAACTACAGTTGAACGATGCAAGTTTTTCCTTTGAAGCTGAGTCATCATCTGCCTTAGGTTTAGGATTTAGATGTGGATTTTTAGGTTTACTACATCTTGAAATAATTACCGAAAGACTCGAGAGAGAATTTGATGTTAATTTACTTACAACAACACCAGGGGTTGTTTATAAAGTTCATTTAAATAATGGTGATGTAATTGACTTGCAGAATCCATCGAGTCTTCCGGATCCGACATTTATAAAATTTATTGAGGAACCTTGGATCAAAGCAACAATAATTACTCCTGATGAGTATTTAGGATCAATTATAAAACTATGTCAGGATAAAAGAGGAATACAAACTAATCTAAGTTATTCTGGTAATAGGGCAGTGCTAAACTATGAACTACCTTTAAATGAGGTAGTATTTGATTTTAATGATCGAATTAAATCTATGACGAGTGGTTACGCTAGTTTTGATTATGAAATCATTGCTCATAGAGAAGGTGATTTAGTAAAATTAGGTATATTGGTTAACAGTGAACCAGTAGATGCCCTAGCTATGATGATACATAAAGATTTTGCTCAAAAAGCTGGAAGAGATGTTTGCGAAAAATTAAAAGATTTAATACCTAGGCATAATTTTATGATCCCTGTTCAGGCAGCAATAGGTGGAAAAATTATAGCTAGAGAGACTATAAAAGGTTTTAAAAAAGATGTATTAACAAAGATACACGGTGGTGGTGCAACAGACAGAAAAAGAAAACTTTTAGAGAAGCAAAAAAAAGGTAAAGCGAGATCCAAACAGTTTGGAAGAGTAGAGATTCCTCAAGAAGCATTTATCGGGGTTTTAAAAATAAACAAAGAATAACAAATGAAAATTATCGATTGTTTTATTTATAATAATGAGGATCTTATTCTTGACTTGAGGCTTAACTCACTAAACACATATGTTGATAGTTTTGTAATAGTTGAGGCAAAATTTTCTCACACTGGGAAAGAAAAGAATAAATATAACTTTGACTTAAAAAAATTTGAAAATTTTCAAAATAAAATCAAATATTTACAAATAGAAAATTTCCCAAATAATCTTACTAATTGGAAGAGAGAAAATTTTCATAGAAACTATATTATGAAGGCTCTATCAAATATAAATAAAGATGATTATGTAATAATCTCTGATGTGGATGAACTACCCAATTTAGAAAACTTAAATGATATTCTAAATAATAAAAAAAAATATACTGCTTTTAAACAAAAAATGATTTACTATAAATTTAACTTATTAAACTTGACTGAAAAAAACTGGTATGGTTCTAGAATGTGTAAATTTAAACATCTCAAATCTCCTCAATGGCTTAGAAGTAAAAAAGTAAAAAACTACCCTTTTTATAGAATAGATAAATTAAATTGGAATATAGTTGAAAATGGTGGATGGCATTTTTCTAATGTAATGTCTCCAAAAGAGATAAGTGAAAAGTTGAAATCTTTTGCACATTCGGAGTTTGATAAACCAGAGTTTACAGATGAAGAGATTATTAAAAAAAAAATTGACCTAAAAAAAGACATATTTGGCAGAAATTTTCAGTTTAAAAAAATAGATGATGATAAAGAGTTACCAAAATATTTGATAGAAAATAAAAGTAAATTTTCTAAGTTTTTGATACAGTAATTAATGTTTTATATTTCTCATAGAGGTAACATTTTTGGACCAAATAAAAATGAAGAAAATAAAATTGATTATATAAATTATGCAATTAAGCTTGGTTTTGATGTTGAAATAGATGTTTGGTTTTACAAAGATAATTTTTATTTAGGTCATGATAAACCTTTATATAAAGTTAAAAAAAATTTTATATTAAAGAAACATTTTTGGTGTCACGCTAAAAATTTTGAAGCTCTTATAAATCTAAAAAAAATAAATGCTAATTATTTTTGGCATCAAAATGATGATTATGTTTTGACAAGTAGCGGTTATATTTGGACATTTCCAGGGAAAAAACTCTATAAAAAAAGCATTTATGTTTTACCAGAGTATCAAAAAAAGTTTGACAACAGTCTTAATTATAAAGGTATATGTTCTGACTTTATTGATAAGTATAAGAAAAAAATCTTGAATTTGAAAAAAAGATGAAAAAAAATTATCAACTTATTATCCCTGTGGCAGGGCCAAACATCAATTTTGAAAAATTTAAAAATCATAAGCTTTTAATTAATATTCAAGACAAAAAACTTATTGAGTGGGTTCAAATTTCAAGACCTTATAAATTAGGTGATGGAATTTTTATTTTTCAAAAAAAACATGAAAAAAAATATAATTTAGTTAAAAAAATTTCAAAATTACTTAGAAAAAAAATAAATTATTTTTTATTGGATGGTTATACCGATGGTGCTCCTCAAAGTATTTTAAAAGTAAAACACATGGTTAATTTAAACCAACCCCTTTTTATTGATTTGTTAGATCAATACATTGATTTTAAACAATACCTAAAATTTTGTTTAAAAAGTAATATTGACGGTTGCGTTCCAACATTTCAATCTTTATATCATGATAGAGGTTATTCATTAATTGATAAAAAAAAAAATATAAGATTAATTTCTGAAAAGGACCCTAAACCAATATCAACGAATTCAACAGGATGTGTAAGTTATTTTAAAGAAGCTAATTTATTTTTCTATTTTGCAGAGCAAATGATAAATAAAAAAAAAGTGTCTAAAAATGGTAAATATATGGTAAGCCTGGTTTATAACGAGATGATTAAAGAAAGATATAAGATTAAATCGTATGACTGTAATTTTATAGCATCGCTTGGTACAAAAAAAAGCATAGAGTCATTTTACGAAAACTGTAGATTGGTAGAATATAAATGAAAAAAGAATTTGATAATTTCCTCTTTAATTCAACAGTTAATAAAGATAAATATTTTATTGCGAAGTATTTAATCAAAAGTAATAACATGCTTAAAGCTGCCAAGGGTGTTGCGATTGGCCAATCAATAGGAAATCCAGATGTTAGACTTGATAATGAAACCGCTGAATTATTAGAAAATCATTTATCGATAATTTTAGATCATCCAGATAATTTAAAAAATAAGAAAGAGGCAACAGTTAGGATTGCTTTTCCAATTAAAAACTTTGATTTAGAACAAGATGGAATAACACAATTAATTTGTACATTTATGGGTGGACAAATGGATATTGAGGAAATTTTAGGTTGCAGACTTTTAGATGTTGAATTTCCAAATATTTTTTTAAAAAATTTTAAAGGACCAAAAATAGGGTTAGATGAAATAAGAAAAAGAACAAACTCAGTTAAAAGACCTCTTTTAGGTGGTATCGTAAAACCTAAAACGGGTTTAGATATAAAAACTTTAAAAGATGTGTGTATTAAAATGGTTAGAGGAGGGGTAGATTTTATTAAAGAAGATGAGATTTTAGGTAACCCAAGTTGTTGTCCTTTTGAGGAAAGAGTAAAAATAGTTAATGATGTTGTGCAAAATGAAGCCTCAAAATTGAATAAAGAGGTGTTTTATGCCCCATGTGTAAATTCAGATTTACCTTATTTAATTAAAAGAATTGAATTTTTAGTAAAAAATAAAATGAAAGCATATCATCTTAATATTTGGACAGGTTTACAAACTTACAAATATCTCAGAAGCTTTGATTTTGATATAGCTATGTTTTATCAGAAGAGTGGAGATAGAGTTATAACTGATAAGAATAATGTTTATTCAATATCGTGGAATGTACTTCTAAAATTAGCCAGAATCTCAGGAGCTGATTTTATTCATGCTGGAATGTGGGGAGGATATTTATCCGATACTAAAGAGGATTTGACTAATTGGTTGTCAATATTAACTTCAAAAAATGATCTTGGTTTTAAAAAAACAGTTCCCTCCTTTTCTTGCGGAAGTCATCCAGGGTTAGTCCAAACAACCGTAAAGAATTTCGGAATAGATATTATGATGAGCTTAGGAGGTTCTATGCATGGTCATCCAAGCGGTACTGTATCTGGAGCAAAAGCAATGAGGCAAGCTTTTGATTTACTATTTCAAAAATCTCCAAATAAGTCAGATTTGAATGAATATAATGAGGCTATAGAAAAATGGGGATTTATAGATGATTAATGTTGTAATACCAATGGCCGGAAGAGGAAAAAGATTTTTAGATAAAGGTATAGAGACACCAAAGCCATTAATAGAGATAAATTCTGAACCTTTTATTTCTCATGTAATTGACAGCGTTAATCTTGGGGATGTTTTCTTTTATTTCTTGATAAGAGAAGATCACTTAAATTCAAATGATTTTAACTCAATCTTTAAAAAAAAAAAAATTAAATATAAGATTATAACTGTTAATAAAATTACCGAAGGTGCAGCATGTACAGTATTGCTAGGTTTTGAAACAATAAACAAAAATTTACCACTGATTGTAAAGGATTGTGATCAAATAATGAATTGGTCGAAAGAAAACTTTCTTGAATTTATATCAAGAAGAGAAAATGATGGAGTTTTAGTTACTGTCCCAACAATAAATCCTGGTTTTTCATTTGTCGAATTAAAGGATGATATGTCAAGCGTAACTAGAACAAAGGAAAAGGAGGTTGTGAGTTCATTTGGAAATACTGGATGTTACTATTTTAAGAAAACTTCAGAATTTGAATTTTATACAAATAAAATGATTGAAAAGAATATTAGAATAAATAATGAATTCTATATAAGCCAAGTTTATAATGAATATTTGCTTGATAATAAAAAAATACTTCATTATCCGATTGTTGAAATTTTCTCAATAAATACACCAGAAGAATTGGGTGAAAATAGTAAAAAAATTTCTGCTTTTTTAAAAAAGAAATAATTAAGTTTTAATCAAAGATATATCTGAATTTACTCAGAAGTTTATTTATCTTAATTTTTCTTTTTGCAATTTTCATTTTTATTTTATCTTTAAATGGAACGAAAACTTTTTTGGTTGGTTTTGCTTCTTCAATCCTTATTAAAGCAATATCTAATTTATATGCGATTTTAATCTTAATGTCATTTTCAGTTATAAAAGAATAGAATATGTATTCCGGATCAAAAACTCTTTCATCATTTATGAATTTTTGAAAATAGTTAAGAATATTCTTTATTTTAAAGAAAGTTTCATATTTTCCAATAAAAAATAAGTCTGTTATACCTCTGAAATGCCTATTAGATGAAAATAATATTTGATTATTTTCAATTTTCTCTAAATCTTTTTTAAGATGTTTTATTTCTTTTAAGGTCATAATATCAGTCCTAAAACGACAAACATAATCAACTTTTAGATTGTTTTTTTTTACAACTGACTCTAAAAATTCTATATTTTCGGTAATAGAATGCCACATGTGAAAAACGTTTTGAATTTTATATGAGAGATTTTCACCACCGGTAACATATTTTATCCTACTAATTTCATTACTCCAGTCTTTTTCCTTAATTTGATTAAAAAATTTTACTTTATATTTTTTATTAAATTCATCTAAATTTTTTTGATTTTGCCAAAAGGAGCAAACAAAAATTATTTCATAATTGTAAAATTCTTTTTTTAAGTTTTCTAGAAATGATAAATTTTTTTCATAAATTCTTATATTTCCAGAAACCAAAAAGGCGATATTTTTCATAGATCTACCTAGATATTATTATCAATAATAATCTTTTATAGATATAAGTATCTTTTATGAAAATCAAAAAATTTTTTCAAAATTTATTCAAATTAATTGTAAGAAAAATTTTTACTTTTATTTATGGTAGTATCAAATTTGAAGAAAATTCTAATATTCAAGATCTAAAAACTCATATTATTAAAAATGACAAAATAATTTCTTTTTTTAAGGAAAATTATAAAGTTTACGAAATTCAAAATGGCAGAATTTATAATGATAATGTTGAAAATGTTGCAGTGCTATCAAGTAATAAAATTATAAATGGGCCCTCATATCAACAAATTAAAGGTGAACTTAAAACTGCTAAAAACAATATATGTTTAGATATTGGTACACCAAGAATAAAAAAAAAATTTAAAGGTAGAGTCTTAAATTTAGCTCAGGGCGCAAGTGGGCACTATAATTTTTCTCATTGGCTATTAGATATGTTGCCAAAACTTAAGTTATATAATGAAGTTTTTAAATATGATGATTTAGATTACTTATATTTAAATAAACTTAACTCCTTTCAAAAAAAAACATTGGAACTTTTAGGTCTTCAGAATTTAAAGATAATTGATTCTAATTATTATCGTCATATAGAGTGTGATCAACTAATTGCTACGCAGCATCCAAGTTATTTTAAAGGTTTTATTTTAGATCAAGCAAAGTATGTACCTGATTGGATAATAAAATGGCTAAGAGGTAGTTTTTTAGAAAAATCAAAAAAAATAGAAATTAAAAATAATATATTCATCGATAGATCTTTATCTAATTTTAAGCACTCTCAAATAATTAATTTAGAAGAAACTCAAAATCTCTTGAAAGAAAAAAATTTTGATATTGTTAAACTTGAAAATTTGAGTTTTGATGAGCAGATATTTGTTTTTAGTAATGCAAAAATTGTAGTAGGAGCTCATGGAGCTGGACTTACTAATTTATGTTTCTCAAAAGAAAAAACAAAAGTTATTGAGATAAGATCTTCTGAACCAGGATACGGATTTCAAAATAAAGTGTATGAAAGAATATCTGAAATAAATAACTTAAATTATAGCTTATTATCTACTCCGTATTTCAGCGAAAAAAATATAAATGGTGATTTATTTGTAGATTTAAAAGTATTAAATGATCAATTAAAAGATATTTAAAATCATGAAACTTCAAACTTTTTACAAAATATACTACAAACACAGGATCATAAAAGCAAATTTATTACTAAAGATCTACCTTCTTTTTGTAATCCCAATTAAATACTTTTTGAATCTGCCTTATGTAAAAAAAAAAATTAACCTAGATAATTATTCACAAGATAAAAAATTTTTATTTGAAAAAAATTTGAATTTTTTGTTTGAATTTTTTGAAAGTGATAAAGGTGAAAAGTTCATTAATCAATATAATCAACCAATAAAGCGAGACTCTAAATTAAAAATACAAGGCCATAATTATGCAAAATTTTACGATGAATATTTTTTTGAAAAAAAAAACAAAGAATTAAATATTTTAGAAATTGGGTCTTTTTATGGTAATGCGGCTGCTGCATTATATTTTTATTTCAAGAATGCCAAAATATATTCAGCAGATATTTTTCCTGATTTATTTAGCTATACATCTGATAGGATAAATAATTTTTACGTAGACTCCTCTTCAGAAATATCTATTTCTGAAAATATTCTAAAAAAGGACAAAAAATTTGAAATAATAATTGAGGATGCATGTCATGCTTATAAAGACCAAATTATTAGTTTATTTATGTTATTCCCAATATTAAGTTCTGGAGGGATTTTTATAACAGAAGAATTAGATTTCCCAGATACAAGAGCTGATATGAATTTGAATAATGAAAAACCGACTTTAAGAGATATTTTATTGTCAATTAAATCTGGTGAAAATTTTGAAAATCCTCTTATATCAAAGGATCAAAAGGATTATTTTTTAAAAAATTTTGATAAGATTTTTATTTTAAAAGGAAATCATAACGAGATAGCAATAATTAAAAAGAAATGAAAAAAAAAATTGTAGTAACAGGTGGCTCTGGCAGATTTGGTCAATGTTTAAAAAATTTTAAGACTAATCACAAAATTTTATTTCCTACAAAAAAAGAATTAGATATTTTAAATTTCAGGAGTGTAGAGAAATACTTAAAAAAGAATAAACCTAATATTTTAATTCATTTGGCAGGGTTATCTCGACCAATGAAAATTCACGAAAAAAATATTATTAAAAGTATCGATTTAAATATTATTGGAACAGCTAATGTAACAAAAGTATGCTCAAAATTAGGAATAAAATTAATTTATTTTTCTACAAATTATGTTTACCCAGGTACAAAAGGTAATTATAAAGAAACTGACCCATTATTACCAGTCAATAATTATGCATGGTCAAAATTAGGTGGTGAGTCGTCTGTGCAACTCTATAAAAATTCTTTAATATTAAGAGTTTCGATGACCGAAAAGCCTTTCATTCATAAAAAAGCATTTGCTAATGTAAAGAGCAGTTTTATTTATCATGAAGATGTAAGAGGATATTTGTTTAGATTATTAAATAAAAGAGGAGTATTAAACATTGGTGGTAAAAAACAATATATTTATGATTTTGCAAAAAATAGTAATAAAAAAGTTAAGAAAGACTATCTGAAAAAAAATTCGAATCATAATATTCCATTTGACTCTTCTTTGAATATTATAAATTTGAAAAAATTCTTAAAAAAGAAAATTATTAATTAATTAAAATTTAAATGGAAAAATTAAGAATTTTTTGTGTTACAAATAAAGAGATTAAATATCTAGAAAAATTAAATCTTTCATTAGCAGGTGTTGGAAAAAAAAAATTTAAAAGAGATTATATAACCTGTTTGAAAGGTAAGAATATTCAAAAAAAAGAGAAGCATTATTCTGAATTAACTTTTCATTATTGGTTTTGGAAAAATCAATTAGAAAAATTCGATAATAATATTTGGATTGGTTTTTGTCAGAAAAGAAGATTTTGGCTGAAATCTGATACTGAAATAAAAAGCCTGGGTGATTTAAAAAAAAATATTTTAAAGACCCCACATAAAAGTTGGAAGAATTATGAAAGTATAATTTGTAAGCCAATCAGATTAGACAACCCAAAAAAAATGAAATTAATAAAAAGAGGATTTAAAAATATAATTAAAGATCCAACAATTTTTTTTAACCAAAAAAAACAAAATATTAAACTTCATTTTGATATGCATCATGGATATGGAGTATTAGATAAAGCTATAAGTTATCTTGAAAAAAAAGATAAAAATGATTTTGAAAGGTATGTAAATGAAAATTATAGTTTTAATCCACATATTATGTTTATTACAAAAAAAAAGATAATGAATAAATGGTTTAGAAGTCTTTTTAAGTGGCTTTTTAAATGTGAAAAAGAGTTTGGTTTTAAAAAATTGAAAGGTTATGACCAGCAACGTTTATATGCATATCTTGCAGAAAGATATTTATCTTTTTGGTTTAAAAAACATACAAAATATTTGGAGTGGTATTGGAATTTTTTTGAGTTGAAGTGATACAAATTTTCTTTAATTTATATTGACTGGAGAGGTGGCCGAGTGGTTGAAGGCGCACGCTTGGAAAGCGTGTAAACGGGAAGCCGTTTCGAGGGTTCGAATCCCTCTCTCTCCGCCATTTTTTGCAACATTGCATAATTAAATATATTTATTATATTAATTATATGTCTGAAATTATCAGTGAAGAAAAAATAAATAATTTTAAAAAAGATGGTTATATTCACCTTAAAAATTTTTTTAATAAACAAGAAGTTGACACTTTTCTACAGGCTATAGAAAAGAAAAAATTAATCATTGAGAGTGAAAATGTCGATAGATATTTTGATATCGAAGATTTTTGGGAATTTATTTGTCACAAAAAAATGTTAGATCTAATTAGACTGTTAATTGGCAAGAAAATAAACTATTTGCATTCATCAAATATGTTATCAGACTCTATTGACTTAAAAAAAGAACTTCATTCGTGGCATAGGGATAACCCTTGCCGTAGAACTGGTTATGGCCCAGACTGGGACACAAAAGAAAAATATAATGTTGTATCTTCAACAGTTTATCTAACAAATACTGACTCAACTTTAAATGTAATTAAAAAAAGTCATTTTGGAAATTATAGATTTAGTATTTCAAATGTTTTAAGAACTATACATTTGAGACTCAGAAAATTTAGAAGTTTAACTTTCTTTAGGGAATTTATTAGAAAAATAATAGGTACGAATTTAAAATATGAGAGTGGTGATTTAATAGTTTTTTATGCCAACCTTTACCACGGAAGAGCAGTTCAAAAAGATATGAAAGATAGCTTTAGATCACTTATAATTGCAAGGTATGGTGATGATAGTATGCATTCAAAAACTTTTTTAAATTATGAAATGAACTATCGTGGGAGATCTGAAAATTATAAAGTGTCAAAAAAAAAGGATATTTTCTTTCAAAAACTTAAAGAAAATAATGTTTTTATATCTCCACAAACTCCAAAAGATAATATTGATGGAATTTTTGTGCCTAGAGATAAAGATAAAATTGGCGACAGTATCTATCATAAAAATAAAAGCTAATTATCTATTGATTTAGTGATTTTGTTTCTAGTTTTATTAAAACTTTGATTGAGCTAAGAGTTTAGAAAGGCTACAAAAGTTAAAATTTTCCCTTGTTATAATAGCAATCTTCTCTCCTTTAAATAAGCCTTAAAATACAGACTTTATTTAAGATCTCTATCAGATTTTAACAATTATAATTGAGCAATTTTTATTAAAAAATGTTATAATTTTTTTTTCCTTAATTTAAAAAATGGTGAATAAAAATACATATCAAGCAGATTCTATCAAAGTACTGAAGGGCTTAGAGGCAGTTAGAAAAAGGCCAGGCATGTATATTGGCGATACTGATGACGGTACTGGCTTACATCACATGGTATATGAAGTCGTTGATAACTCAATTGACGAGGCTCTAGCAGGGTATTGTAAAAATATAAATGTAAAATTAAATTCTGATGGAACTGTAACAATTAATGATGATGGTCGTGGGATTCCAACAGATATACATAAAGGAGAAAAGAAATCTGCCGCAGAGGTAATTATGACACAACTTCATGCTGGTGGAAAATTTGACCATGACTCTTACAAGGTTTCGGGTGGATTACACGGTGTAGGAGTTTCTGTTGTAAATGCTCTTTCGGAAAAACTATTCTTAGAAATAAACAGAGATGGAAAAAAATATTCTATTGAATTTCGTAATGGTGAAGCAAAAGCACCTCTAAAAATTTCAGGCAAGTCTAAACAAACAGGCACTCAAATAACTTTTTTACCTTCAAAAGAAGTTTTTTCATCAATCAAATTTAGCGCAAATATTTTAATAAAACGAATGAGAGAATTAGCTTTTTTGAACAAAGGTACAAAAATAACTTTTATTGATGACAGTCAAAAAAAAGAAAAAATTTTAATATTTAAATATGATGGTGGTTTAATTGAATTTGTAGATTATCTGGACGAGAAAAGAGAAAAATTACAAAACAAAAATGGAAATGATCTATTTAGAAAACCAATTTATATTGAAGGCAAAAAAAACAATATAGAATTAGAATGCTCGTTAAAATGGAATGCTGGTTATTCTGAAGATATTTTTCCTTATACAAATAATATTTATCAAAAAGATGGAGGCACACATTTATTGGGTTTTAGAAGTGCTTTAACAAGAATAATAAACAAGTATGCAAATGAAAATAATCTTCTTAAAAAAAATAAATTAACAATTTCCGGAGACGATATTAAAGAGGGTTTAACGTGTGTTTTATCAACAAAAATTCCTGATCCTAAATTTTCTTCACAAACAAAAGATAAATTAGTTTCATCAGAAGTGAGAATGATCGTCGAAACATTAGTAAATGAGAAATTATCTATATGGTTTGACCAAAATCCTTCAGTAGCTAAAGTAGTTTTAGCTAAAGTAATACAAGCTGCAATGGCTAGAGATGTAGCTCGAAAAGCAAGAGAAAATGTTAGAAGAAAAGGTGCTATAGAATTAAGTGGGCTTCCTGGAAAATTAGCAGATTGTCAAATTGGTAAACAAGAAGGCACAGAGTTGTTTATTGTTGAGGGGGACTCAGCTGGTGGTTCTGCAAAACAAGGCAGAAATAGATCAAATCAAGCTGTCTTACCCTTAAGAGGAAAAATACTTAATACTTACGTTGAAGATTTGAATATTAAAAAAAATGGAAATGGAAATGGTTCAGATCAAAGAACAAAAGCATTATCTAAAATGATTTCTTCAAATGAAATAATTACTTTAATTAATGCACTTGGATTAGATCCAAAAGCTCATGAAATTGACTTAAAAGATCTAAGGTATGGAAAAATAATTATAATGACAGATGCTGATGTTGATGGGTCACATATAAGAGCATTATTATTAACCTTCTTTAACAATAAACCTTTTAACAAATTGATAGAAAATGGACATGTATACCTCGCTCAACCACCATTATTTAAAATAAACAAAGGTTCTAAAGGGATTTATATAAAAGACGAGGAAGAATTAGAAAATTATATAGCCACCAATAATAAGGAAATAAAAAAATTTAAGAAGGGCTCAAAAGAGTTTTTAAAATTGATTAAAATTGAAAAATCCAAAATGAGCATACAAAGATTCAAGGGTTTAGGAGAAATGAATCCAGAGGAACTTTGGAGCACAACTCTTAACCCGGAAACGAGAAATTTACTACAGGTTCAATATTCAAAAAACTCGAAAAAAGACCAAGAATTGATACATACTTTAATGGGTAATGATGTAACATTAAGAAAAGATTTTATCATCTCTAACGCGATAAATGTTCAAAATTTAGATATTTAGACCATGAAGTTTTTTGAAACTTCAAAATTTCATACTTTAAAAAAATCTACATATATTGCTTTAAGATGGATTGGTATAATAGGCCAATTAATTTCAGTTTATATTGTTTATTTTTTTTTTAATTTCAATTTTAATTTTATTTTATCAAATTTAGTTATCTTTATTGGAATTTTGAGCAATTTTTATCTGATTTTTATTTATAATAAAACTCAACTTTCAGATAGATCCGCATTAATTTTTTTGATGATTGATATCTTTCAATTAGGGTCACTAATATATTTAACAGGAGGAGTCGTAAACCCTTTCGTGATTTTTTTATTGATTCCTAGTGTATTTGCATCCTCCAACCTAGGTATTAGAACTAATTTATTTCTAGTTATTACAACAATACTAATGATTATTTTTTTAACATTTTATTCAGAAGATTTACCTGCACCATTAAATAATCACTTTCATGTTTCTAATTATTATTATTTTTCAATTCCAATCGCTTTAATTATTGCTTTAATTTTTTTAAATTATTTTGCGATAGTATTTGGCTCAGAGTCTAGAAAAAGAAAGGAGGCTTTAAGTAAAATGGAGGAAATAATGGCTCAAGAACATGAGATGTTATCTTTAGGAGGTCAAGCAGCAGCAGCAGCCCATTCTCTTGGAACTCCATTATCAACGATTAAAATTATCTCACAAGAGTTAAAACATCAATTAAAAGAGCGTAAAGAATTGACCTCGGATATAGAATTGTTATCAAGTCAAGTTGAAAGATGTAACCAAATTTTGAAAAGATTATCTTTAAATCCTATTGAAGAAGATGATTTTATAGATGAGGATTTGAATTTTAAAAAATATATCAATCAAATTGTTAACTCATTTGAGGAAACAAGTAATAAAAAATTTATCTTAAATTTTGATCAAGATTCAAGTCCGAGAAAAATTCCAAAATCAATAGAGATTATATATGGTTTGAGAAATTTTATTGGAAATGCAAATAAATTTGCTAAAGAAAAAATATTTATAACTCTTAAAAGTAACAATGAATATACTGAAATTACTATCGAAGATGATGGTGAAGGATATCCAGGTGAGATATTGTCAAAAATAGGCGAACCTTATTTAAGATCACTTAAGAATAAAGATAAAAATCAATCGGGATTAGGTCTAGGAATATTTATTGGAAAAAACTTACTTGAAAAAAATTTTGCTTCTTTAAATTGTCAAAATTCTAAAACAAGAACCGGGGCTGAAGTGAATATAAGATGGAAAAATCAAGATTTAAAAAAAATTTAATGTAATTTGGCTTTTTTATCAAATAATGAGCTTAATTGGGAAATCATTACATCACCAAGTTCATTTACATCAGTGATCTTAATTGCTCTTTTATAATATCTTGAAACATCATGACCAATCCCTATGGCTAAAATTTCTATTTCAGATTTGTCTTCTATAAATTTAACCATTTTTTTTAAATGTTTCTCTAAAAAATCCCCTGAATTTACTGATAAGGTAGAGTCATCTACTGGCGCACCATCTGAAATTACCATTAAAATTTTTCTTTCCTCTTTTCTTTTTTTAATTCTATTGAAAGCCCATGTTATAGCCTCCCCATCAATATTTTCTTTCAATAAACCCTCTTTTAACATGAGCCCAAGATTATCTTTTGCCTGCCTCCAATGTGTATCAGCGCCTTTATAAATAATATGTCTTAAATCATTCAATCTACCAGGTGTCTTTGGCTTATTATTTTTATTCCATAGTTCTCTACTTTGCCCACCTTTCCAATTTTTTGTAGTGAATCCTAATATTTCTACTTTCACTGAGCAACGTTCCAAAGTTCTAGATAAAATATCAGCGCAAATAGCTGCAATTGTAATTGGTCTACCTCTCATTGAACCTGAGTTATCAATCAGAAGTGTTACCACAGTGTCTTTAAAGTCTAAATCTTTTTCTTTCTTGAAAGATAAAGAATTATATGGATCCATTATAATTCTTGGTAACTTAGAGCTATCAAGTAATCCTTCCTCTAAATCAAAGTCCCAAGCTCTATTCTGTTTTGCCAATAATTGTCTTTGAAGTTTATTAGCGAGTTTAGTTATAACATCTTGAAAACCAATTAATTGTTGATCTAAAGTTTTTCGAAGCTTATTTGCTTCATCTGCGTTTTCAAGGTTTTCGGCTTTAGTAATTTCATCAAACTCTGTAGTAAAAATTTTATAATCTACATTTAAATCTTTTAAATTTTTCTTTTGAATAACTTGTTCAGAGTTTTGTTCGTCTGAATCTGTATCTACAAGTTGTTCATCTAATTTATATTCATCAATATTATAATCTGAGTCTAAACTTGCTTCTGTTTCATTCTGCTTATCAGGATCTTTTTTGTCCTCATCTTCACTATCATCATTTTCACTTGACTGATTTTCTTTATAATCTTCTGGGTTTTCATCCTTTTTTTCCTGATTTTCCTCTGATTGAAAAATGTCCATTTCTTGTAATATCTGGGAGAACTTCGAACTATAAATATTTTGATCTTCTAAATTTTGTTTAAAAAATTCTATATGTTCAAAAATTGATTTATCAAAATCCTTTTCCCAGAAGTTTAACATTTTTGATGTTATAGAATTGAGTTTGATATTGTGGAAGTTTTTGAGCATATATAATTCAAAAGCCTCAACTACAGGTACATCATCTTTAGATTTAATTTGATCTTTTCTTTTATGTTTAATCATTTGAACATAATTATCCCTTAAATTTTTATCTATTCCCTTTAACATTTTTGATCCCAATTTTTCGTATCTTATTTTTTCTGTAATTGTATAAAGTGATTTACATGATGAGCTGGAGGGTAAATTCTTCTTAAATATTGACTCGTCAGAAAATTTTTTTTTAAGAGCTTTCGAATCTGTTTCAGCTCTAGCCTTAATAAAATCGTTTTTTGAATTTAAATTTTCTAATTCGATTAAATCTTGTTTTTCAGAATTTTTAATATTTTTTTTAGGATTTATACCCAAATCATCTGAGATTACTCTTGCTGTAGAGGATAGAGCTTGTCTAAGCTTTTCTTTTAAACTCTCAGTTTTGTTATTCATTAAATTTGAATATTTAATAAGGACTCTGGTAATTCCTCACCAAAACATCTTTGGTAATACTCTGCAATTATATTTTTTTCAATTTCATCACATTTATTTAAAAACGTAACTCGAAAAGCATAACCTGTATCTTTAAAAATTTCTGCATTTTCAGCCCAGTGTAAAACTGTTCGTGGACTCATTACTGTAGATATATCCCCAGCTATAAATCCTTTTCTAGTTAATGAAGCAACCTTAATCATATTTGAAACTTTTTCTTTGCCTTTTGTATTATCCAAGCTTTTATTTTTTGCTAAGATTATCTCCATTTCTTTATCAAGGCTAAGATAATTTAAAGTTGTAACAATATTCCATCTATCCATTTGTCCTTGATTTATTTGTTGGGTTCCATGGTAAAGACCTGATGTATCTCCTAAACCAACAGTGTTAGAGGTTGCAAATAATCTAAAAAATTTATTTTGTTTAATAACTTTATTTTTATCTAGAAGTGTAAAATTACCTTCTGCCTCAAGTACTCTCTGGATAACAAACATTACATCAGGTCTTCCCGCATCATACTCATCAAATACTAAAGCCACAGGGTTTTGTATGGACCAAGGCAAAATCCCTTCATTAAATTCTGTAACTTGCTTACCATCTCTTAAAACAATCGCATCCTTACCTATTAAATCTATACGACTTATATGACTGTCTAAGTTTACTCTGATGCACGGCCAATTTAATCTTGCAGCAATTTGCTCTATGTGTGTAGATTTTCCTGTGCCATGATAACCCTGAACAAGGACTCTTTTATTAAATGCAAAACCGGAGATAATCGCTAAAGTAGTATCACGATCAAATTTATAATTTTTATCTATTTCTGGCACGTACTCGCTTTTTTTAGAAAATGCATCGACCTCCATGTTAGAGTCGATCCCAAAAGTCTGTTTTATTGAGAGTTTTATGTCAGGTTGGTTATTTATATCTGGTGTCAATTTTTTTCTCTATAAGTATTTTTTAACTGCGTATAAGCCAAAGTTATTGATTTAAGTTTTTCTTCAAATTTTTTATTACCGGAATTCATATCAGGGTGAAATTTTTTAACAAGTATTTTAAATTTATTATAAATTTTTTCCCATCTCGACCCCACTGAAATACCTAATATTTCAAATGCTTTAATATCTTTGTGATTATATCTAAATTGTCCCATATGATTAAAATCGCTTTTTAACTTTTCTTTATCAAGATCATCTCTCAAAGTATTGCTCCACAAGACTTTAAAAAAGTTATCTGAAGAACTAAAACTTTGCGTAGGTTTATGCCAAACCATATCAGATTTTAAAAAGTCAATTACTTGATCATCACTCATACCTGAAAAATAATTCCAATTTTTATTGAATTCTTTGACATGATTTAAACATAATAATCTAAATTTTTTACTATTATCTTTTTCAACTGGTGCTTTATATTCACCAATTTCATTGCAATTATTCCAGTCACATATATTTTTCATGATATAATTATATTAAATGAATATAGATGAATTAATCACAAACGTAAAAAAAAAAATAAAAAAAAATATTGATATCAAAAATATTTTGATAGAAGATAAAACATTTTTACATAAAAATCATCCAGGACACGAAAGTAATAAATTTCATTTAAAAATCTTTATAGAGTCTGAGGAGCTTAAGAAATTAAATAAAATTGAGAGTAATAAAAAAATTTATAAAATTTTAGATGAGGAATTAAAAAATCACATTCACTCTTTACAAATTTTAATTAATTAAACTCTTTTTTAAAAAAAGTTTGACAGTAACATCTGAAATCTCTTTTTCAATTATTGGACCTCCGATTTTTTTGATTAACATAAGCTTAATATTTTTAGAATTATTTTTTTTGTCCCTCATCATAAAGGATATGATCTGATCAATTTTTTTTATTGTAAAATAATTTTTAATAGAAGCTGGAAAATGATAATTATTTAAATGCTTAATCGCAGAATCGAATTCTTTATATGTAATCAACTTTTTATTTTTACTAAATTCAAACGCAGATTTCATACCCAGAATTACTGCCTCTCCATGATTTAATTTTTTTGAAAAATTTAAACTTGCCTCATATGCATGAGCAAAAGTATGCCCAAAATTCAAAGTTTTTCTTAAATTTTTTTCTTTTTCGTCTTTTTCAACTATGGATTTTTTAACTTTACAACTCTCATAAATGGATTTTTCAATAGTTGGAGACTTTAGTTTTAATACGTCGTCAATATTTCTATCCAGAAAATTATAAAACTTTTTATTTGCAATTAATGCATGTTTCACTATCTCTGCGTAACCACAAACTACTTCTCTAAATGGTAGACTTCTCAAAACGTCTACATCACTGATAACAATTTTAGGTTGATAAAAACTTCCAATTAAATTCTTGCCCTGAGATGTGTTAATACCTGTTTTTCCGCCAACCGATGAGTCAACTTGTGATAACAATGTTGTAGGAATATTAACAAATTTCAAACCTCTTTTGAATAAACTTGCAGCAAAACCTGCCACATCACCGGTAATGCCTCCCCCAATAGATATTAAACAGTCATCTCTTGAAAAATTCTTTTGAAGCAAAAGATCTAAAATTTTACTAACATTTTTCTGGTTTTTATTTTTCTCATTCGCATTGTAAATAAATTTGTAAACCTCATATCTTTTTAAAGATTTTGAAATTTGTTTAACACATCTATTTGGAATATTTTTATCTAAAACTAATAAGCATTTTTTAAAGTTAATAGAATTTTTTTTAAATATTAGTGATAAATTAGAAATTAAATTTCTCCCAATTATGATAGGATATTTTTCTGAATTAGTTTTAACTATCAGTTTAATTGGCTTCATAAATATCTATGATTTTTTTTGCAATTTGTTGTTTTGTAAAATTCTCACAATCTATTTTATATAGTGCTTTAGAGTAAATAATTGAACGTTTTTTTATGATTTCTATGAGTTCATTTTTACTTGAATTTACTGCTAACGGTCTTTTTTTGCTGTTTTTTATCCTGTTAACTAAGGTATCGATATTCCAATTAAGCCAAAATGATAAGTGATTTTCTAGAACCTCGTTTTTAATAGCTCGATTAATGAACGCTCCTCCACCAAGTGCAACTACACCTTTTTTACTTTTTAAAATATTAAGAGTTATTTTTTGTTCGATATCTCTAAAGAAGTTTTCTCCTTTAACTTCAAAGATTTTTGATATTTTCATTTTTTGATCATTTTCAATTAATTGATCAATATCAAAAAAGTTAAGATTAAGTTTTTTTGATACCATAGAGCCAATAGAACTCTTTCCAGACCCCATCATTCCGATAAAAACTAAATTTTCCTTTGATTTCATAGGTTTCTTTATTGAAAAATCACAAATATGTCTTAATTTGAAATTAATTAATCTATATGCAATTTACTAGAAAAACAAGTTATAGCAAAAGTATAATTGGATTATTGATAAAATTATTTTTGATTGCAATTGTATTTATTGGCATAATTTTTCTTTTAAATAAATTAGACTTCCCAGCACCAAAAAAAACAATTGAAAAAATAATTCCTAATGAAAATTTTAAAATTGTTAAATAAAACTTTTTTATCAATTCTAATTATTTTTTCTTTTTCGATAGCCAATTCTTTTTCAGAAAATGAACCCGTAGATATATGGAATATTGATAAAGAGCAAATACAAGAAAATTCTGAAAATAAGGAATTAATTTCGACTACCGAAAGTGAACTTGGAACTGAAAAAATTGATGTTTTTAATATGCAAACTAAAAAAAGATCAGATTCAATTAAAGTTGATGAAACTTTAAATTCCAAAGAAATTAAAATAATAGGTCTCTACGATCCTGAAGATTTTGGATTAAAAATTGATATGTGGTCTAATTCTAACGGTGATCAATTAAAATACCTTTTCAATAATTTAGCTAAAATAAACTTATCAAGCGATGCTTCAGAACTTATGAACATCGTTTTATTAACTAATGCTTATTATCCCAAAAAAAATATTAGTGAGAAGGATTTTTTAAAAATCAAATCGGATTGGTTGATAAAACATGATAACTCAGAACTAATAGAGGAGTATTTAATCAAGAATGATATTTTAAATTTACACCCTAAATTAAGCAAATATTTAGTTGATAAATATTTGTCCGAGTCTAAGCTTGACCAAGCTTGCAAAATTTTTTTAAGTAATTCGGAACCGATAAAAAATGATTATTTATCTAAATTTAATATCTATTGTTTGATAAACAATGGAAAAAAAGATGAAGCACAATTAATTTTTGACTTAAAAAAAGAATTAGGTTTTAACGACCAATATTTTGAAAATAAACTAAATTATCTTTTTGGATATACAAATCAAATTGATAAAGTTGTATCTGAAAAAAGTATCCTAGAGTTTCATTTGGCCCATAAAACAAACCCAGAATTTTTTTTTGAACCAAAAGAAAATACTAATCCATTAATATGGAAATATTTGGCTGCTTCAAATTTATTATACCAAACTAATGAAATCGACTTGAATGAATTAGAAAAAATAGAATTAATTGAGTATGCCACACATAACAAGAATTATCTTGAAAATGATTTATTTCAAATTTACAAAAGGTTTCAATTTACGATTGATCAATTTTTGAATGTCAAAACGGTATTCAAATCTTTAGCTAATATTGAGAGCAGGGCCCTTTTATATCAAAGTGTATTGTTAGAGTCTGACATCAATAAAAAAATAGAGTTAATGAAACTTCTAAAAGAAGCGTTCATCAAAGATAAAATTGGTAATGCTTTTGAGGAGAAACTTAAAGACCTGTTACAAGATATTGAATTAGATCAAATTTCCTCAAAGCATACTAGTTTTTATTTAGAAAATATTAATACTGATGAAAAAAAACAAACTAAAATTAAGTATAATGATGATCTATTACATCAATCAAAACTTATAAAATATTTTATTGGAGAATATAATAAAACAAAAATAGAAAAAGATCTCAATAATTTTCTCAAAAAAATAAAGAAGGATAAAAAGTATTCTATCTCAAAAAAAGATATTATTTTAATCGAGTCATTGAAATCAGATGGCATAAAAATTGATAAGAAATATGACAATTTATATAAAGTTCTAGATTCTGAAATGCCAACAGATATTCAAGTCATGGTAAATAATAATGAGTCAGCTTCAACAATTCTCAGAATTATAGAGGTTATTGGTCAAGATGAGTTGAGCACTTTAGATGAGGATACCCTATTTTTTATAATAAGTGCACTTAATCAATTAAACATAGACTCTATACGTAATAAAATTCTATTAAAAGTTCTTCCTTTAAAAGTTTAAAAATTAGTTTATCTATTTATCTAATGAGCATTAAAGATATAATTACAGTTCCTGACGAAACTTTAAAAAAAATTTCTGAACCATTAGAAAAAGTCAGCACTAACGAAAAAAAACTGATTAATGACTTATTTGATACTATGTACGCTTCGAACGGTATCGGATTAGCTGCAGTACAAATAGGTATCCTGAAAAGAATTTTAGTAATTGATGTGTCTACTAAAGACGAAAAGAGGGAGCCTTTAAGTTTCATAAATCCTGTTATTAAAAAAGTTAGTGATGAAACCTCAATTTATGAGGAGGGTTGTTTATCAATTCCAGATACATTTATAGAAATTGAAAGGCCAAAAATTTGTGAAGTGGAATATATTGATATCAACGGAGAAAAAAAAAATTTAAGGTGTGACGGTCTCTTATCAACTTGTTTACAGCACGAAATTAATCATTTGGATGGAAAATTGATAATTGACCATTTATCAAAGCTAAAAAGAGATATCATAGTCAAAAAAATTTCAAAAACAAAAAAAGATCCTGACAGAATATTAGTTTAAAAATGCCTAAAAAAATCATTTTTATGGGTACACCCATGTTTGCAGTTCCAATATTGAAATCACTCTATCAAAATGGTTTTCCAATAAATTTAGTTTATACACAACCACCCCAAAAATCTCACCGAGGTCAGAAGATAAATAAATCACCAGTTCAAGGTATATCAGAAACTTTAAATATAGAATTCAGATCTCCACAGAACTTGAAAAACAACAATGAGGAATATCAATTCTTAAAAAAAATAGAGGCTGATCTTGCAATTGTTGTAGCCTATGGACAAATAATTCCTAAAGAATTCTTAAGTTTAACAAAAAAAGGTTTTATAAATATTCATGCATCTATACTCCCAAAATGGAGAGGTGCTGCACCTATTCAGAGAGCTATAATGAATTTAGATACAGAAACAGGGATCAGTATAATGAAAATTAATGAAGAATTAGATAGTGGGCCTGTAAGTAACACTTACAAAATAAAACTTGATCAAAGTCTCAATGCAAAAGAGGTATCAGAAAAACTCGCTTTAATGGCAGCGGATAAAATTTTAGATGTTGTAGATGAAATTTTTGAGGGTAAATCAAACTTTGTTGATCAAGACAATTCCAAAGCTACTTATGCAAAAAAAATTACTAAAAATGAAGGGCAAATAGACTGGAATAGCGATGCTTTAAAGATAATTGGAAAAATTAATGGCTTATATCCCTCCCCAGGAGCTTTTTTCAATTTTAACGGACAAAGATATAAAATTTTAAAAGCAGAAATTGGAAATGGGATTGGTAAAAATGGTGAGGTTATATCAGATGATCTTGAGATAGCGTGTGGAGGTGAAAAATCCATTAAAGTTTTTGAAATACAGAGAGAGGGGAAAAAAGTTCAAAAAATTGGAGAGTTTATGCTTGGATCCCAAATCAGAAAAGGTTCAATTATATCTAATGTTTAGATATCAAATATTGATAGAGTATGTAGGCACGAATTTTAGAGGTTGGCAAATTCAAACAAAAGGCAAAACTATACAAGGTCTTATTCAAGAGAGAATTTCTAAATTATTAAAAGAAAAAATTATTTTGTTTGGCGCTGGAAGATTAGATAAAGGAGTGCATGCACTTGAACAATCTGCTCATTTTGAGTGTAAAAAAAAAATTGAAAATTTGAATAGATTTGTCAATTCTTTAAATCATTTTCTAAATAAGGAAATGATTTCAATCATTAAAATTAAGAAAAGAGGCAATGATTTTCATGCAAGATTTTCTGCAAGAATGAGAATATATAAGTATATAATCATTAATCGTCCCAGTAGACCTGTAATAGATAAAAATAGAGGATGGCATATTATTAATAAACTTGATTTAAAGATAATGAAAAAAGCTGTGAAAAAATTAGTTGGAACCAAAGATTTTTCTACCTTTAGAGCCTCAAGCTGTAGAGCTAAAAGTCCGATCAAAACAATGAGATCTGTTAAAATAAAATCTAGAAATAGTAAAATAGAGATAGAATTTCAATCTCAATCTTTTCTACAACAACAGGTTCGATCAATGGTTGGTTGTTTAAAATATGTAGGTGAAAAAAAATGGACTTTAAAAAAATTCGATTTCGTTATGAACTCAAAAAAAAGGATTTTGTGTGCACCGCCGGCACCACCTGAAGGTCTTTATTTAGCGAGAGTTATTTATTAATTTTTTTTTGTTACTCATTGCAAACTTTTTATTAATTCTCCATCTTGACTCTTCTCTAACAATATAACCACAGCAATTTTTTGAACCACATTTACAAGGAAATTGTTTATAGTCTTCATCATAACCAAACCCATAGTCACACGTAAACTCCTCTCCTTCTTTAATATCACGAATTGCAGTAATCCAGACTTTTAAACCTTTGCCATTATAATCACAGTTATTATTACAACTATGGTTTACTAGACCGGCAATATTCCATGAAAAATCTCCATCGAGAGTATATTTTTTATTTAATGTGAATAAATAAATGGGTTTTTTATTATCAAACTTAATTGACTCATCAACCTCTTTATTTGTAATAATTTTGCCAACGTAATTAATTATTTTTGTTCCTTCTTTAATATTACGGGTAGCATAAAGACCTCTTCCTTTCTTATCAATTTTAGATCTTTTAATTCTATAAAGTTTCATATGAGTGAATTATTATTAACTTAATTTAAATCAATTAAATTCTACAAGTGCGTTAACATGTTCATTGGCACTTTCAGATAATGCATTCAAATCATAACCACCCTCAAGAATAGAGATAACTTTGCCTTGAGTGAACTCGTTAGTGGCAGCTAAAGTTCTTTTGGTAATTTCATAGAAGTCTTTTGTTTCAAGTTTAAATTGAGCTAAAGGATCATCTTTATGAGCATCAAAACCTGCCGAGAATATTAGAAAATCAGGTTTATAATTAATTAACCTATCTAAAACTCTATTGAATGCATTAAAATATTCCTCCGAGTTTGTACCTGCTGGTAAAGGTATATTTAAAGAGTTATTAAAATCACCCTTATCTTTATCTGTACCTCCTCCAGGATAAAAAGGATATTGGTGTGTTGAAATATATAATGAATTTTTGTTATTACGCATAACATCATAATTTCCATTACCCCAATGCACATCAAAATCTACACATGCAACCCTCTTATATTTATAATTTTTAATTAAATAATTAGTGGCTACCCCAGCGTTTGATATACAACAAAATCCCATTGCTTTATCCTTTTCCGCATGATGTCCAGGAGGTCTAGCCAAACAAAACGCGTTCTTAAATTCTTTATTTTCTATTCCATCAATAGCCCTAATTGTTGAGCCAGCAGCATCAAATACTGCTTTTTTACTGTCCGGTGATATTACAGTATCTCCATCTAAAAATTTTAGACCCTTTTGAGGGAATGAATTATTTAAATTATCAATATATTCTTTTGAATGTGTCATTGCCAATATATCATCTGGCACATCGCTTGGTTTTTCCCAAATCAGATCACTTCTTTTTTTTAATTTTTCTTTTATAGCAATTACTCTTTTAGGTTGTTCAGGATGACCGCTACCAGTGTCATGTTTTTCATAAGAGTCTGAATTTATAATTGCCGTATTCATTTGAAATAATTTTTTAAAATATTTTCATAAATTTTTGTTAGATTTTTAAGATCTTTTAGAGATACTGCCTCATCAATTTTATGCATAGTTTTTCCAACTAAACCAAATTCAAGACCAGGACATATGCTTTTTATAAATCTTAAGTCTGAAGTTCCACCTGTTGTAGATAATTTTGGTTTTAATTTAGTTATCTTTTTAATAATATTTTGTATCATAAATGTCGTTTTGTTAGGTTTTGTTAAAAAAGCTTCACCAGAAACTCTGTACTCAATTTTAAATTTTGATTTATGTTTTTTGGTTATTACCCTAAAAATTTTGTTAAGTTTTTTTTTAAGAGAATTTGAGGAATGTTTATTATTAAATCTTATATTGAATGTTGCTTCAGCTGTCGCTGGAATAACATTATCTGCAGTATTGTTTATATTTATTTTAGTAACCTCCAAGTTTGTAGGTTGAAAATCTTTAGTTCCTTTATCGAACTTAATTTCCTTTAATTCTTTTAAAATATTAACAATTGTAGTTGAGGGATTCTTTGCTCTAGAAGGATATGCAACGTGGCCTTGTAAACCAAATATAATTAATTTACCGGTTAAACTGCCTCTTCGACCAATTTTAATCATCTCACCCAAAACATTTGGGTTAGTTGGTTCACCGACTAAGCAAAAATTAATCTTCTCTCTTTTTTTTCTTAAAAACTCTACTACTTTTTTTGTACCATTAACTGCATCACCTTCCTCGTCGCCTGTTATCAACAGACTAATTGACCCATTAAATTTTTTATTTTTTGACAAAAACTTGCTTACAGCAGAAACAAATGCTGCAATAGAACTTTTCATATCATTCGCACCTCTCCCAATTAAGTGACCTCGCTTAATAGATGGTTTAAATGGATTTATTGTCCAATCCCTTATATTTCCGGGAGGCACAACATCCAAGTGACCTGCATAACAAAAGTTTGGACTTTTACTTCCGAACTTTGCATATAAATTTTTTACAGGCTTAAAGCCCCTTTCTCTAAATTCGAGTATTTTTGTTTTGAAACCAAGTCTTTTCAATTTTTTTTCTAAAAATTTCATTATACCTGCATCCACAGGAGTAATTGAAGGAAATCTAATTAGCTCTTTAGCTAATTGTAGCTCATTTAAAGTTTTCATTTTAGTCTCTTAAAAGGTCGTTTATAGAAGTTTTTGATCTTGTTTTTTCATCAACCTGCTTAATTATTACAGCACAATACAACGATGGTGCAGCCGAGTTATTTTTATCTGGCAATGAACCTGGGACAACAACTGAATACGGTGGAATTTTACCATAAGTGATATTACCGGTTTTTCGATCGACTATCTTGGTGGATTGACCTATATACATACCCATACTTAAAACTGAACCTTCCCCAACAATCACCCCCTCAACAACTTCTGACATAGCTCCAAGGAAAACATTATCTTCGATTATCGTAGGTAAAGCTTGTGCAGGTTCTAAAACTCCACCAACTCCTGATCCTGCTGAGATATGGCAATTTTTTCCGATTTGACAACAGCTACCTGCTCTTGCAAATGTATCTATCATCGTTCCCTCATCGATATAAGCTCCGATATTTACATAGCATGGCATCAAAACAGCATTTTTTCCAACAAATGATCCTTTTCTAACTGGAGAATTAGGAACCATTCTAAAGCCAGCTTTTTCATGATCTTCTTTTGACCAACCTGCAGTTTTACCTTTTAACAAGTGAGATTTATCGTACCAACTACTGTAAGGACCATTTAAATTTTCCATTGGATAAATTCTAAAGCTTAACATAATTGCTTTCTTTAAATGCTGGTGTGTAACCCACTCACCATTTATTTTTTCAGCAACTCTTGATTTACCACTATCCAAGTCACTTATTACCTGATTGATTGCGTTCTTTAAGGACTGATCCGAATTTGGATTTACTTGATCTTTGTTTTCCCAAGCATCATTTATAATTTTTTCTATAGACATAGATTATTGACTTTTTAATAACCTTATTTCCTTGAGAAATAAAGACAGATTTTCAATTTTATGAGAAATATAATCTTTATCAGAATCTATCTTGCCAAAATGTTCATCATTAATTAACCAAACAGTTGTACAGCCCCGCTCATAACCAATACTTAGGTTTTTTGCGATATCTTCTATATAAATGGTTTCTTTTGGATTCAATCCAAATTTTTTAACCATTAAATCAAAAGTTTTAGCCTCAGGTTTTGGCACATACCCAGCATCTTTAATATCAAAAACTTTATCCCTTCCAAAAAGATCATAAACACCTAAATGAGTTAAAATATTTTTAGCATGTTCGGCACTCCCATTAGTAAAAATAAATTTTTTCATGTCTAATTTTTCAAGTTCACTCCTCATTATTTTGTCCTCTTTCATAAATGTAAGATCTATTGTGTGGACATATTTTAAGAATTCTTCTGGAGGTATATCATGATGTATCATTAAACCATTTAAACTAGTATTGTATTTATAAAAATAATCAGTCTGTAATTTTTTTGCTTCCTCCATATTTATTTTTAGTCTCTCAGATATAAACATTGTCATTCTTTTGGAAACTTGACCAAATACTTTTTCAAGGGAATAGTTATTGTGTTTTCCGTAACAAACCCCATCAAGATCCAACAGAAGGTATTTCATTTCTTTAAAATTTTTCATTTTCTTATCAAAGTCCCAGAACCTTTGTCGGAAAAAATTTCAAACAATATAGAGTGTTGCTTTCTTCCATCAATTATTCCGACTGCTGTAACCCCATTTTTAACTGCATCTAAACAAGTATTTATTTTAGGTATCATTCCCTCTGTAATAATATTATTTTCAACCATTTTTAAAACTTCTGTTGAAGTAATTTCATTAATTAGTTTTTTGTCTTGATCTAGAACTCCTTCAACATTGGTCATTAATAGTAATCTTCTGGATTTTAATGACTTTGCGATCGCACCAGCAGCTGTATCACCATTAATATTATATGGATGATTATCATTTCCTAAACCCAGTGGTGAAACTATTGGAACTTGCTTTTGATTAAGAATTTTTTCTATAAGATCATTATTAATTTTCTTAGGTATTCCTACAAAACCCAGTTCTTTTGCTTCTGGTGTTACCTCAATTATATTATTTTTTTTCGTATGAATTGAAATTGCATCAGTACCAAATCTTTTTAAAGAGTCGACAATATCATTATTAAAATCAATCAACACTGACTCAACAATGTTTATTATCTTTTTATCTGTTACTCTTAAACCTCTAATAAATTTTGATTGAATATTTGATTTGTCCAGTTCTCTTTTTATTCTTGGACCTCCTCCATGAACGACTACAAATGAAATACCTAACTTACTGAGTATATTTATATCTGTTATAAAATTATCAAAGATATTTCTATCTATAAAAACATTTCCTCCATATTTTATTACTATGAGATCATTTTTATATTTTTCTATGTATTTAGATACTTCGTTAATTGGTGGTCCATTTTTTGGAAGTATTTTTTTTAAATCCATTTTTATTATTGTGTAATAATTAATTTTTTAAGTGATAGTTTTAACCGTAGTCCTTTTCATAATGAATACTTGTTGGGCCATAGTTAAAATATTATTCACAGTCCAATAAATTACTAAGCCACTTGGAAAGGGCGCTAATATTACTGTCAAGAAGAGTGGAAAGAACATGAATATTTTAGCTTGCATAGGATCAGTAGGAGCAGGATTTAATTTCTGTTGTACCCACATAGAAACTCCCATTGCAACGGGCCAGGCACCAATCATTAAAAATGATGGCACATCATAAGGTAGCAGCCCAAATAAATTAAATATACTCGTTGGATCACGTTCACTTAAGTCATGTATCCATCCATAAAAAGGCATATGTCTCATTTCTATAGTAACGAATAAAACTTTATACAAAGCAAAAAATACCGGTATTTGAACGAGAATTGGAAGACATCCAGACATCGGGTTGACTTTTTCTTTTTTATAAAGTGCCATCATTTCTTGTTGTAATTTCATTTTATCATTTTTATGAAGCTCCTTTAATCTTACCATTTCTGGAGTGAGAGCTTTCATTTTTGCCATGCTTCTAAAAGAAAAATTTGCCAAAGGAAAGAAAACAAGACGAATACAAATTGTTATAGCTATGATAGCTAATCCATAGTTACCAAGTAGTTTGAAAAAATAATCAATACCAAAAAACAAGGGTTTTGTTATGAAATATAAGAAACCCCAATCAATAACTAGATCAAATTTATCGATGGCTAAACTTTTTGCATATCCATCAATGACATCCACTCTTTTGGCAGCAACTATTATTTGTAAATTTTCTTCAATAGAACTATTTGGGCCCAATTCAAGTGGCTCAGTTGCAATAAAATTCGCTCTAAATTTATCTTTATAATCAAATGTTGTTTTAAACTCTTTATTTTGCGGAGGTATTAGTGAAGTAATCCAATATTTATCACTTATACCCAACCAACCTTTTTTAGCAATTTTAGTAAACTTTTTCTCTTGAATATCGTCATAATCTTCCTCAATTAATTCATCATCTAAAGTTGCAATTAGTCCTTCATGAAGAATTAAAAAGTCTATTATGTCTGGGATCTCATTTCTTATAATTTGACCGTAAGAATAAAAGTCATATTTTCCATTTGTTTTGTTAATAACTTTTTGTTTGATTGAAAATAGATATTTATCATCTAAAGAAATTTCTTTTTCAAATGTAATTCCCTGATTATTAGTCCAAGATAACTGAATTGGTGAATTTTCAGTTAATTTTTTATTTCCTTTTATAGTCCAAATGGTCTCTGATGTGGGAATATCTATATTTTTATCTGATGTTACAAATCCACTTTCAATTAAATAACCTTCTTTAATATTTTTTGGACCTAAAAGGGTTATTTTTTTATTACCCTCAAGTTCAACATTATAATTTTTAAAAGTCAGATCGTCTATGGCTGCACCCTTTAAAGATATTGAGCCAATAACATTTGTATTTTCGAACTCTACTCTCTCACTTTCGATTAAGGCGTCTTCTCTTGAAATTTCAACAAAACTCTCTTTTTGTTCTAAACTTGGTGTATCAGTACTTTTTTCAATTTTTTTTTTTTCAACTAGATTTTGATCTTGAGTTGATTTTTCAGGAATAAAAAATAATGAATATAAAACAATTACTGCTGAGGATAATGCTATAGCTGCAATTGTATTTTTTGAGTCCATTATTTTTTTAATTTTATTTGTTTTTTAACTGGATCAAAACCGCTTTTTCCCCAAGGATGGCATGATGTAATTCTTTTAATAATTAGCAAAAGACCTTTTGAGAAACCAAAAGTTTTTAGAGCTTCAATACTATATTCAGAACAAGTTGGCAGAAATCTGCATGACGGACCAATTAAAGGACTAATAAGGTATTTATAAATTTTGATAAATATAATTAATGTATATGTAAAAATATTCATTTTTTTATTTTATTAAATTCTTGAAACAAGGTTTCTTTTATTAATTTAAATTCATTATTTAGCATAGTTGGCTTAGCAATAACAAGATATGAATAATGCAAATTTATTGATATTTTTTTAATCGCATCATTCATTATGTTTCTTAGTCGTCTTTTTATTTTATTTCTCCTCACAGCGTTTCCAATTTTTTTCTTAGTTACAAATGAAATATTCAATCTATTTTTATTTTTCTCATTTAGATATCCAAAATAAATTGTTACATATTTATTTGATACCTTTTTTTGTTGAAGTAATTTTTTAAATTCCTCGTTTTTTGAAAGAGCAATTATTTTGCTTTTCATTTATTAACCAGATACAGTTAATGATTTTCTGCCTCTTGCCCTTCGTCTGGCTAAAAGTTTTTTGCCACCTTTAGTTTTCATTTTTGATCTAAATCCATGTTTTCTAGCTCTTTTAATTTTAGAAGGTTGATAAGTCCTTTTCATAAAGTGAATTTAATTTGTTAAATTTTTCGATCTTTATAGTAATTAAATATATAAATAGCAAATATAAGATTTTATAAATACGATAGTTAACAATGGAAAAAACTAAAAAGATTAAATTATATATAGGTCTATCTTACTTAGTATTATTAGTTGTATTTCTATATTTGTTTTTTTCTCATTTTAGTCTTCAAGAAATAACATCTTATGAATTTATAAAAAAAAATAGATCGTATTTCGTTGAACTTAAAAATTCAAATTTATTTCTTATAACATTGGTTTTTTTGTTATTTACAATATTATGGGTATTCCCTTTTTTAGGTTTTGGATCGCCAGTGGCCTTAATCGGTGGTTTTATTTTAGGTAAATGGATTGGCACTATTGTTGTAGTCTTAGGTTTAAGTATAGGAGGTACTTTTTTATATATTTTTGGAAATTATTTTCTTAAAGATTTAGTTAGAGAAAAATTTCTTAACAAATATCAAGAACTTGAAATAAAGTTTAAAAAATCTGAGTTTCTTTATCTTTTAGTGTATCGATTTATTGGTGGTATCCCCTGGGTAATTAGTTGTCTGTTACCAACAATTTTCAATGTTAGAATTTTAAATTTTTTCTTTGCTACTTTAATTGGTATTATCCCACAAATATTTTTAACAGTATCAATCGGAAATGGTATAGAAAAATTTATAGATGATAACACAGAAGCACCAGGTTTCCTCGATTTAATATTAACCTCTGATATTTATGTTCCTTTGATTGGATTTTTTATTTTAGTATTGTTAAGTATTATTGGCAGAAAAATATTTTATAAAAAATGATTTACTCTATATTTTCTTTGTGCCATTTTATGAGTGGATTATCTTGAAAAAACTTCAGGCTATCAAATCCCAAAATTTTTTTACTTGCATTATACGGAATTTTCCATAAAGGATTAGTTCCAATATCTCCAGTAAGACTGGTTTTAGGATTCCATCCAAAACAAAATATTACAAAAAAAATCGTATATATATATTTTTTATTTAAAACTTTTATAAAAAAGCTCCCCAAAATTTCATTGTCAAACTTTACAAGTTTTTTTTTATATAGATATAAGAATGAGATGATAGAAAAAGTATAGAATATATTTACTATCCTGCCCCAATCAGACATCATCATGAATAAGACAAATATTGGTGGCGTAATTAAAAATAAAAATACTCTATAATTTAACCTTTTAAATTTTGAAAATTTTATCATTATAAATAGTGGTCCAAAACCAATTAAAATAATCAAAAAGTATCTTAAGAATATTTCAAAATTAAAGAGACTAAAGTTTGCTTGAAATTGATCATAAACAGAGGATTTGCTTAACAATAATGCACAAGACATATAACAGTTTTCATTAAAATTTTCTTTTAAAAAAATAGCCATGTTTTTATGGTCAATTTCTGAAATTGGATTTAAAGCAATGTAAGCACCTATAAAAATTGCAGGTGTAAAAGTTAATAGGTATTTAATTAATGATTTATAATTTTTTTCAAAAACACCCTCTATATAATCAACTATTAACCAAAAGATAAAAAAAAAGATTACGGGCTCCCATATAAGCATTAATAGAGGCAGCAAAAATATTCTAAAATTATTTTTTTGTTTGAAATTTTTAAGTGTGATATAAATTAAAAAAAAAGAGAAAATTATAATTTCTTTCCTTCCTAAGACCTCAATTTCTGCTACAGGATATAAGAGAAATATAGGAGTAAAGATACTTAATAAAATGATTTTGTTTAATCTAAGTGATTTAAAAAAATTTACTAATAGCAAGTAATACACACCAATAGAAAAAATTTGTAATAAAAGTATTGATTGTCTTAAACTGAAATTAAAAAATTCACTTATAAAAATAGCAATTTGACCAATTAACCCTCTTTTAGTGAAACCACTTTCATAATTAATCAACCATTCAGAAACTGTCGAGTCGTTGCCAACGTTGTATTTACCGTGTAAGTAAAAAACACTAAAAATAAATAGTATTAAGATATATAAGTTAAGATATTTGTTTGCATCAATTGTATTATTCATTTTTAAATCAATGGTGCCCTGACTAAGAATTGAACTTAGGATTTATCCTTACCATGGATACGTTATACCACTTAACTATCAGGGCAGACTATTTAAAATCAATTTATAATTGATTATATTGTAATTATTTCAAATTATTGCCTTAATTTTTTGGCCAATTTGATTTATATAACATAAAGGAATTTTATGGGTATTCACTACGATTATAAATCTACAAAAAGCGCTAAACTTATGGAAAAGCAAGCCAAGAGGGAGAAGAAGCTTGCTGAAAGAAAAGCAAAACGTTTAGCTAAAGAGGGTATAAAAAAGGAGAGTGATAAAGAAAACGTATTAGATGCATCGAAACCAATCACTCTAGATTTTTTAACTAATCCAGATAAAGAATGAATACAAAAGACAAGAATGAGCGATTGAGTTCTGCTCTTAGAAAAAATTTAAAAAAAAGAAAACTTTTTCAAAAAAAAATAAAGAAGAAAAATCGATAATGTCTATCCAGCCTGACTCTTGGATAAAAAAAATGTGTAAAGAACATAATATGATCGAACCGTTTTTAGATCATCAAATCTCTGAGGGTAAAATATCTTATGGCCTTAGTAGTATGGGTTATGATGTTAGGATCTCAGATGAGTATAGAATATTTACTAATGTAAATAGTTCTTTAGTTGACCCTAAAAATTTTTCTGATGATAATTTTATTGAGAGGAAAGGACCTCATTGTATAATTCCGCCTAATTCATTTGTTTTAGCAAAAACGGTTGAGTATTTCAGAATACCAAAAGATGTTTTATGTATTTGTGTTGGAAAAAGCACTTATGCTCGAACAGGTATTATTTGTAATGTAACACCAATAGAAAATGAATTTGAGGGAAACATAGTTATTGAATTAAGCAATACTACGCCCAATCCTGCAAAAATATATTCTAATGAGGGTATTGCACAGTTTTTATTTTTCAAATCAGATACCCAACCGGATACAACATATAAGTCTAAGAATGGCAAATATCAGGGGCAAACTACAATTCAGGTAGCAAAAATTAAAAAATAATTTATGGACAAGTTTTCTATTGAAGGCCCAAGTAGGATAAGGGGAGAAGTTGAAATTTCAGGTTCCAAAAATTCATCACTTCCAATTTTAGCAGCAACTTTACTTTTTAATAAACCAGTTGTGGTAAAAAATTTACCACGGGTAAAGGATATAAATACGATGATAAATTTGTTAAGATCTTTAGGTTCGAAAATTATTTTATCTAAAGACAGAAGAATTGCTAAAATACATAATAAAAAAAAATTAAAAACATTTGCAAGTTATTCACTTGTTAAAACAATGAGAGGTTCAATTTTAGTATTAGGCCCTTTAATTGCAAGATATCACAAATCAAAAATTTCCTTACCTGGTGGATGTCTAATTGGAGCAAGACCAATAAATTATCATTTAGACTCTTTGAAAAAACTTGGAATGAAATATGTTTTAAAGGATGGCTATGTCTTAGCTAAATCCAAAGGCAAATTAAAAGGAACAAAAATAATGTTTCCTAGATTAACTGTAGGAGCTACTGAAAATTCTATAATTGCTGCTTGTTTAGCAAAAGGGACTACTATTTTAAAAAATTGCGCTATTGAACCTGAAATAAAAGATCTATCAAATTTTTTAAGTTCCGCAGGAGCAAAGATTTCCTGGGTTGGCAGAACATGTAAAATTGTTGGAGTAAACACTTTAAACACAACTGAGTACTCAGTCATGGCAGATAGGATAGAGGCTGGTACTTTTTGTGTGGCAGCAACATTAGCAAAAGGAAATTTGAAAATATCAAATTTTGATGCAAAAATTTTAAAAACAGAGTTGGAACTATTAAAAAGATTTGGTGCGAAAATAAAAACATATAAAAAAAATATTTTTATCAAAGGCCCAGAAAAAATTAGATCCATTAAAAATATTAAAACTAAAGAATATCCAGGTGTAGCAACTGATCTACAATCACAACTTATGGTTTTGATGTGTAAAGCAAATGGAAAAAGTTCTATCACTGAAAATATATTTGAAAATAGATTTATGCACGTAGCAGAGTTGCGCAGGCTTGGTGCGAAAATAAATGTAAAGAATAATAAAGCTTATATCTATGGAAATACTAAATTTATAGGTGCTGAATTAATGTCTAGCGATTTAAGAGCGTCGGTCTCATTGGTATTGGCAGCGATGGTTTCAAAAGGTAAATCAATAATTAACAGGATTTATCATTTGGACCGTGGTTACGAAAATATTGAACATAAATTAAAAAAAATTGGAGTTAAAATAAAAAGATTAAAATAGTGAATAAATACCTAGCTAAAATTATCGCAAATGATCAAGAGGGATTGCAAATGATCTCAGCATGTGTTTCAGGCTCAAAAACAAAAGTTGATAATATTAAGTATTTAGCATCAAGCAAAGTTTTCCTATTATCGATCGAAAGAACTAAAATTGAGTCTGATCAAATGAATAAGAAAATAAACAGTATTTGCAGATTTGATTTTGTCGATAAGGTTAAATCTAAAAATATCGATCAAGGAAATAAAGAACAAATATTAAACTTGATTGGTATCGATTATTTGAAAAATAAAAATGATTATGAAATAAATTTAATTTTTGATAAAAATAGTCACATCGTTTTGTCTACAGAAACGATTGAAGTAAGGTTAGAAGATCAAAATGAGATTAAATAAATATGAAAATATTATATAGTAAATTAAGAAATTTTAATAAAAATCTAGATGATTTATTATCAAGAAGAAAAACTAAAGTTCAAGCGAGCTCTGTATCTGTTATTAAGATAATAAATGATGTAAAAAAAAATGGTGACAAAGCATTGTTAAAGTATGAGAAGAAATTTAATCAGAACAAAGTAATTAAACCTAGTTTTGGTCAAATTAAACAATCTATTAATTCTCTAGACCCCAAAATAAAAAATGCTATTGATCTTGCTTATTCAAGAATTTACAAGTTTCACTCATTACAAAAATTTAAAAATATTTCTTACATAGATAAATTAAGAAATAAATTAGAATACAAATATCTTCCAATCGAAGCTGTTGCAATTTACGTACCAGGATCATCAGCGTCTTATCCCTCAAGTGTTTTAATGAATGCTATCCCCGCGGTAGTTGCAGGAGTAAAGAGAATAATTATGATTAATCCGGGATACAAAGGAAAACAAAATGCTGCAGTGCTATATGCAGCTAAAAAATGTAAAATTAAAGAGATATATTCTATTGGTGGTCCATCAGCAATTGCAGCTGTTGCTTATGGAACAAAAAAAATTAAGAGAGTGAATAAGATTGTGGGTCCTGGCAATAAGTATGTAGCAGCTGCTAAAAAGGAAGTTTTTGGAGATGTTGGTGTTGAAGGAATGATAGCTGGACCATCGGAAGTAACTGTTGTCGGTGATAGATTTTCAAATCCAGGCTGGATAGCAAGCGATCTTATTGGTCAAGCAGAACATGATGAACTCGCTCAATGTATTTTAATTTCTAAAAGTAAAGACTTAATAATTCAAACTAAGGGTGAAATTTTTAAACAATTAAAAAAAATTCCAAGAACAGCTATAGCAAGAAAAAGTTTATTAAATAATGGAATTTTAATTCAAGTAAAATCAGATAAACAAATAATTGATATTGTGAATAAAATCGCTCCTGAGCATTTAGAATTAAATGTAAAAAATTACAAATCTTTTATTTCAAAAATTAAAAATGCTGGTTCTATTTGTTTAGGAAAATATGCCGTGATGGCAATGACCGACTATAATGCTGGTTCAAATCATATATTACCAACTAATGGTTCTGCTAAATTTTCAAGCGGTATAAGTGTTAATGAATTTTACAAAAGAATTTCATATATAAACTTATCAAAAAAGGGTATTGAAAAGCTTGGACCATCAGTTATAACTCTTGCAAATTATGAAGGGTTGGCCGCACACGCTCAATCTGTGAAAAAACGAATTAGGAGAAAATAAAATTTGTCAAAACAAGATTTACTTGAATTTAAGGGTAAAGTAACTGATCTGTTACCTAATGCTATGTTTAGAGTTCAATTGGAAAACGGTCACGTAGTGACAGCACATACTGCAGGTAAGTTAAGAAAAAACAGAATTCGAGTATTACAAGGTGATAATGTGACTGTGGAAATGACACCTTATGACCTTACTAAAGGCAGAATTATCTTTAGAGGTTAACTTTTTGCCTCGGTAGCTCAGGAGTAGAGCAGAGCCCTGAAAAGGCTTGTGTCGGAGGTGCGAATCCTTCCCGAGGCACCACCAAAACATCTTGAAATTAATATATAAAGAAATTAACTTCTATCTAAAATAAATAACAGAAGGACGAGTAAAAAGATGAGTACAATTCAAGGAAAAGTGAAATGGTTTAATGGTAAAAAAGGTTATGGTTTTATAGAGAGAGACGATAAAGAAAAAGATGCCTTTGTTCACGCCAGCGCAGTAAAAGCTGCAGGAATGAGATTTCTCAATGAAGGAGATAAATTAGAATTTACTTTAGAGGATGGTCCAAAGGGCCCTTCAGCAGTAAATTTAAAAAAATTAGATTAATTTAAATATTTTACGAGGGCGTTTTCTTAGAAATAAGAAAACGCCCTTTTCTTTTTAGGGTTGAATAATTTCAATTTTTGTCTAAAACGCTGCTCATGAATAAAAATGAGACTTATTACAGATTAAACTCAGGTACTCTTAGACTTGCTCTTAGAGGAACTAATAGAGGTGTGCACGCTCATTTCCACGCTGGCTAAAGCTAGCGAATAATCACTTATATTATAATTTTAAATAACAACAAAATAAGATAAAACAAAAAAGGATATGCCTTGATGGTGAAATAGTATCACGTCGGTTTGTGGATCCGAAGTCGTAGGAGCGTAACCTACTCAAGGTACCAAAAAATGAATAAAGAAAATAAATTAATTCCTGGATTACCCTCAGGTTTTGAAGATAGATGGAATAAAAAATTACTTCTCAAAAAAAGATTATTAAGGGTTATTGAGAAAAATTTTATTAAATATGGATTTGATCCATTAGAAACACCATCATTTGAAATTAGTGAAAATATAGGCTCCTTTCTTGCAGAGGATGAGAATAATCCTATGTCTGATGTGTTTACATTCGATGATGGTGAAAAGAATATTACTTTAAGATATGATTTATCAAGCCCACTTGCTAGATTTGTTGCACAGAATAGTCAAGAGCTTCCTTCAATATATAAAAGATACGCAATTCAAAATGTATTCAGAAATGAAAAATCTGGAAATGCTAGGTATAGGGAATTTACTCAAGCAGATTGTGATATAGTTGGAAACGTTAATCCAGCCCAAGCCAATGCCGAACTGTGTAATTTGATCTCAAATACTTTGGTAGATTGTGGTTTAAAAAAAGATCAGTTTACTATTAATGTCAGTAACAGAAAAATCATTCAAGGTCTGATTGAGGATTTGAAAATTGAAAAAGATAAACAAATCAAAGTAATGAGAGCTATAGATAAACTCGATAAACCAGGTTTTGGTTTAAAGGGTGTCGAAGAATTATTAAAAAAAGAGAGAAAAGATAAAAGTGGAGATATAACAAAAGGAGCAAACCTAAGTGATTTTCAAGCTTCAAAAATCTTAAATTTTTTAAAGATTAAAGATTTAAAGGAACTTAAAGAAAATTTTAAAAATCCTATTACCCAAGAGGGCATTAAAGAATTAGAAGAATTATTTGAAGTTTTAATCTTTGGAAATTACTCCAATCAAGTAAAAACTAATTTTACGATAGTTAGAGGTTTAGATTATTACGACGGGTTTTGTATTGAAACAAATCTAAATTTTAAAGCAAAAAATATTAAGGGTAAGGAAGTTGATATTGGAAGTATTTGCTCAGGCGGACAGTATAATAAATTAATTTCACGATTTAAGGGTGTAGATATTCCAGGGACAGGTGTGAGTATTGGTGTTGATAGATTGTTATTTGCAATGATGCAATTAAATCAAATGGAAGTTGACACACAAAATCCAGTTATTGTTTGTGTAATGGATGAAAAATATTTAAAAAATTATTACGAAATTTTAGGTAATTTAAGAAAAAACAATATCAATTCTGAAATATTTTTGGATAGTAAAAAAAATCTAGGTAAGCAACTTACTTATGCTAACAAAAGAGAATGTCCAGTCGCAGTTATCTGTGGCGAAAATGAATTTAAAGATGATAAAATAACATTAAAAAATCTACTTGGGGCCAAAGGGGAGAATAACCAAATTACATTTCCAAAAGAAAATTTAATAAATGAAATCAAAAAATTTATCTAACAAAATCCTTAGATCAGTTCAGTCTAAAGGATTTAAATATATTGAATTACCATCAGTTATTGAGACTAATCATATAGTTCAAAGATCTGGTGAAAGTTTTAGAAAATTTATTTTTTCATTTACAGATCAGACAGGTAATGAATTATGCTTAAGACCTGATCTTACGATTGCTTCTTGTCTTCGATATCTAGAAAACAATTTAAAAGGCAAAGAAAAAATATTTTATAGTGGACAGGCTTATAGAAAATCTCAAAATAAAAAGGATTCTATTATCCGAAATCAAGTTGGTTTTGAGATTATAGGATCAAAAGATGAAAAAAATGACGACAAAGAAATAATAAATACATCACTTAAATCACTAAAAAATTTGAAATACTCAACTGGCACACTCACTATTGGCAATGTGGAAATTTTTAATCTTTTAATATCTAAATTAGATATACCGAAAAGATGGAAGTTAAGACTTACAAGACATTTTTGGCGAGAAGATTATTTCAGTGATTTACTAAAAAGATTAGAGACAAATTCTGATGTAGACCCAACTATTGTTGAAGTTGATAAAAGACGATATTTAAAGATGTTAAAGGATAATCAATCATCAATTGTTGCAGGTAGAACATTAAAAGAAATTTTAGAAAGGTTTGATAAAAAGATTAAGGATCCGAGAAGAGCAAGTAAAGGAAGTAATACATCAAAAATTATTAAAGAGTTTCTGAAAATCAAATGTCCAATAAATAAAGCTGCAAAGGAATTAAATAAATTCTTTAAAAAACATAGAGTAAACCTTTTTGTTGATCAGAAATATTTTCCTATCTCGAAAAATAAAATATCTAAATTGAATGTGGTTTTCTCATCAGCCTTTGGTAGACAATTGGAGTATTACACTGGCGTAGTTTTTAAAATAGACATTAAATTAAAGTCGAAAATTATTAATTGTTGTAATGGTGGTCGTTATGACAAATTAATTTCTGATCTTGGTTCAAAAAAACACACACCAGCAGTTGGAGCAGCTTTTAATTTAAATTATCAATTATGAAAAATTTAGTAAATATAGGAATACCAAGTAAGGGACGGTTAAGAAAAGATGTTTTAAAAATTTTTACTAAAAAAAGATTAAAGCTTATTTCCGAGCGAGGGGAAAGAGATTTGACAGGTTCAATAAAAAATAAATCAAACATAAAAATTTTATATTTGCATGCTAGAGAAATTATTGAAAGATTGGGAGACGGCTCTTTAGATATTGGCTTTTCTGGTTTTGATTTATTAAAAGAAAGTGAGATAAATACCCAAAGCAAAATAAATGTTGTCAAAAAACTTGATTTTGGAAATGCTAATCTAGTTGTAGCTATACCTGATCCTTGGATCGATGTTCAAACAATAGCTGACCTAGAAGAAATTGCATTTGAATTTAGAGATAAAAAGAAAAAAAGATTAAGAGTAGCAACCAAGTATCCAAATTTAACTAGGGATTTTTTATTTTCTAAAGGTGTTACTCAATTTAAGTTGGTTGACAGTTTAGGGGCAACTGAGGCGTACCCTTTTACTGGTTCAGCTGAATTAATTACAGACATAACATCTACAGGTGAGACTCTTAGAGCGAACAACCTACGTATATTGAAAGATGGAGAAATCTTAAAATCTCAAGCTTGTATTTTTACTTCAAAAAAAAATAGTAAAAAAAAAGGTTTAAAAAATTTTGTTAAATTACTTTCTAAGTAATTTATCTTTAAAGTATATGAGAATAATTTTGATGATATCTAAATTTCTTATTATTGCATAAGCAGCTATTAGAACCCCTATTCCAAAAATAATTTTCAAAATAAGATATAATTCCATAAAAATCCCTTATAATACAAGTTACGAATCATGGACACAATTTTATTAATAATTTTGATTTTAATGTTTGGAGCAATCTTGGCTATTTTGTATTTAAATATTAAGTCCAAGAAAGAGAACAGAGCTGATGAGACTAATGAAATAGCAAATTTGAATGCTGAAATTATGAAATTAAAAGATAGCTTAAACTCTACAATCAATACATCTCTAAGTTCGATGTCTACCTCATTTAACTCTTTATCAACTGGGGTTACAAAGGATATGACCGAGGCACTTACAAAAGTTGATGAGAAGGTTGGTAACTTTAATGAACAAGTAAAGCTCTTAAATCAAAGTCAAGAGGGAATTACTAAAGTTTTAGCAGGGGTCAAAAAATATGGAACTCTAGCTGAGTATTCTTTGAATGCTCTAATTAAAGATTTATTACCTGCGTCCCAATATATGACCAATGTCAAAATGAAAGAAGATACAAGTGAAAACGTAGAATTTGCAATCAAGCTTCAAGGAGATGTTTTGGTTCCGGTAGACTCTCATTTTCCAGTAGAAAAATTTAGGGCAATTACAGATGCGCACGAGGCAGATGACAAGAATTCAGTTGCTGATGCTAGAACAAAATTAGCAAGTGCATTTAAGGCTAAAGCAAAAAGTGTCATGGAAAAATATATTGTTCCACCTAAAACTTCAAATTTTGCAATAGTGTACGCTCCTACAGAAAGTCTTTATAAAGAATTAACTGAGTATCAAGACCCAAGTAGTAAAGAGCTATTAACTCAAGAATTAATGAAAAAATACAAAATAGTAATTTGTGGCCCAAATACTCTTTCAGCTTATTTACAGTCTTTACACATGGGCTTTCAGTCTCTTAAAATTTCAAAACACGCAACAGAGATTTATGATCATTTAAAAACTATAAGTACGAGATTTTCTAGTCATTTTGATAATATTTATAAATTAAGAAAAAAACTTGAAGAGGCTATGACAGTTGTTGATAGTTTTGGAAAAGATGCAAGATCAATTACTAGAACTTTAGAAAATATAAAAGATCCCGAGCAAGTTGAAAAAGCCGTTCTAACAGAGAACGTCGAGAGTTTTGTTGAAAGAAATAAACAAGTCAAAAAATAATTTCTTTTTTCAGATAATACCGACTATAAGAAATCACATGCGTTGGAACAAAAAATATGACTATCCTACAAGTTCAAGAGCAACAGAAGATGGAATAAGAAGATACGTATTAGGAGAAGCAAAGTTACCGAGTGTAACTTCAATACTTGATGCAACTAAATCCGAGGAAGATAAAGCAGCTTTAGCAAACTGGAGAGAAAGAACCGGTCTTAAAGAAGCTGAAGCTATAACAAAGGCAGCAAGTAGCAGAGGTTCTCAAATGCACAGCTATTTAGAGTCTTTTCTTTTAGGTAGAGAAAATTTGAGTTTCTTTGAAGACAATGAACAATATAAAAAAATGGCAAAAGAAATTATTGATAAGGGTTTAACAAATAGATTGGAGGAAATATATGGCGTGGAGTGTACTATGCATTACCCTGAGAGATATGCAGGCACGGCAGACTGTGTGGGTGTTTATGAAGGAAAAGAAACAATAATTGATTTCAAGCAGTCCAACAAACCAAAAAAAGCGGAGTACATAGACTCTTGGTTTTTACAAACTGCGGCTTACTCTTTAGCGCATAATGTTGTTTACAATTCAAACATTAATGCATGTGTTATTCTAGTTTGCACAGTTGATAATTTGTTTCAAGAGTTTAAGATTCAAGGGCCCGAACTAATAACATATCAAAATTTGTTTTTAGGTAGATTAAAAAAGTTTAATGAAATGAGTAATTTAGTTTAATAAAAAATGGATAAAATTGTAATTTACGATACCGAAACCACAAATTCAACAATATGGGGATCCATAATTGAAGTTGGGGCTGTTGTAGTTGATAAAAATTTAAAAGAAATTGGAAAGTTGAATATAAGAGGGCGAATGCCGGAAGGTGAGGTGCCAAGTGCAAAGGCTTTACTTGTAAATTCAACTAGTATTGATTTATTAACTAAAGGGAATTATTCACATTATGATTTCTTAGGTGCTGTTGAAAATTTTTTCTCAAAATGTGCACCGGCAATGTTTATGGGGTGGTCAAATTTAAATTTTGATCGAAGAATGTTTCATTTCAATTTTTTTAAGGGTAACCGTTATCCTTACGCTACTCACTCATCACCTAACAGTGAACATGATGGTTTACATATAGCTAGGGCAGCACAAACCTTAAATTCTGAAACTTTAAAAACAGAATTAACTGAAGCAGGAAACCCAAGCCTAGCATTAGAATCTTTATCAAGAATGCAAGGTTTTGACACTTCAGAAAGTCACACAGCCTATGTAGATGCTCAAAATTCATTAAAGGTCCTTCGAATTATTAAAGATAAACATAAAGCAAATTGGGAAACATTTTTAAAAACATCAACCAAAACAAGCGTAGAGACGTTTTTAAAAAATGAAGGTATATATTCTATTTTTGAAAATGTGAAGGGTAGAAATATGATGTATCTCACTAGCACGCTACATCCTAATCACTGTTTTCATCCATCTTATGCATCGTGGGGATATGTTTGGGATTTAAGAAGAGATCCAGAACCACTATTAAACTTACCAGTTAATCAATTAAGAGATATTTTAAAAAAATATAGTCCTAAAGCTTTAAGAGTTTTAAAAACTAATAAAGCTCCAGTAATTTTGGATAAAGACTTTGCCTTAAAACAAAAACCTTATTTAGATTTAGATTTAGAAACAATTAAAAAACGTGCACAAATGGTGAGAAACAGTGAAAATTTTTGTAAAAATATACAAATTATAAATAGAGAGGCAGCAGAGGAAAAAGAGCAAACAAAAACCCAAGAGGATCTATTACCTGAAGAAACTTTGTATGAAAAATTTATTCCTAATAAAGATACTGCTCTTTTTAAAACCTGGCACAGCTCATCTTGGGAAGACAAGTTGAGATTACTAGATAAATTTACTGATAAAAGATGCAGTTGGTTTGGTCAAAAAATAATTTATCAAGAGGCACCGCAAATCTTACCACCTGATTTATATAAAAATATTAAAAGTGAAATTGCTAGACGAATACTAAGTAAGAATAAGGAGAAGTGGCAAACGGTAAATATGGCATATAACGAGATCGACTATTTGAGAGATCAAGCAGATAAAAGAGATGATAAAATTGAATTGAATAAACTAGATGAAATTAATGATTTTATTATGTCTATCGAAAAGAAATATGAAATTGCCTAGTTGACTTTAAGATACAAGTTTATAGAAAGGATCTATGCTTATAGATTTTAAAGATGAAGATTTTGAAAACAAAATTAAAAGTGAAGACGTTTCGGTAATCCAGTTTAGTGCAGCTTGGTGTGGGCCTTGTAAGTCCTTAAAACCAATTATGGACAAGCTTGCTGTTGAGTATAAAGACAAGGCTGGTTTTTATTACGCCGATATAGAAGATGGTGGTATTAATACTGGAAGTGCTGCGGGAATAAGAGGTGTTCCAACAGTGATAATCTATAAAAGAGGTGTTGAGGTTGATAGAAAAGTTGGTGGCGTACCAGAAAGTCATATGAAAGAGTTTTTAGAAAAAAATATCTAATTTAAGTTTAATATTTCGCCAGCTAAATACAAGGATCCTGTAATTATTAACATATCATTTTCTTTAAGTGTTAAGGACTTAATTGCTTTCTCAATATTGTCCTCGTATTTAGCATTAAAAACATTTTGAAATTTTTCTTTTAATTTTTTACCACTTATAGCGTTTTGCTGATTAGGGATATCAACAGTGGTTAGAGACGATATATCTTTAAAGTGGCTAATATATTCTTCATGATTTTTATTAGACATCATTCCTATAATAAAATGCTTATTACAATCTAAGGTTTGGAGATATTCATTTAAAACTCTAGCGCCGTCTTCATTATGACTTCCATCTAACAATAATCGGTTATTTTTGATTAGATCTTTAATTTTTCCGGACTTTATTTCTTGTAATCTGCCAATACTCTCAATTTTGGTCATTGCATTTTTTATATCATCATCTTCAACCTCTAAATTTAACTGTCTTATTGTTGCTATTGCTGTTGAAATATTTTCTAACTGAAATTGTCCAAGAATATTTGGCAACGGTAGTTTTAAGCCACCAAATTTATCTTCATAATAAAAAAAACCATTTTCTCCATTAGAATAACTATAATCTTCATTAAAAAACAATTTATTAGATAAGTTTTGGGAAATTGATTTTTTGATACTTTCAGTTGTTTTAACTGAGTTTTGTTTAGATACAATTATGTTAGAATTTAAAAGAGAGGATGTTTTTTCAAATACAATTTTTTCAATAGTTTGTTGATCCTTTGGTAACCAATCAAGATGATCTTTACTAATAGAGCATACAATACTTGCTAAATTATTTTTTAGAATATTAGTTGCGTCAAACCTATGAAACAAACCTGCCTCTATTAAATTAATATTATCGGGATATTGAGCAGCCTTATAGAAATAACAAGCAGACAAAGCCTCAAAAAAAGTTAAGGGATTTTGATCATTTATTTTTTCAACTTCTTCAAAAAGATCAATTAATTCATCGTCATGAAGCATAATATTATTAAAAACAAACCTCTCGTTGATTTTTTGAATGTGAGGGCTCGTATAAACATTACATTTTACTTTTGCTTCTTTGAGAATCGAAAAAATTGCATTTATGGTAGATTGCTTACCATTTGTACCTACTACTGATATTGCTTTTATTTTTTCTTGAGGATTGCCTAATTTTTCACAAAGAATCTTTATACGGTCTAAACTTAAATCTATTTCTTTAGGATGCAGCTTTTGTAAGTGAGTGACTATCTTCTGAAGTTTCATTTTCTTCAGTGCTTATAACAGGTTTCTTATTTAATAGAATTGAAATTAAAATCCCAATTTTTTTTTGAAGATCTTTTCTATCGAGAATTAAGTCCACAAACCCAGTTTTCTGAACATAAGAGCTTCTTTGAAAATTTTCTGGCAAACTTTCTTTTACCGTTCCTTCGATAACTCTAGCCCCAGCAAAAGCTATTAAAGCATGATCAGATTCTGCTATATGTAAATCTCCCAGCATTGCATAAGAGGCTGTAATTCCACCAGCAGTCGGATCCGTTAAACAAACCAGATAAGGAAGGTTATTTTTTTTTAATTCATTAATAGCCATCGTTGTTCTAGTCATTTGAGACAATGAAATCAAACTTTCCATCATTCTCATTCCTCCCCCAGAACTAAAACAAATAAAAGGGGTTTTGTTTTCGATGGCATGTTGAATACCATATAGAAACGCCTCACCCTCTGCAGCTGCCATTGAAGCACCTAAAAACTCAAAGTCTGATGCAACTGCAGTAACTTTAATATTATTAATTGAACCAGAAACAACCATCATACCACAATCCAAACCTGTTTTTTTTCTCGCATTTTTTAATCTATCTTTGTAAGACTTAGAGTCTGTCCAATCTAGTGGATCATCCTTTGGAATTGGTGTTTTAAAAATTTCATAATTATTTTTTCCAAAAAAAACATCAAATCGTTGTTTTGGATTTATTCTGTGGTGTTTGTTGCAATCAGGACACACCCAAAGATTTTCCTCCAAGTCTTTTTTTAAAATTGGTCCTTTGCAGCAGCTAGTCCAATCGCTATTTGCAATTTCTTCTCTAGTTGCTCTTTTATGAATAGCTGTTTTTATCTTCTCACCAGCTTTAATTATTTTTGTTATCCAATTCATTTAATTTTTTTTTTTAATCTATTTACGACATTATAAACATTTGTGACCGGATTTTGTCTTTTTTTTATTGAAGTTGTTATTTCCCTACAAATGGCACTTCCAACGACTAAACCATCAGCTTTTTTAAGTGATTTTATAGTTTTTTCAGTGATACCAAAACCAATAACAACATTTTTTTTCGAATTAATTTTTTTTATTTTATCGTAATTAGACAATATTTCTTTAGAGGAAACTTTGAGCTTTCCTCCAGTGGTAGAAAGCATAGAAATAAAATAAATCATTTCATGAGAGTCTTTAATTATTTTTTTTAATCTATTTTTAGTTGTAGTTGGCGATAAAAGTTGAATAAAAAATATTGATTTTTTTTTACATTTATTTGCAAATTTCTTATTTTCTGGCCAAGGTAAATCTACTACTATTAATCCATTTACTCCTGAAATTTTACATTTTTTTAAAAATTTATTTTCACCATATTGAAAGATCATATTATAGTAGCCCATCAATATAATTGGTTTATTTTTATCGAATTTTTTAAAATTCTTTACAATTTTAAAGATATCATTAACTTTAACTCCATTTTTGATTGCTCTATACGAGCTTGTTTGAATTTGACTCCCATCAGCAACTGGAGTGTTGTGGGGAACACCGATTTCTAATATATCAACTTCTTTTGAGATAGATTTTAATATCTCTAAAGATTGTTTTTTTGAACTATCTCCAGCAACAGTATAAGTTAATAAAGCAGGTCTATTCTCACTTTTAGCTTTTTTAAAAGCATGGCTGATTAGGTTAGACATATTTTTTCCCCAATCTTTTTTTTAAGATTCCTCGATCTTTGTAAGCATCTCCGCAGCTATTGACTACAACAACTGTATCTTTACCAAATTTTTTTGATTCCTTTATTGCAACTGAGAAAGCATGACTTGGTTCCAAGGAGGGTCTTAATTTTTCAAACTTTGTTACAAGTTTATAAGCGTTTAAAGCTTCCTCATCACTTGCTGCTGTGTATCTCGCTCTTTTCGTATCTTTAAGAAAACAATGAAGTGGAGAGATGCCAGGATAATCTAGTCCAGCAGAAATTGACTCAGTTTCTTCTATTTGACCATCGGAATTTTGATTTACATATTGAGCTGCACCATGGAGAATTCCTATTTTAGATCCATATGTCAGCGGTGCTGCGTGCTTTTTACTTTTCTCTGGACCACCAGCTTCTACACCAATAAATTCACATTGTTTTTTATCGTAATCCATAAATTCATTCCAAAAACCAAAACTAGAGCTTCCTCCTCCGACACAATTATAAAGTTTGAGTTTTTTTGGAATCGATCCAAACTTATCAATCAATTGAGCCTTTAATTCTCTTGATATTTGACTTGTACTCCATCCACAAATACGAACAAAGACAGCTGGACCAACAGTGCTACCAACACACATTGCAACTTTATCACAATTTGCAACCCAGTAACGCATGCATTCAGATACTGCATCTACGAGAGTTTGACTTCCAGAGTATACGGGAATAACTTCTGCTCCATTTTTTTTCATCGCTCTTACATTTGGTTGTTGTCTTTGAATATCTTTTGCACCCATGAATATTTTGCATTTTAAACCAAACTTTTTGGCTGCCATACTTAACATTTTACCCGCATATCCAGCACCAGTGTCTCCACAAATAACTTTTTTTCCAGAACGCTTTGCCAGTAAACAGTGAACAGTTGCATTATAAATTTTATGCGCACCTCCATTTGCATCAGATACAACTTTAGACCAAATTTGAGCCCCGCCTACATGTTCTGTTAAATTCTCTAATTTGATGAAACGAGTAGGACTACCGACCCAGTTTTTAAAATATTTATCTCTTTCATTTATGAAATTTTTATCTTTCTTTAGTTTATTAAAAAGAATTTCCAAATCTTCTATAGGTTTTTTCAATGTCTCAGGGACAAAATTTCCTCCGAATTTACCACCCCAAAATCCAAGCTTATTACCTTGATCTATAACTGGTATTCCTTTTTTAAGTTTCATTGTTTTGCAAATAATTTTAATAATCTATCAATTTTATTAATATCTTTTTTTCCTTCACTATTTTCAATTGATCCAGATAAATCAATTATGAAATCTTTATTTTTAAAATTAGGAATATCATCTATTTGAATATTTCCTGCAATCATTTTATTTACTTCATTAGGTACCTGATCTAATAGACTATGATCAAAGCTTTCAGACCTATGGTAACCTTTTGAATCAAAAAGAATCATATCTGAGATTTCTAAATAATCTTTATATTTATCTACATCTTCTTTATTTGAAATCGTAAGTGCCGAAATTATCTTAATTTTGTATTTTTTTTTTATATCTGAAGTTCTTGAAGGGCCTACATCATAAAGCTGGTAATAATCAAAATTAAGATTTTTGATTTTCTCTAGTAATTCATTTGTTGGACTTACAAGTACTGAGACAAAATTTATCTGCTTTTTATTTACATTTATAAGATTTTTTAAATTTTCATATTTAACATATCTTTTACTTTTTTTATAATTTGTGATGAAACCAATAAATTTTGGTGGATTTGGATGGTTTAAAATATAATTAAGAATTTCAGGATCTGAGATTCCGCAAATTTTTAAATTTTTGATCATTGACTTAAATGATCAATTAATGTTTGGATATTTTTTCTTATGTTGCCTTTTGTTATGGGCCTTCCTATCACAAGCCAATCACTGCCATTCTTATATGCTTGTTTTGGAGTAACAACTCTTTTTTGATCATCTGTTTTATTATTAAATCTTATTCCTGGTGTAATGATTTCTTTTTTAAAGAATTTTTTAACAATTTTGACTTCATGTGCACTACACACAATAGCATCTAAGTTAGCCTTTTTTGCTAATTTTACTTGATGAGTTACGAGTTGATTAATATTTTTGCTGTAACCAATCTCTTTTAAAGATTTATTATTTAAAGAAGTTAATGTTGTGACGCCTATTAATTTTGTTTTTCCAGATATTTTTTTACACGCTTTTAAAGCCTCTAGGCCAGAACTTATATGAATAGTTAAGTAATTTATATTTAAATCTTTTAAAGCTTTAATAGTTGATAAACAAGTATTTGGAATATCGTGAATTTTAAGATCTACAAATATTATCTTATTTTTTATTTTAAATAAAAAGTCTCTTCCATGTTTTGAGTTTAAAAATTCTAACCCAAACTTATATCCAATTTCTATTTTTTTATTTTGTGTTTCTTTTATAATCTTTTTTATTTTTAAAATATTAGTGCTATCACAAGCAACAAATACTTTATTTTTTTTCATTATTTAAAATTTTAAACAAATCTTTTGACATTTTGAAGTGAATTGTTTTTTTTTCTGGAGTATCAATTTTTTTATTTGTCTTAGGATTTCTTGAGATTCTAGCTTTTTGAATTTTAGTTGAAAAAACTCCAAAACCTCTCAATTCAACTCTTTCTCCACGTTTTAAAGAGATCTTTATTTCTTTTAAAATGATATTTGTAAATTTCTCTAAATCTTTTTTTAAAAAATTAGGGTAGTTACTTGATAATTGTTTTAAAAGCTTTGATTTTACAATCGCCAATTTTATTTTTTTTTCTTCTTGTTTAAATCTTCAGAAAGCGATGAAAAAGGTAGATTTTTTCCAGATCCCTCTGACCCATATTTTTCAAGAGCCTCTCTCTTTTGTAATTCCTCTAATAATTTAATACTTAAAGATACTTTCCTTTTATTAAAATCTATTTCAGAAATTGCACAGTCAATTCTTTCACCCCCCGTAAATCTAGAAGCTCTTGCATCTGCAGGATTTATAGCAATTTGATTTTTTTTTATCATGAAATCCATTTCACACCCTTCTGGTCTCACTATTAGACCTTTGCTATCTGTAGAGATAATTTTTACGGTTATTATGTTATTTAGCTCTTTATCCTTAAACCAGTCGAATGGATCCGGCTGAGTTTGCTTTAATCCAACTCTTATTTTTTGATCATCAGCCTTGATTTCTAAAACCTTAACTTTTATTTTATCTCCTTTATTAAACTTTTTAAGTTCTTCCTCACCATTGTCTAGATAAGTCAAATCGTTACAATGTAAAAAAGCATCAATATCAAGATTTTCTATATTAACAAATAAAGAATAATCATTTTTGTTTACTACTTCGCCATTTACCTCGGTTCCAACAGGATATTTTTTTTCAAATGTTTCAAAAGGATTTTCTTTTGTAAGTTTATGTGAAATCGCAACTCGTCTCTTAGCTTTATCAATTTCAGTTATTACGCAATCAATTTCATCTCCAACTTTAAACATTTTCTTTGTGGAAATATTTTTTTTTGTCCAACTAAGTTCGCTTGAGTGCAACAATGTTGTTAAACCAGGTTCTAACTCACAAAAGGCTCCAAAGTCCATGATTTTGACAACTTTAGCTTTGTAGATTTTTTTTAATTCATAATTTTCAATATGTTCAAATGGATCTGGAGATAACTGTTTTATAGAGCAACCAACTTGTAATTTTTCTTTATCAACGCTTATAACTTTCAAGTCATGTTTCTCTCCAATATTAAATATTTCATCTGGATGACTTACTCGGCTATATGAAATTTCTTGTAAATGAACCAGAACATCAAGCTCGTTATTAACGTTAAAAAAACAACCAAAAGAACTATAACCTTTTACCTCTGCATTTTTTATAATATCTCCTATTTTATATTTTTCTATTATTTTAGCTTTATCCTCTTTTTTAAATGATGAAATTATTTCTCTTCTTGAGACACATGCATTACCTCTAACTTTATCCAATTTAATTAAAGCAAATTTTTGTGGTTCATTCATTAAATGATCTATATTTTTAAGAGGTTTGTCGCTTATTTGTGATCCTGGTAAAAACATGAGAGAGCCCGTATCCATATGCTCTACAATACATCCTCCTTTACATTTAGATGTAATTTTACCCATAATAGGTTCTTTTTTTTCGTATGCTTCAACAAGTTTATCCCAACCCTTAATTTTTTGAGCTTTACTCGCTGACACAATAACATCGCCATTCTTATCTTCAATTTTTTCTAATAGTACTGGAATTGTCTCGCCTATTGATATGCTATTTGAAAGACCCATGCTTTTAAGTTCATTGATGTCCAGGACTGGCTCACTTTTTAATCCTTCAATAAATAAAAAAACAAATTTTTCTGTTATTTTATTTATTTTACCCTCTATGACTTTTCCTTCTTCAATAGTATTTTTTGTGAATTGATTATTTAGTAATTTTTCAAATTCTTTAGATGCTGGGTTTGAAAGATCTTTGTATATTTCCATTAATATTTTTTTTATTGTTCAATTTAGTTTATTTAAAAACACCGAATATTTAGATAAAATAATGATTTTAATCAAGAATGAAATTAAAGTAAAATAGTCAAAAAATATTATTTTTCTCAAAAATATGGAAAATTTTTTGATTATTTTTACTTTTAAGCAATATTATTCAAAATTTGCACCCAATTGATCCAACTTTTCCAAAAAAGATGGAAATGACGTATTTATTGAACTTTTATCGAATATTTGCCATTCACCTCCAAACGATAAAGCGGCAATTACACTTGTCATAAAAACTCTATGATCTTTTAGAAATTTTTTGATAACAATTTTTTTTTTAATTTTTAAGTTTGGATTTCCGTAAATCTTAATACTATTTTTAGTAACGATATTTTTGATGCCAATTTTTCTAAGAATTTTTGAACCCCATTTCAGCCTAGGACTTTCTTTTTGATTTAATTCAGATAAGTTTTTGAAATAAGAAACTCCCTTAGCTTTTGCAGCAATTAGAAATATTAATAAAAATTCATCTATTGCTGAGCTATTAAATTTAGTTGGACAATTAATTGGTTTGATTTTATTTGTACTTTTAATTAATAAATCAGCAATTTTCTCACCTTTGTAATTTCTGACATTAAATTTTGCTATTTTGACACCCATCAATTTAAGAATATAAAATACCCCCATCCTAGATGGATTTATATTTATATTTTTAATCTTAAGTTTTGAGTTTTTGGTTAAGGCAGTTAAAACAATAAAAAAAGCTGCTGAACTTATATCTGAAGGAATACTGTAGTTTAAGGCAGGTATTTTATTTTTACCTTTGACTTTAATGATATCGTATTTTTTTTTTTTAATAACTTTTATTGGTAGTTTTAAGTATTTAAATAATAATTCACTGTGATTTCTTGACTTTTTAGCTTTAATAATTGTTTCTCCAAAAGTATTTAGGGCAGCAAACATTACTGCACTTTTACATTGTGCTGATCCTTTCTTTTCGTAATATTTTATTGGCTTTGAATAATCTGTTCCTTGAACTTTAATGGGAAGTTTTCCATAATTACTATTGAATTTTGCTCCAAATTTCTCTAAGGGCTTTATAACCCTTTGAAAATCTCTTTTTGATAAACTTTTATCCCCTTTAAGTTTGACACTTTTTTTTGAGTGGATTAACAAACCCAGTATTAGTCTACCCAAAGTGCCTGAATTACCTGCATCTAAAACCAGATTATTTTTATATTTAAATCCATTTAAACCTAACCCAATTATTTCACAAAAATTTTTTTTGATTTTAACTTTAACCCCAAGTTTTTTAAGACAATCTAAAGTGCTGATAACATCTGATGAGACTAGCAAATTTGAAGCCTTACATTTTTTTTGAGATTGTGATGACAGAAGAGCCCATCTTATAGATAAACTTTTATCTCCATCTATTATTAAATTTTTATTAAATCCATTTATCTTATTCTTTATTCTTATTAAATTTGACATCTAAATGAATTAATTGATCTTGAAAGAGTCACCAAAGTATGCGTTTTGTGCATCAATATTCTTAATAAGATTGTTAGGAGTATCTTTTGCCACTACCGTTCCATTTGACAATACCATCGCAAGATCTACACAAGTTAACAAATCTCTTGCTTGATGATCACATAAAATTATTGAAATATTATTTTGAGTTTGCAAATCAACAATTATCTGCTGAAGGTTTTTTATCGTCATAATATCTAAAGCTGCAAATGGTTCATCAAGTAATAAAATTTTGGGATTACTCAATAGTGCTAAAGAAATTACTAAACGTTTCTTTTGTCCACCAGATAAAAACTCAGCTTTAATATTTTGTAAAGGCTCAAGTTCAAATTTTGAAATCAAAAGATTTATTTTTTCATCTCTCAATTTTTTATCCTCAATTACTATTTCACTAATTGCTCTTAAGTTATCTCTCAAAGTAAGATCATGAAAATAACCACCATGTTGTGGTACATATCCGATCTTATAATTTCTTGTTCTACTAAATATTGGATCTTGTGTAACATTTTTATTCTCTATAAACACTGATCCGTAATTTGGCTTTAATAATCCAATGATAATGTTAAAAATTGTTGATTTACCAACTCCATTAGGTCCCAACAGTCCAAGAATTTCACCCTGATTTAAACTTAAATTTAGATCTTCTAATATTTTGCGTTTACCAAAATACACAGAAATTTTTTCTAATCTTAAAAGATTTTTCTCCTCTTTAAAATTTTTGATACGAAATTTTTTGATAATTGCCATAATTAAAATTTACTACTAATACTTACTTTATCTTTTTTATTAATCATAGAAATTTTTAATTTCTTACCAATAAGATCAATTTCCACTTTATCAGCGTTAATTTTTGTATTGCTATTGAAATAATTAACATTATCAAGTATTTCTATTATATTTTCCTTAAAATTAAGATTTAAAGTATCAGAACTTATTGTTTGATCTCCATAATTTACATTAACATTTTTTCTGAAAACAGTATTATTATTTATTTTGTTATAGTTAGCTGTTTTTGAGTAAATATAAATTACTTCTTGGTTTTTCCTAACTATTTCTGCATTTACCTCAAAAAGTTGAACTTCATTTACTTTATCCTTTTTTAAAGTAGCTGATTGAGCCGTTACGGTGTAAGTATTGCCCAATAAGTCTTCAGAAACATATTTTAGATTTTCTATTATATTTTTACTTGTATCATTTTGAATAATATCAAAATTATTTTTTTCTAAGATATCTTCCTTTTTATTTTTTTTTGTTATTTCTACATTTTTTGCAAAGTACTTATTATAAAATAAAAAACTTACTGCGAAAAGTAAAACTAAAAGACTATATTGAAGAAAATTTTTTTTTTCCATTTACATCAGTAAATTTTTTTATTTAAAATATGATGAATGTGCAAAATACCTATTGTGATTAATTTTTTTTTTTGCTCATAAACACAAAGGCTTGTAATCTTCTTTTCATTCATAATCGCAAGAGCTTTTGAAGCTAGAATATTCTTATTTATTCTGATGGGATTTTTAGTCATAACATCTTTAACTTTAAGAGAGCTTAAATTTATATTTTTTGAATTGAATCTTCTTATCTGACCATCAGTAATAATTCCTGTAGTATGTTTTTTATTATTTCTTACTATTAATGTTCCTAATTTTTTTTCGCTCATGATTTTTAATGCTTTAGTCATCAGTTTATTTTCATCTATAAAAGGTATTTTATTCTTTGTTAACATTAAATCCTCTGCTGTTTTTAGTTTTTCTCCAAGACTTCCAGAAGGATGAAATCTTTTAAAATCTAAATTATTAATTTTTTTCTTTTTTAAAGTTGAAATAGCCAGAGCGTCTCCGATGCTAAGTTGATTTATTGTACTAGCGGTGGGTATTATATTTAACCCAGCTTCTTTGACCTCTGGAGTTAATAATACAATATCACTATTATTGTATAGATCAGAATTTTTTTTAGATGTGATACCAATAAGTAAAATTTTATGTCTGTTCGCATAATTTATTATATTTCTTAATTCAATAGAATTCCCAGAGTAACTAATTAAAATCAAAACATCTTTTCTAGATATACTTCCCATGTCGCCGTGTGAGCAATCATTTGCAGAAAGAGAAAAAGACGGAGTTCCGATTGAGGAAAGAGTAGCTGAAATTTTACTAGCAATTATTCCACTTTTTCCAACTCCACATAAAATCACTTTTGATTGGCAGTTTACAATAGCAGTTACGGCTTTATCAAAATTTTTGTTTAGAGATCTTTTTAATTTTTGTAAAGCTCTGATTTCTAAATCAATTACTTCCTTTGCAATTTTTTTGAAATTTGTATTTTTATTTAGTGAGCCCATATATCATCTTTAAATAAAGCAAGGTCTAAATCGACTCTTATTTTCAAAAATTTTAAACACTCCTTATACAGTTCAAATCTATTTTCTCTTATAAGAATTTTATTAAGTGCCTCATGGATTTTATGTAAATATATTACATCATTAGCACAATATTTTAATTGTGCGGGCGTGAGCTCTCCACCAAAATCTGAGCTTTGAAATTGTTTACTTATATCTACGTTCACAAATTCTTTTATTAGAGTCTTTAAAGAATGATTATCCGAATAGGATCTTGATAATTTTGATGCAATTTTTGTATCCAATATATTATTAGTATCAGTTTTTAAATAATACTTAATAAAAGCTAAATCAGCCCTACCGTAATGAAAAATTTTAGTAACCTTATCATTTTGAAGGACATTGATTAAATTTGGAGCTTTGTAATTTAATCTATCTAGTTGGATGATATGTGCATCTGATTTGCCACTTGATATTTGAATAAGACACAATGGATCACGTCTGATATTTAACCCCATAAATTCGCCATCCACAGCTATTAAATTGCCTAAATCCAAATCATCTGGTAAATCATTTTTGTGAAGTTTAATATCCATATTTTTTAAAGACATATATATATGAAAGCAAAAAATTGTCTAATTTTTGGTGGAAGTGGTCAAATTGGAAGTTTCTTAATTAGAAAACTTACTAAAAATAACCTAAGAGTCACAGTTGTAACAAGAAATATCCATCAAAAAGGTTTAAAAATAAAAACACAAGCCAATGCTGGTTACATAGATATTATAGAGGCAAATATTTTTGAAGAGAAAAAAATTGAAAAATTATTTAGCGAAGCAGACTATTGTATTAATTTGATAGGAATTCTATATGAAAAAAGAAAGGGAAATACATTTAAAAATATTCATACAATTTTCCCATCATTAATAGCTAAACTTTGTAAAAAATATGATTTAGAACATTTAATTCATATTTCTGCACTTGGAGTAAATGAGGCGACAGACTCTAATTATGCGATTTCAAAAGTTGAAGGTGAAAAAAATATTTTAAATAATTTCTCTAGAAGCACAATTTTACGACCATCAGTAGTTTTTTCAAACTCTGACAATTTTACTACTCAGTTTATGACATTATTAAATAAGCTCCCAATTTTTCCACTTTATTACTCAGGAAAAACAAAATTTATGCCTATACATTGCTCAGATTTAACAAATATAATTTATCATATAATTTCAAATGGTTCTGATGCACAAATTATAGAATGTGTTGGACCAGAGACATTAACATTTAAAGAGATTTTAGAAATTCTATTAAATTTGATTAATAAAAAAAGATTATTACTTCCTTTTCCACTAAGTGTTGCAAAATTATCTGCAAAATTTTTTCAATTACTTCCAAAACCACTACTTACCGAAGATCAACTTAGATTGCTAAAGTATGATAATATTTCCTCAGGAAAATATAAAACTAATTCAGACATTGGTTTACCAAGTAAATTATACTTTAAAGACGAGGTAAAAAAATATGCTTATATGTGGCGGGATGGTGGACAATTTTCTACAGAAAAATATAATTTTGATGATATCAGAAAAAGTTAGAATTAACTAGCCAGTTTGAATCTTTTTTTCAATGTATTCTTGAATATTTTCTTTGTCATTTGTGTCATCTTTTTTACCTTTTGGCTGGTAAGCATATAATAAATGAAGCTTACAATAAGAAAAATCTTTTAAAGACGTTCTCCCACAAAAATAAAAAGAACTTTCATTAGGGTGACCAATTGGCCATTTGCATGAATTATCATCTAATTCTTCAAGCTGTTTTGGATTTTCAGGCTCAAAATCTTTTTCAATTAACAAAGATTTAAATTTACTTCTTCTATTTCTGGCTGGTTTAACTTTGTCATTTTCTTGAAATGTTTTTGAACCATGATTAACACTTGTCGATCTCGTTTTAATTTTTGCGGATAGATTTAGTCTATGAGCTTTTCCAATTACTGCATTTCGGCTAATTCCACCAATAATCTCAGCAATTTGACTAGCGGTATTTCCTTTACCCCAAAGTTCTTTAAGTTTTGCGACTTTTTCCTCTGTCCAACTCATTCGATAACTACATAATGTATTAATAATAATTTTAAATACCATATAGGGGTTTTAATTAACAAATAACAAGTTGATATTTATAGTTATTCACAAAGAAAATTAAAAAAATTTCAATCCAGACTTGTATCAATGTAATCTTCAAATATAGAAGTGTATAAATAAATTTATGACGTATTTAGCAAAAAATTATAATAGAAAAAAAATAGCATTTAAGTATGGAAAAGGGAGCTACTTATTTTCAAAAGATAATAAAAAATATTTAGATTTTGTTCAGGGAATAGCAGTTAACTCCCTAGGTCATGCACATCCAAAATTGGTAAAAACAATAAACGAACAATCAAAAAAGCTTTGGCATGTTTCAAATGCCTTTCAAATTCCAGAAGGAGAAAAATTGGCAAAAAGAATCTGCCAGAAAACATTTGCAGATTATGTTATGTTTCAAAATAGTGGTGCGGAGGCTACAGAAGCAGCAATAAAAGTAGCTAGAAGATATTTTTACTCTATTGGAAAACCAAATAAAAACAGAATTTTATGTGTAAAAAATTCATTTCATGGCAGAACATTAGCTGCAATTTATGCTAGTGGATCAAAGAAAATGACTGAAGGATTTGGCCCAAAAGTTGGAGGATTTGATCATTTTAGATTTGGAGATCACAAATCTCTTAAAAAAAAGATCACAAAAAAAACAGCAGCTATAATGATCGAACCTATAATGGGCGAAGGAGGTATTAAGGTAATACCAGACTGGTGTTTAAAAGAATTAAGAAAATTATGTAATAAGAAAAAAATATTATTGATTTTGGATGAAGTGCAGTGTGGAATTTCAAGAACAGGCACCTTTTTTTCATTTGAAAAATCTAAAATTAAACCCGATATCGTGCCTATTGCGAAAGGAATAGGTGGTGGATTTCCATTAGGCGCTGTCTTAATGAATAAAAAAGTTGCTTCCGGAATGATACCTGGAACACATGGCTCCACTTTTGGTGGCAATCCTTTGGCGATGGCTGTTGGAAATGCTGTAATGGATGTAGTTTCAAGTAAAAAATTTTTAAAAAATATTGAAAATTTATCAGAATATTTTTTATTAGAATTAAAAAATATTCAAGAGGCATACCCGAAAATTATAAAGAGTATAAGAGGAAAGGGTTTTTTAATTGGAGTTCAACTTTATAAAGATCAAACGATTTTCATTAGAAAACTCATGGAAAATAAACTGCTTACAATTAGAGCTTCTGAAAATGTTGTTCGTATACTTCCTCCATTAAATGTCAAAAAAAGTGAGCTAGATCTTTCTTTAAAAATTATTAATAAAGTTTGTAAAGAGCTTAATTAAATGAAGAATTTTTTAAATTTAAAAGATATTCCTTTAAGGGATTTAAAAAAAATTCTCTTTGACGCTAAAAGACGAAAGAAATTGCGAAAAAAATTAAATAATCTTGAAATTGACAAAGGAGAACCACTAAAAGGAAAACTATTGATACAAATGTTCGAGAAATCTAGTCTTAGAACCAGATTAAGTTTTTATTTAGCAATAAAACAACTGGGTGGAAGCACCTTAACACTTAGACCAGATGAACTCCATTTGGCGAAGGGAGGAGAAAGCATTCAAGATACAGCAAAAATTTTATCAAATTTTGGTAATGCTTTTATGCTTCGAACCGATAGTGATAAAAAATTAGAGGAGTTTGAAAAATACTTATCTATACCAATTATTAATGGTCTAAGCCCCAGTTCTCATCCAACTCAAATTTTATCAGATATTTTTACTGTTGAGGAGATTAAGAATAAACCAATATCAAGTTTAAATATCACTTGGATTGGCGACTCTAATAATGTCTTGAACTCTTTAATTGCAGCATCAATTAAATTTTCTTTTAAACTCAGTATTGGATGTCCAACTAAATATCAACCAAGTAAAAAAATAATGAAATATATTAAAAGTAATAATAATAAAATACGTATATTACACGATCCAAAAAAAGCAGTAAAAGGAGCTGATGTTATTTTTTCGGACAAAGTAATTTCCATGAATGACAGGGTGAATAAATCAAAAAAATTGAATCAATTTAAAAAATTTAAGATAAACAAAAAGTTAATGAATTTGGCAAAAAAGAATTGCATTTTTCTTCACTGTTTGCCAAGAGGTAAAGAGGTAGAGGATGAGGTTTTTTTAAGTGAGAAATCTAAAGTTTGGCAACAGGCTCTTAATAGAGTCCATGTTCAAAAATCTATATTGCTTTATTGTTTTGGAAAATTAAGGTAATGGCAAAGGATTATCTGAATTTTGATTCAAGTACAAAATAACAGAAGCTCTATCTTTTTCTTTTCTTAATCCAGCAAAGGCCATTTTAGTTCCTTTAATCCATTTAGCTGGTTTAAGTAAATACCCATTAAGTTCTTCAAAAGTCCAGGCTTTTCCGTAGGCGGCAAGAGCTTTAGAATATTTATAATCACCTACAGCACCCACATCTCTACCAACAACATTATACAATGCTGGACCAATATTATTTTTTCCACCTTTCACTATAGAATGACATGCAGCGCATTTTTTAAAAACTTTTTCTCCCGTAACAATATCTCCCATGGCGATTAACGCGGCTATATCAACTTTCTCTTCAGTTGGTTGCGAGCTTGATTGTGAACTTACCACAGTAGCTTGCTCTATCTCAACTGAGTAACCAGGTGTTTTAGGTTTTTCGACGTGAAAAATAACATCTGAAAGCTTTCCAATACCTATTATTAGAAGTGCTACCATTAATATTGCAGCTATTATTTTATTTAGCTCGAAAGAATCCATTTGTATAAATTATCTCGAACATATAGCACTATAAATATAAAATTGCTTATATTTTTAATGTACATTTTTGCCTCTATTTATATTGTAATGAAAAATTAAAAGAAAAATGAAGACATTAGTAATAATTCCTTCCAGATTATCAGCATCAAGATTACCAGGTAAACCCTTGCTTAAAATTAATGGATTATCAATTATTTCTCATGTTTATAAAAGAGCTCAAGAAGCTAATATTGGAGAGGTATTTGTTGCTGCAGAAGATCAAGAAATTATAGAAGATGTGAAGAAAAATGGTGGAGAGGCAATTTTGACAAACAATAATCACAAAACAGGAACAGATAGAATTTACGAAGCTTTTGTAAAGCTAGGTAGAACAGATATAGATTTAATTATGAACCTTCAGGGAGATGAACCACTGATGAATATTGAGGATATTCAAGACTTAAATAAGCATATGATTCAGACTAAGCGTGATTTAGGAACTTTAGCAGCAAAAATTAACAATAAAAAGGTTTTTGGGAATAATGATATTGTTAAAGTAATTACAGAAGAAAGTTTAGATGACACAAAATTTCCTCGAGCTATAAATTTTATGAGAAAATTAGATAAAGAAAACAATCAGGCTTATCATCATTTAGGAATTTATTGTTATAATGTAGAGATATTAAAAAGATTTATTTCTTTCAAACAGTCACAAAATGAAATTAAAAATAAATTGGAACAGTTGAGAGCATTAGATAATAACATTAATGTCAATGTAGCTCTTGCTAAATCATCACCGATTGGAGTAGATACGAAGGAAGATTTTATGGCTATAAAAAAAATAATGGAATATAAGTCACAATGAGTAAAATTTATTTTCAAGGAACTTTCGGGGCATATTCTCACTTAGCTGCTTTATCTATAGACTCTAATGCTGAAGTAGTGCCTTGTAAAACTTTTGATGATTGTTTTATTCAAGCATCAAAAGATACAAATTCAAAAATTATTATTCCAGAGTCAAATAGAATTACTGGTAACATAGGAATTGAATATTTAATTTTCGAATATAGATTAAATATTTATGCTGAGTATTTTCAAAAAATAGAACATAATTTACTGGGTTTACCTGGAACAAAAGTTTCAGAAATCAAGGATGTTTATTCTCATGCCCAAGCACTATCACAATGTTCAAAATTTATAAAATCAAATAAATTCACTGAACATGTAAGAGCTGACACAGCTGGATCCGCAGAAATGGTTTCAAAAAGTAAAGATAAAACGAAAGCAGCAATAGCTTCATCATTAAGTGCTAAAACATATAATTTAGAAATTATAAAAAATAATATAGAAAATGAAAAAGGAAACTTAACAAGATTTCTTATTATGGGTAAAAATATATCACAACCAGAATTCAGCGGAAAAAAATTTATTACTTCTTTTTTATTTAAATTAAAAAGTAAACCGGCAGCTTTATATCAATCTTTAGGAGGGTTTGCTATTAATGGAGTAAATCTTACAAAGTTGCAAAGTTATCCTGAAAAAAATTCTTTCGACTCTTTTTTCTTTTTATGTGATTTAGACGGTCATATTGAAGAACCAAGAGTGCAAAAATCACTAAAAGATTTAGGATTGCATTGTCAAGATTTTCACGTCCTAGGTGTTTTTGAAGCTGACAAACAAAGAGAAACAAATAAATAACTTTTCTTGTAGATAAGAAATTATTACTGTTATAATAGTTTCGGAGGCTAGAGGTGGATGCTGCTTGAACCCGACCAGATCTTAACGGAAGCAGTCGTAAAGACAGTTTTTCAGGTTCTAGTCTCCTCGTAAATATGAGCAATGATTCAAAAGTATTGGCACTTAAATATAGACCACAAAATTTTGACGATCTTATTGGTCAAGATGTAGTTGTAGAAACTATAACTAATTCAATAATAACTAATAAAGTTCCTAATGCATATTTATTCACCGGAATAAGAGGAGTTGGAAAAACCACTATCGCAAGAATAGTTGCTAAGTCACTTAATTGTCCGAATGGAATTGAAAATAAGTGTAAAGGTAAATGTGATAATTGCGATGCTATAACCAATTCAAATCACATTGATGTTTTAGAAATGGATGCCGCAAGTAGAACTGGTGTTGACGATGTTAGAGAATTAATTGAGTTTTCTAGATATGGACCAACATCATCAAAGTATAAGATCTTTATTATTGATGAAGTTCATATGTTAAGTAAACAGGCATTCAACGCTTTATTGAAAACTCTTGAAGAACCTCCAGAGTATCTAAAATTTATTTTTGCAACAACTGAAATTAAAAAGATTCCAATTACAGTTATATCAAGATGTCAAAGATTTGATTTATCAAGAATTAGATCATCTGAATTATTAAATTATATAAAAAAAATTAAGAATAAGGAGGGAGGTAAAATTACTGATGAAGCATTAAAGTTAATAGTGAAAATTTCCGAAGGGTCAGTAAGAGATGCACTATCTTTATTAGATAGAGCTTTATTAACTTTAAATCCAAAAATTGAATTAGATTTAAAAGCAGCACAGAAAATTTTTGGTTTTTTTGATAAATCACAATTAATCGATTTATTTGAATTTATTCTTAAAGGAGATGAGATTAAAGTTATAGAGATTTATAGAAAAATTTATGATCAAGGTGTTGAACCAAAAATTTTTATTAATGATTTCTTAGAATTACTCTATTACTTTAAAAATATTGAATCGCTAACCTTAGAAAGTACAAATTTTTCATTAAATGATCAAGAATTTCAAAAGATCAAAGATTTAAATAAAAATCTTGATCCAAGCGTATTGATTTTATTTTGGCAATTTACAATTTCAACCCTTAATGAACTTAACATAGTTTCAAATCAACATTTATCAATGGAGATGTTTTTGTTAAGGCTGATGCATTTAAGTTCGATAAAATTAGAAAAAAATACTGATATAAACTCTGAAAGTGAAAATCCAGTGATAGATAAAGAAATTAATAATCAATCTAAACCAATAAATCAAATCAAGAATATTTATCAGGAAGAAAAAAGTAAACCAGACATTCACAAAGAAGTTAAGTCAGAAAAAAAAATATTTATCAATAGTTTGAAAAAATTAATACAGACCTGTATTGATAAAAAAGAAATTAAATTAAAGTATGAATTAGAAAAAAATGTAAATCTAGTAAAATTTGAAAAAAATATGATTGAAATATCCTTTAATGAAAATTTAGATAAAAATTTTGTTAAAGACCTTTCCTCAAAACTTTTTGATTGGACAAATGAAAGATGGATTATTTCATTTAGTAAATTAAAAGGTGATATTTCAATGAGTGAAAAAGAGCAAAAATTAAAGAAATCTCTAATTGATAATGCAAAAAATTTAAAAATTTATAAAGATGTAATAAAAAGTTTTCCTGATGCTGAATTAACTAATATTAATTTAAAAAGAGAGGAACCGAATGACTGACTTTACAAAAATTTTAGATAAAGCAAAAGAACTTGAGTCAAAAATGAAAGAAAGTCAGAAAAAAATAAAGGATATAAAAGTTGAGGGAGTTTCAGGCTCGAATTCAGTTAAAGTTGTACTTAACGGGGAGGGAGAGATGCAATCAGTCAAATTATCAGAGGAAATTATGAGGGAAGATAAAACTATAATTGAAGATTTAATTGTTGCTGCTCATAATAGTGCTAAGTCACAACTTAAAACAAAAACAGCTGAAGAAATTTCAAAAGCAACAGGTGGACTTGGAATACCTGGATTTAAATGGCCGTTATAGTAAATGCAGAATATCTCTGAGATAGAAGAACTTATTAAATTGATATCAAAATTACCAGGGTTAGGACCTAAATCAGCAAAAAGAATTGTTTTAAAACTGGTAAACAACCGAAATGAACTTGTGAAGCCATTGGCGAATACATTAGCTCAGGTTTATAAAAACGTTGTAAGATGCAATCTATGTGGGACTTTAAAGTCTAATTCATCTGGATGTTTAAATTGTGAAAATACAAAAAATAAATTTACAAAAATTTGTGTAGTTGAAGATATTGCTGACCAGTGGTCAATTGAAAATTCAAATATCTTTCAAGGATACTTCCATATTTTAGGCGGCACAATCTCATCTGTAGGTAATAAAAAAGAAGATTTATTAATCAATTCTTTAATTGAAAGAGTTAAGAAAGATAAAATTGATGAGATTATTTTAGCTACTAGCGCGACAGTCGAAGGTCAAACCACAGCGTTTTATATACAAGATAGCTTAAAAGATATCGATGTTAAGATTACTAAATTAGCTCAAGGCCTACCTGTTGGTGGTGAAATAGAGAGTCTCGATGACGGCACTCTTCTTTCTGCTTTTAAAAATAGATCTAAAATAAATTCTAATTCAAGCTGATTTTTTTTTTAATCGATTTAAATGTAATAAAGGCTCTGTATATCCTGAAGGTTGTTCTTTTCCCTTAAAAATAAGTTCACATGCAGTCTGAAATGCTATGGATCTATCATAATCAGAGCTCATTTTAACATAATTTTGATCATTCTCATTTTGTTTATCCACAATCTTTGCCATTTCTTTCATTATTTCAATAACTTGCATTTTAGTTGTAACACCGTGATGTACCCAGTTTGCAATATGTTGCGAAGAAATTCTCAAAGTTGCCCTGTCTTCCATTAACCCAACATTATTTATATCTGGCACTTTGGAGCAACCTACACCTTGATCAATCCATCTTACAACATAACCAAGTAATGTCTGGGCAGAATTTGAAATTTCTTTATTAATTTCATCAACTGACCAATTTGGTCTATCTGCGATTGGAATAGTAAGTAAATCATCAATTTTAGCCTTATCTCTTTTAGACAATTTTTTTTGAACATCAAAAATATTTATCTCATGATAATGTAAAGCATGAAGAGCAGCTGCAGTTGGAGATGGAACCCATGCACAATTTGCTCCTGCTTTAAGATGACCAGTTTTTTGATCTAACATATCTTTCATCTTATCAGGCATAGCCCACATTCCTTTTCCTATTTGAGCTTTACCTGAAAAGCCACAGGCCAAACCTATATCAACATTGTTATTTTCATAAGCCTCAATCCATTTTGAAGATTTCATATCACCCTTTTTAATCATTGGTCCTGCCTCCATTGATGTATGCATTTCATCACCTGTACGATCAAGGAATCCTGTGTTTATGAAGAAAACTCTTTGTTTTAAGGTTCTAATACACTCTTTAAGATTAGATGAAGTTCTTCTCTCTTCATCCATAATTCCAATTTTGCATGTATATTTTTTTAATTTCAATACTTCTTCAACTTTAGTAAAAATTTCATTTGTAAAAGCTGTTTCGTCTGGACCATGCATCTTTGGTTTTACAATATATATTGAACCAGTTCTTGAATTTCCTTTTTTTTTAATATCATGAAGAGCTGCTGCAGTTGTTATAAAAGCATCCATCAATCCCTCTGGAATTTCACTTCCATCTTTCAATATTATTGAGGGATTAGTCATCAAATGACCAACATTCCTGATCAATAAAAGACTTCTACCGTGCAATTTTAATCCTTTTCCTTCTTTTGAAATATAACTTCTGTTTGGATTAAGTTTTCTCTCCAATGTTTTTCCCTCTTTTTCAAATCTTGTTATTAGATCTCCTCTCATTAATCCAAGCCAATTTCTATAACAAATCACTTTATCTTGAGCATCTACTGCTGCAACACTGTCTTCATTATCACATATTGTAGATACTGCAGATTCTAGTATTATGTCACTTATGCCTGCATGATCCTGTTGAGCACTAAAAGCTCTTGGATTTTTTAATATTTCAATGTGTAGATTGTTGTTTTTTAATATTATTGCTGACGGGTTATCCGCTTCACCTCGATGACCAACGAATTTATTTTCATCTTTTAAAGTTGTTACATCAACACCTTTTAACACTTTTAATTCTTTATTTTGAATTGCTATTCCTGTTATTTTTCTCCAGCTAAAATTTTTTAAAGTGAAATGTTGATCTAAAAAATCTCTACCATACTTAATTACAATCTCACCTCGTTCTGGATCATATCTTTCCGAAGTACTATCCTCAGACTCTTCAATCACATCAGTTCCATACAAACTATCGTACAAACTCATCCATCTTGCGTTAGCAGCATTCAAAGCGTAACGAGCATTCATAATTGGAACAACTAATTGAGGTCCAGCTATTGTAGCAATCTCTTCATCAATATCACTTGTTTCAATTTTAAAATCAGGACCCTCATCTTTTAAATAGCCAATTTCTTTTAAAAAATTTTTGTATTCTTTAATTTGAACATTCTCCCCCTTTTTATCAATGTGCCATTTATCAATTTTTTTTTGAAGTGTTTCTCTAAAATTAATTAGTTCTTTATTTTTAGGAGCAAGTTCATGAACCGCTTTGTCAAAATCTTTCCAGAATTTTTCTGGAGAAATATCAGTGCCCTTAAATAACTCATTATTAACAAAAAGCAATAATTCCTCTGAAACTTTTAAATTATTTACAGAATGATATTTTGATGTCATTGGGGAATATTTAAACTCTAGCTTATTTAAGTCAATTACATAATAGTATCATAGACATTTTATTGTCATTTTTCTTATATAAGTATAATTATATTAAGATGAAGAATTATTTAAATTTTGAAACAGATATTAAAAATCTGGAAAATGAATTAGAAAAATTAAAAGATCCTTTTAATCAAGAGGGCTTGTCAGAAGTAGATACAAAAAAAATTTCTAAAACTCAGGAAGAAATCGATGAGAAGCTAAAAAATATTTATGAGAATTTAGATCCCTGGCAAATTACACTAGTTGCAAGGCATGAGGATAGACCTAAATCAAAGTTTTTTATTGATAACTTGTTTGAGGACTTTATCTCATTAGAGGGCGATAGATATTATGGAGAAGACAAATCGGTTATTACTGGTTTTGCAAAATTTAATGGTCGATCAGTATTAGTAATTGGTCAAGAGAAGGGGGAAAACTTAGAAACTAGAATTGAGAGAAACTTTGGCATGATGAGACCAGAGGGTTATAGAAAAACTATTAGGTTAATGGAACTAGCAGATAAGTTTAATATTCCTATTATATCTTTTATAGATACCCCAGGGGCATATCCAGGAGTGGGCGCAGAGGAGAGAGGACAAGCAGAGGCAATCGCAAAGTCAATCGAGTGTTGTATGAAACTTAAGGTCCCAACATTAGCTATAATAATAGGTGAAGGTGGGTCAGGTGGTGCAATTGCTCTCGCATCTTCAAATAAAGTTTTAATGCTTGAGAATGCGATTTATTCAGTAATATCACCCGAGGGATGTGCAACAATATTGTGGAGAGATCCAAAAAAAATGCTCGATGCTGCAAAAGCAATGAAATTGTCTGCTAAAGACTTATTAGAGCTAAATATTATTGATGAAATAATTCCAGAACCTTTAGGTGGTGCTCATAGAGACAGAGATATGATTCTTGAAAATATAAGAAATTCTATTTCTCAAAATTTAGATTTTTTTAAAACTTTAACTTCTGAAGAAATTCTCAATCACAGAAAAGATAAGTTCTTAAAAATTGGAAGAAGTAAAGGATTTGTATCTAGTCCTGAAAGTCTAAGCGCAATTCAAACTTCTGGATTAGATTTTAAAGAAATAATTAAATCTAAAAAAAATATTGCAATTGCTGTAACAACTTTAGTTATTGTGGCTGCACTGACTTTATATATTCTATAGAGCTCCACAACATTTCTTGAATTTTTTACCAGATCCACATGGACAAGGATCATTTCTGCTTGTTTTCTTACCAAGATTTTTAAATTTTTCTTTTAATTGTATTTGGTTTATTTTTTCGGTTGGTTCATTATAAACCTTAAGATTCATCAATATTTTTACATAATCAAGTTTTAATTTGTCCAGTAAATTCGAAAATAAATCAAATGCTTCTTTTTTATATTCTATAAGAGGATCCCTTTGTCCATATGATCTAAGACCCACAACCTGTCTTAATTGCTCTAGATATTGGATGTGTGATTTCCAATTAAAATCAATGGATTGTAAAAGAATTCTTTTTTCTATTTCTTTTGATTGATTTTCTCCAAGAATTTTAGATCTCTCTTCTCTAGCAAATTTGAATTTTTCAAAAATTCCCTCTCTTAGTTTTGTGTCACTTAAAGACATTAATTCATTATACTCGTCATTGTTTAGACTTTTTCCAAAAATAGTCTTTAATTTATTACTAAACTCATTATTTTTAGGATTTGATAACTTTTGAATTTTAAGGCTAATTAAGTTGTCAACTATTTCTGATAAAAAACTATCCGAATAATCAAAAATTTTTTCACTATCCATAGCATCTTTTCTTTGAGAAAATATCACTTGCCTTTGATCATTTAAAACATTGTCAAATTTTATGAGAGTTTTTCTAACATCAAAATTTCGTGCCTCAACTTTTTGTTGTGCTCTCTCTAAAGCCTTATTTATCCAAGGATGGTCTATACTTTCCCCATCTTTAAGGCCTAGTTTTTGAAGAATATTATTCATGGACTCAGAACCAAAAATTCTCATAAGGTCATCCTCTAAACTTACATAAAAAATAGAACTTCCTTCGTCTCCTTGTCTGCCCGATCTTCCTCTCGCTTGATTGTCTACCCTCCTGGATTCCATTCTTTCAGTTCCAATAACAAATAAACCACCTATGGATTTAATATAATCTTTATTTTTTTTGAGTTGATCGTCCTGAATTGATCCTTTTTTTCCTCCTAGTTGAATATCTACACCTCTACCAGAAATACTTGTGGTAATTATTACTGATTTAGTTTTACCAGCATTAGCAATAATCTCTGCTTCATTTTCATGATTCTTAGCATTTAATACTATGTGTTTAATTTTTTCCTGTTTAAGTAATTTGGAATATATCTCAGATTTACTCACACTAGATGTAAAAACTAAAAGAGGCTGACCGTTTTCATGACATTCTCTAATTTTTTTAATGATTGCATTATTTTTTTCCGCTTCAGTTCGAAAAATTTGATCATTAAAATCTTTTCTGATCATCTCTTTATTAGTTGGAATTACAATTACGTTGAGATTATAGATTTCAAAAAACTCCTCAGATTCAGTTGCAGCTGTACCTGTACATCCAGATATCTTTTTATATAGTTTAAAATAATTCTGGTAAGTGATAGACGCTAAAGTTTGATTTTCAGCTTGTATATCAATTTTTTCCTTAGCCTCAATAGCTTGATGCAGACCATCACCAAATCTTCTGCCTTCTAATATCCGGCCAGTTAACTCATCTACAATTTTAATACTGTTATCTTTAATAAGATAATCTTTATCCTTTTTAAATAAATGATTTGCTTTCAAAGCTTGATTAACGAAATGAACTAAATCAAGATTTTCTGGATCATAAAAATTATTATTTTTTAAAACTCCTGCATTAGAGAATAAACTTTCAATATGGTTAATGCCCTCATTGGTTAATAAAATATTCCTATCTTTTTCATCGACCTCAAAATCATTTTTATTTAGAAGCTTTACTACTTTGTCTACCGCAACATATTGATTAGTTTTATCTTCTGCAGCCCCTGAAATTACCAAAGGAGTTCTTGCTTCATCTATAAGACAGGAGTCTATCTCGTCAACTATCGCAAAATGGTGTCCTCTTTGAACCATTTCTTCTTTTGAATATTTCATATTATCTCGAAGATAATCAAATCCTAATTCACTGTTTGTTGCGTAAGTAATATCGCAATCATAATTTTTTTTTCTTTCACTATCGTTTTGATCATTATTTATAAAGCCTGATGTTAATCCTAAAAAACTGAAAATTTTACCCATCTCTAATGAATCTCTTTTTGCAAGATAATCATTTACTGTCACAATATGAACCCCTTTTCCTTTTAGAGCATTTAAATATGCTGCTAAAGCAATCGTTAGTGTTTTACCTTCTCCAGTTCTCATTTCTGCTATCTTACTTTCATGTAAGACAACCCCACCGATTATTTGAACATCGAAATGCCTCTCACCTCTTGACCTCAAAGAGGCTTCTCTAACGAGAGCGAAAGCTTCAGGTAAAATCTTATCAAGGGAAGCTCCTTTTTGAATTTCTTCTTTTAATTTAATGGTTTTATCAGGAAACTCCTTATCATTAAGTTTTTTTATATTTTCCTCTAATAGATTGATTTCGTTTACTATTTTGCCAATCCTATCCAGCTCTTTTTTATTGCCAGATTTAATAAATTTAGAAATAAAGTTTAGAGGATTCAACATTAGTTTTTGATATACATTTTAATTGCAGCTTTTAATATAGTGATTTAATTTTAACTTTAAATATCATGGGAATCAATTTATCAAATTTTTTAGCCTCAAAATCACACGATCGAAAAATGGGGCAATTTCAGGATCTTGATCACCTCGATGGTTTAGCAGTATCTTCAGTTAGTGCTAATTTATACAATTCTAAAAGAGATGATTTAGCAATGTTCTATTTTCGTGATGGTGCAAACTTTGCCTCACTTTATACCCAGTCTAAAATCTTATCAGAAAATATAAAATGGAATTTAAGTCAAAAAACCCAAAAAATTTTTTCACTTGTAGTTAATACGAGAAATGCAAACTCGTTCACAGGCGAGCATGGTTACAAAAGCATGCAACATCTTGCAGAATTCATTTCAAAACAACTTACAGAAAAACAAAAAGAGGATGAAGATGATCCTAAAATAATTAAACCAAAAAATCTTATTTTTGGTTGCACTGGAACAATTGGAGAAAAATTCCCTGAAGAAAAAATTAAATTAAAAATTCCAGAACTTATAAAGAATATAAAATATACCCAAAACAAATATATATGGATGAAAGTTGCTCTAGCAATAATGACAACCGATACTCAGCCAAAAGTAGCAATGGAAGAATGTAAAATTGGAAATACTACTGTAAAGATTTATGGGATAGCAAAAGGCTCGGGTATGATATATCCAAATATGGCTACTACTTTAGCATATGTATTTACAGATGCTGATATTTCTAATGATGTGTTAAAAAAGTTACTTAAAAAAAATATTGAGAATACTTTCAATGCTATTTCGTGTGACAGTGATACTAGCACCAATGACATGATTTCAATTTTTTCCACAGGTAAAGCAAAAAATACTTTGATAAAAACAATTAACGATAAAAAAGTTAAATTATTCGATGAGGCTCTAAACAGCCTATTATTAAATTTAGCAAAAAGAGTTGTAGCTGATGGAGAAGGAGCTTCAAAATTTGTAACAATAAATGTGACCAATTCTAAATCAGAGCAAGATGCAAAAAAAATTGGTTTTTCGATTGCCAACTCTCCATTAGTAAAAACAGCAATTGCAGGTGAGGATCCGAATTGGGGTAGAATAATTATGGCAATTGGAAAATCTGATGTAGACATAAATTTAAATAAATTATCAATAAAATTAGGTGATGTGACAGTTGTAAATAAAGGAAAAATTCATAACCATTACAGTGAGGATGAAGCAGCAAAATATATGAAGGGCTTAGATATTAATATTAATGTTGATATTGGTAATGGAAAAAAAGGTTTTACAGTTTACACTATGGACTTAACCAATGATTATATCAAAATTAATTCAGATTATAGAAGTTAGATGTATTGAAATTTTGTTTAATAGTAATTAAGTAAATATTATGATTAAATATAATTTATTGTGCAAAAAATGTGAACTAACATTTGATAGTTGGTTTGCATCTTCAAAAGAATATGACAAACTTAAAAAAAAACAGTTGATCAATTGTCATAATTGTGGATCTTTAAAAGTAGAGAAAAATTTAATGGCACCAAAGCTAATCAATAAAGATTTTAGCCATAAAAATGAGAAAAAAAATTTAATAAAATATCAGAAAATTAAAAAAACAATTAATGAATATCAGAAATTTATTAAGAATAACTTTGATTATGTTGGAGAAAACTTTGCTTATGAGGCGAGATCAATACATTATAATAATAAGAAAAAACACAAGGGTATCTATGGTACTGCTTCAAAACAGGATTTAAAAGAACTTAAAGAAGAGGGTATAGATGCTCAGATGGTTCCATGGTTTGACAACAAAAATAATTAATTTTTGATAAATTTGGCAATGTAATTTACTGATTTATCATTACCAACACTCCATTTATTTTTTATTAAATTAAAATTCATTCCGTCAACCCTATCTAATCGAAGATCATTTTTTTCCAATATTGAAATTAATTTTTCAGGTTTTAAAAATTTTTCCCATTCATGTGTTCCTATTGGAAGCCAACGCAATATATATTCAGCTCCTACTATGGCAAAAATATAAGATTTCAGAGTTTTATTTAAGGTTGCAACAAACATAATTCCATTTTTTTTTAACAATTTACTGCATGACTTTAAAAAAAAATTTACATCTTCAACGTGTTCTACAATTTCCATATTTAAGATGACGTCGAACTTGTCTTTTGGATCAAATTTTTCAGGCGAAGAGCAGAAATAATCTATTTGAAGATTATTCTTTTTTGAATGAAGTTTTGCAACTTTGATATTTTTTTCAGATGCATCAATCCCAGTCACTTTAGCACCCAACCTACACATAGGTTCTGACAATAAGCCCCCGCCGCACCCTATATCTAGAATTTTGATATCTTTCAGGGGAGTCTTGTTATCATAGAGTTTGAATGTCTTAATAATATTTTCTTTTATATACGAAATTCTAATTGGGTTAAATTTATGTAATGGTTTAAATTTACCTTCAGGATTCCACCATTCTTCTGCAATTTTAGAAAATTTTTCTATTTCTTTTTTGTTTATTGTGTTATTTTTCATTTGTAAGTTGACTTTATATTCAACATGTATTTATTCAATATTTTTTAAATAAAAAGATTATCTTATCATGAAAATTGTTGTATTAAAATTTGGGGGCACATCAGTTGGCACTATCAAAAATATAAAAAGAGTTGCTAAAATAATTAGCAATTTCAAAAAGGAAAATTATAAGGTTATTGTGGTTTCATCAGCTATGAGTGGTGTGACAAATGAGTTGATAAAAAAATCTTTAGAAATAAGTGGTAATTTCTCGGAATCGGAGCATGACGTTTTAGTTTCCTCAGGTGAGCAAGTTGCATGTTCTTTAATAGCTGGACGATTGATTCACGAGGGGCACGAGTCCAGATCGTGGCTTTCTTGGCAAATTCCAATTTTGACAAAAGGAAAATACAAAAACTCGAGGATAAATCAAATATCCAAAAGCAACATTCTAAAATATTTAAAAAAGGGTGGCATACCAATAGTCACTGGGTTTCAAGGACTAAATGATGAAAATAGAATTACAACCATTGGAAGGGGAGGATCTGATGCAAGTGCAATTATGATCGCTAAGTTTTTCAAAGCTGAGAGATGTATAATCTTCACTGATGTAGAGGGAATATATACAACCGATCCTAACAAACTGAAAAATGCAAAAAAGATTAAAGTAATTTCTTACGAAGAAATGTTAGAGATGGCATCATTGGGTGCAAAAGTCATGCAGCCAGTTTCAATACAAGATGCACGGTTAAATAGAATTGATATTGAAGTTAAATCATCTTTTTTTAAAAGATCAGGAACATTGATTACTAAAAGATCTAATATTGTAAATAATAGAATTGTTACTGGAATTTCCTCAACACAAAATGACTCAAAAGTTTCTCTTATAGGTGTGAAGGATAAACCTGGGGTTGCTGCAGCAATTTTTAAACCATTATCTAAAAATTTAATAAATGTTGATATGGTTGTTCAAAATATATCTGCAAATGGTAAAGAAACAGATCTAACATTTACAATTAAGACAGATGACTTAAATAAAACAAAAAAAATTATTCAACAAAACAAAACAATTAATTATAGAAAATTACTTTTTGAAAAAGGCGTTTCAAAAATTTCGGTAATTGGTGTAGGTATGATAACAACACCTGGAGTTACATTTAGAATGTTTCAATCTTTGGCAAATAAAAAGATTAATATTAAAGTAATTTCAACATCTGAGATTAAAATTTCAGTTTTGATTGATAAAAAAAATACACAAAAAGCCTTAATTGCACTTCATAAAGAATTTAAATTAGACAAAAAAAAATGAGCATTAGACCATTTAGAGATATTAAAAGAAGAAAAACGAGAGAGATTAATGTTGGCAAAGTAAAAGTTGGAGGTGAAAATCCCATATCGGTTCAATCAATGACAAATACTCTAACTACAGATATTAAAGCTACAATTAATCAAATAAATCAAATTAGCTCCGAGGGAGCTGATATAGTAAGAGTTTCTTGTCCTGATGAGTCATCCTCTAATGCATTAAAAGATATAATTAAGAACGTTGATGTACCTATAGTCGCTGATATTCATTTCCATTATAAAAGGGCAATTGAAGCTGCTCAGAACGGTGCGAGCTGTTTAAGAATAAATCCTGGGAATATTGGAAGTAAAAATAAAATTAAAGAAGTTGTAAAGGCTGCAATCGATAATAATTGTTCCATAAGAGTTGGGGTAAATGCAGGGTCTTTAGAAAAAGATATCTTAGAAAAATTCAGAGAACCTTGCCCAGAAGCTTTAGTTGAGAGTGCCTTAAGAAATATTAAGATATTAGAGGATGAAAATTTTCAAAATTTAAAAATTAGCGTTAAATCATCTGATGTTTTCTTATCCATCGAGGCATATAGACAATTATCAAGATCTACTGATTATCCATTACACCTAGGTATCACGGAGGCAGGAGGATTTATACCAGGAAGTGTTAAATCCTCTATTGGATTAGGGACATTACTTTTAGAAGGTATTGGTGATACTATTAGAATTTCTCTATCAGATAATCCTGTTGAGGAGGTAAAAATTGGAAATGAAATACTCAAATCTTTAAATCTTAGAGAAAGAGGGGTCAAAATAATTTCTTGCCCTTCGTGTGCAAGACAGGGTTTTGAAGTAATCGAAACTGTAAAAATATTGGAGAAAAAACTTTCTCATATCAAAACTCCAGTCACGTTATCTGTAATTGGTTGTGTAGTTAATGGTCCCGGAGAAGCAGCCTTAACAGATGTGGGAATAACTGGAGGCAAAAAAGGTAATAATATGCTTTATTTGTCTGGAGTACAATCTAAAAAAATTTTAACCAGTGAAATGATTGAGAAAGTTGTAAATGAAGTAGAGAAAAAAGCATCTGAGTTAGAAATTCAAAATGATACCCATAAAAACAGTTAATGATTTGATTAATAAGCATGCTCTATTAGAAAAGGAGTTATCATCAGGAGAAATCGATAAAAACTCTTTTGCAGAAAAATCAAAAGAATATGCTGACCTTAATGAAATTATAAAAATTGCTAAATTTTATATTTCTTTTGAAAAAAATAAAAAAGAAATTCAATCAATTTTAGAGGATAAAAATTCAGATACAGACATGATTAAAATGGCTGAAATAGAATTGAATGATTTAGAAATCCAAAATGAAAAAAATGAAAAAAAATTAAAATTATTCTTATTACCAAAGGATGAAGCAGATAAAAAAAATGCGATAATTGAAATAAGGGCAGGAACAGGAGGTTTAGAAGCTAGTTTATTTGCCTCAGATCTTTTTAAAATGTATGAGAAGGTAAGTAACAAAAAAAAATGGAGTCTTGAATTAATTTCAATTTCTAGAAGTGAGGCTGGTGGCTTAAAAGAAGTTATTGCTTCAATAAAAGGCAGTAATATTTATTCTACTTTAAAATATGAAAGTGGTGTTCATAGAGTTCAAAGAGTGCCTGATACAGAAACACAAGGAAGAGTTCATACTTCTGCTGCAACGGTTGCAGTTTTACCAGAGGCAGAGGAAGTTGATCTTAAAATAAACGAAAGTGATTTAAGAATAGATGTTTTCAGGGCTGGCGGACCGGGTGGACAATCAGTTAATACAACAGATAGTGCCGTGAGAATTACACATATCCCATCAGGAATTTCTGTTTCTCAACAGGATGAAAAATCTCAGCACAAAAATAAAGCTAAAGGAATGAAAATTTTAAGAGCTAGATTGTATGAACTTGAAAGGTCGAGAATTGAAAATGAGAGATCAAAAGATAGAAAAAATAAAATAGGTTCTGGAGATAGGTCAGAAAGAATAAGGACTTATAATTTCCCGCAAGGAAGAGTAACTGATCATAGAATAAATTTAACTTTACATAAGCTTGATGAATTTTTAGAAGGTGAAGTATTTGATGAAATGATTGAAGCATTAACACTTCAAGCACAAGAAGAAAGTTTAAATGTTTTAAATAAATGAATATTGAAATTGCAATAAAAAATGCTTGTAAAGAACTAAAAAAAAAAGATATTAGATCCGCTTTATTAGACAGTGAACTTTTGTTATCTAAAGTAATTAAAAAAGATAGAAAGTTTATCTTGTTAAATTTAGATAAAGAAATTAATCAAAGTGATCAGAATAACTTTAAAGATCTAATTATTGAACGTTCAAAAGGAAAGCCTCTAGCCTATTTAACTGGCATAAAGTCATTTTGGAATTATGACTTTAAAATTAATGAAAAAGTCCTAATTCCAAGACCAGATACAGAAATCATAATAGAGCAAGTATTAGATATTTATAAAAACAAGGATAATGTTAATTTTCTAGAGGTTGGTATTGGCTCAGGATGTATAGGACTTTCAATCTTAAAAGAAAAAAGGTTTTTTAGGGCCACTGGTGTAGATTTAAGTCAAGACTGTATTGAAATATGTAGATATAATGCAAATAGGCTCGGAGTTTATGATAGATTAAAATTACTTAAATCAGATGTTGACAATTTAATTTTTCACAAATATGATTTAATTATTTCTAATCCTCCTTACATAAAAAAAATTGATTTAAGTAAACTTGATAAGGAGGTTAAGAATTACGAGCCCAAATTAGCTCTTGATGGTGGATTAGAGGGTTTATCAGTTATCAGAAAGGTAATTAGAAAGTCGTCTAATTTGTTAAAAATAAATGGGAAGCTAATTTTAGAAATTGGTCACGATCAAAGAGAATTGGTTAGAAAAATGTTAAATGAGAATAATTTCTATATTGATAGGATAATTAAAGATTTAGCAAAAAATGATCGATGCATAATTAGTATAAAAAAATAAATTTTATGGTCACATTCAGAAACAACAATGTAAGAAGAAATAATTTCAGAAGAAACGATAGAGGTTTTAAATCTGGTACAGATAGACCGAAATATGTCTCTAATTTTTCAAAAAATGAAAATTTTCAAAGAAAGTCTCCAGGGAGAAATAATCATAATGCTTCAAAATTAATCGAAAAATATTGCAATCTTGCTAGGGAGGCTTTATCTAGTGGGGATAAAATTTTATCAGAAAATTACTTTCAACACGCAGACCATTTTACCAGAGTTTTAAATGATCAGGATGCTCAAAGGAAGCTAAACTCAATAAACAATGATCCTCTAAAATCTCAACAAAATACTGCTGAAGTCAATAAAAACGAAAATAATAATAAAGAAAATAAAACAATAACCCAAGTTAAATAAGAATTATTTTAAAAATTAATTTAGGCCTACTATTTTTTCAGATTTCAAAACATTTAACTTAATTTTTTTAGTTTCAAATAATTTTCTTTTTTCTCCTTTAAGAATTTTTCCAGAGGGAAGTTTTAAAGTTTGAGAATTAACTCTTTTGCCATTAATTAGAACTTCATAGTGCAAATGTGGTCCAGTAGATTTTCCTGTTGAGCCAACATATCCAATAGTTTGACCCTGCTTAACTCTTACACCACTCCTGACTCCGTTAGCAAATTTAGACATATGAGCATAGATTGTTTGATAAGTTGAATTGTGTTTTATAACCACACAATTTCCACCCCCACCACACCAACCTGCTTTTTTAATCACCCCTGAACCAGATGCCATTATTGGTGTTCCAGTTGGAGCGGCAAAGTCAGTTCCTTTATGCATTTTATTGAACCCATCAATTGGATGTTTTCTCATTCCAAAAGGAGAAGAAAGCCTTGCCCCATTAATTGGAGTTTTCATCAGGGCTTTTTCAACACTTCTACCATTTTTATCATAGTGCCCAGCATTATTTTCTTCATCAAAATAAAAAAGTGAATTGTCTTTGCCACTTAAAATTAAATTTGCAAATAAAATATTTCCTGTTTCAATTAATTTTTTGTTTTCATCAACATAAGCCTCATACATAATTTGAAATTTATCTCTTTTCCTAATATCTCTTTGAAAATCAACTTGAAAACCATAAATTCTTGCAAACTCAACTATTATATTAGATGGTACTTTTTTAACTATCGCTGATCTATATAGACTTTTAAGGATTGTGTTTTCACTATAAACTATTTTTTTTTCTAACTTCGTTAAAACAATTTCTTGATTAAATTTTTTGTTCCCTACATCTTGGGTTAGAATGATTCTTTCCTTATTTGATATTTGGAATATAAATTCCTGTATTGAATTATCTGTCTGATCAACAGTAAAATGTATTTTTTGATTAGTATTTAATCTATTTAAATTAATTTTTTTATCGATTTTATTTTTTATAGTTGAAATTTCGTCTTTATTAAGAGAATAATATTCGAGGATTCCCATAAAAGTCTCTCCCTCTCTAACTTTATGTGTAATTTTTTTAAATCTTGGTTCAAATTTTTCGAAAAAATGATTTACTGTTTTTTTAAAGTAAAAGTTTTCAATAATTTTTTTATAATTGTTATTAATTTTATTTTTTGTTTGATTATGGTAAATTGTAAATATACTTGTTAAGATTATTAATATTATTAAAGCTAAAATTTCGTTTTTTACTTTAAATTTTATGATGTATTTTTTGATCATAGAAAATTTTGAATTATCAATTATTAGTTTAACAATACAAAAAAATCAAAAAAAACCCCTAAAATCAGAGCTTTTTAGTCAAATTTTTAGTCTTAATTGCTTGATTTCTTATAATTTTAGCCTATAAGCACTGAACTTTCTCATTTAAATTATTAAGAATACAATAAATTATTGAGGATTATTGAGCATTTAGCTCAATTAGCTATTCAAACTGTAAAAATTTAAGAAGAGAAGTGTGGACGGTTAAGGTTACCAAAAAATTTGTCGTACACACTTCAACATCATATAAATTTTATTCTTAGAATTTATATGGAAGCTAGTGTGCGCCGTTTTTAAACTTGAGAGTTTGATCATGGCTCAGAACGTACGCTGGCGGCACGCCTAACACATGCAAGTCGAACGAAGTAGCAATACTTAGTGGCAGACGGGTGAGTAACATGTAGGTATCTACCCTATGGCCTGGAATAACACGAGGAAACTTGTGCTAATACTGGATAAGTCTTTACGGAGAAAGCTTTATGCACCATTGGATGAGCCTGCACTTGATTAGTTTGTTGGTGGGGTAATGGCCTACCAAGACTGTGATCAATAGCTGATTTGAGAGGATGATCAGCCACATTGGGACTGAGACACGGCCCAAACTCCTACGGGAGGCAGCAGTGGGGAATCTTGCACAATGGAGGAAACTCTGATGCAGCGATGCCGCGTGAGTGAAGAAGGCCTTTGGGTTGTAAAGCTCTTTCGTCGGGGAAGAAAATGACTGTACCCGAATAAGAAGGTCCGGCTAACTTCGTGCCAGCAGCCGCGGTAATACGAAGGGACCTAGCGTAGTTCGGAATTACTGGGCTTAAAGAGTTCGTAGGTGGTTGAAAAAGTTGGTGGTGAAATCCCAGAGCTTAACTCTGGAACTGCCATCAAAACTTTTCAGCTAGAGTATGGTAGAGGAAAGCAGAATTTCTAGTGTAGAGGTGAAATTCGTAGATATTAGAAAGAATACCAATTGCGAAGGCAGCTTTCTGGATCATTACTGACACTGAGGAACGAAAGCATGGGTAGCGAAGAGGATTAGATACCCTCGTAGTCCATGCCGTAAACGATGTGTGTTAGACGTTGGAAATTTATTTTCAGTGTCGCAGTGAAAGCGATAAACACACCGCCTGGGGAGTACGACCGCAAGGTTAAAACTCAAATGAATTGACGGGGACCCGCACAAGTAGTGGAGCATGTGGTTTAATTCGAAGATACGCGCAGAACCTTACCAACACTTGACATGTTCGTCGCGACTTTAAGAGATTAAAGTTTTCGGTTCGGCCGGACGAAACACAGGTGCTGCATGGCTGTCGTCAGCTCGTGTCGTGAGATGTTGGGTTAAGTCCCGCAACGAGCGCAACCCTCACTTTTAGTTGCCATCATTTAGTTGGGCACTCTGAAAGAACTGCCAGTGATAAGCTGGAGGAAGGTGGGGATGACGTCAAGTCCTCATGGCCCTTACGTGTTGGGCTACACACGTGCTACAATGGTATATACAACAGGAAGCAAAACGGCGACGTTAAGCAAATCCTCAAAAGATACCTCAGTTCGGATTGCACTCTGCAACTCGAGTGCATGAAGCTGGAATTACTAGTAATCGTGGATCAGCGTGCCACGGTGAATGCGTTCCCGGGTCTTGTACACACCGCCCGTCACACCATGGGAGTTGGTTCTACCTTAAGGCAAGGTTTTAAACCCTTGACCACGGTATAGTCAGCGACTGGGGTGAAGTCGTAACAAGGTAGCCGTAGGGGAACCTGCGGCTGGATTACCTCCTTTCTAAGGATGAATAAAAGTAAAATTTTGTTCTAAAAAATACACAAGGTTAATGTTGACCGTCCTCATTTCTCTTCTTAATATTTAGTGTTTCTCTTGAATGGGGGCCGGTAGCTCAGTTGGTTAGAGCACACCCTTGATAAGGGTGGGGTCGAAAGTTCGAGTCTTTCTCGGCCCACCAATAAACAATTAAGGGGGATTAGCTCAGCTGGGAGAGCGCCTGATTTGCATTCAGGAGGTCAGCGGTTCGATCCCGCTATCCTCCACCAAAACACTTAGTTATCAAAAATAGTAAATAAGAATAATTAATATCAATATCTATATCCGAACATTAGAAATGTTATTAGCTAATGTTCAAAAAAATTTGATTCAACACAGAATTTTTTTCTGTGCATAAATCAAGCGTTTAAGGGCGTGTGGCGGATGCCTTGGCACTGAAAGCCGACGAAGGACGTGATATACTGCGATAAGTTTCGGGGAGCTGTATGTAAGTTTTGATCCGAAAATTTCCGAATGGGGAAACCCACCACTTTATGTGGTACTTTAAACTGAATACATAAGTTTAAAGAGACAACCTGGAGAACTGAAACATCTAAGTAACCAGAGGAAAAGAAATCAATTGAGATTCCGTTAGTAGTGGCGAGCGAAAGCGGAATAGGCCAGTAGTTTTGTTGAAAAAATTAGAATAGTTTGGAAATACTAACCACAGAGGGTGATAGTCCCGTATAAGTAATGTTTAACAAAATTCTTGAGTAAAGCGGGACACGTGAAATCCTGCTCGAATATAGGGGGACCACCCTCTAAGCCTAAATACTCTTCAGTGACCGATAGTGAACTAGTACCGTGAGGGAAAGGTGAAAAGAACCCCTATTAGGGGAGTGAAATAGAACCTGAAACCGCATGCCTACAATCAGTCGAAGCTCTTTTTAGAGTGACGGCGTACCTTTTGTATAATGGGTCAGTGACTTAATTTATTAAGCAAGCTTAAGCCATCTAGGTGTAGGCGCAGCGAAAGCAAGTCTTAATAGGGCGATTAGTTTAATGAATTAGACCCGAAAACGAATGAGCTTACCATGAGCAGGTTGAAAGCAAGGTAACACTTGCCGGAGGACCGAACCAGTTGACGTTGAAAAGTCTTTGGATGACTTGTGGTAAGGGGTGAAAGGCCAACCAAATTCGTAGATAGCTGGTTTTCCGCGAAAACTATTTAGGTAGTGCGTTGAGTAAATAAATGTTTAGAGGTAGAGCACTAAATGGGCTAGGGGGAAGAGATTCTTACCAAACCTAATAAAACTCCGAATGCTAAACATTGTTCCTCAGCAGACAGACTGTGGGTGCTAAGGTCCATGGTCGAGAGGGAAAGAGCCCAGACCACCAGATAAGGTCCCAAAATTATGATTAAGTGTGAAAGGATGTGGAAATTCCTTAACAGCCGGGAGGTTGGCTTAGAAGCAGCCATCCTTTAAAGATAGCGTAACAGCTCACCGGTCTAATAGAGTTTCTGCGCCGAAGATGTAACGGGGCTAAAATCATATACCGAATCTGTGGATTTATAATTTTTTCGAAAATTATAACTGGTAGCGGAACGTTCTGTAAGCCTGTGAAGGGATACCTGTGAAGGATCCTGGAGGTATCAGAAGTGCGAATGCTGACATAAGTAACGATAAAAGAAGTGAAAAACTTCTTCGCCGAAAATCCAAGGGTTTCTGCGCAAGGTTAATCCGCGCAGAGTTAGTCGGCACCTAAGGCGAGGGCGAAAGCCGTAGTCGATGGAAACAAGGTTAATATTCCTTGACCAGATGGTAGTGACGAATCTTGTAAGTTGTAAATTCTTAATGGATTGAATTTGCCGTGAAAAGGTTCCAAGAAATAGCTCCATCATTAGACCGTACCCTAAACCGACACAGGTGGATTAATAGAGTATATTTAGGCGCTTGAGAGAATGATGTTGAAGGAACTCGGCAAAATGCTTCCGTAACTTCGGAATAAGGAAGACCTTTATTTAGGCAACTATTTGAAGGTGACACAAGCCAGGGAGAAGCGACTGTTTATCAAAAACACAGGGCTCTGCTAACACGTAAGTGGATGTATAGGGTCTGACGCCTGCCCGGTGCTGGAAGGTTAATGCGATGGGTGCAAGCTCATTTCTGAAGCCCCAGTAAACGGCGGCCGTAACTATAACGGTCCTAAGGTAGCGAAATTCCTTGTCGGGTAAGTTCCGACCTGCATGAATGGCGTAACGATTTCTCCGCTGTCTCCAACATCAACTCAGTGAAATTGAATTCTCCGTGAAGATGCGGAGTTCGCGTAGTTAGACGGAAAGACCCCGTGCACCTTTACTGCAACTTTACATTGGTGTTAGGAAAAACATATTTAGCATAGGAGGGAGACGTTGAAACAAAAGCGTCAGCTTTTGTGGAGTCGCCAGTGAAATACCTCTTTTGTTTTTCTTGACATCTAACTGGTAGCCGTTATCCGGCATCAAGACATTGTATGGTGGGTAGTTTGACTGGGGCGGTCGCCTCCCAAATAGTAACGGAGGCGTGCGAAGGTAAGCTCAGAACGGTCAGAAATCGTTCGTAGAGTGCAATGGCATAAGCTTGCCTGACTGTGAGACTGACAAGTCGAGCAGAGTCGAAAGACGGTCATAGTGATCCGGTGGTTCTGAGTGGAAGGGCCATCGCTCAACGGATAAAAGGTACGCCGGGGATAACAGGCTGATACTGCCCAAGAGCTCATATCGACGGCAGTGTTTGGCACCTCGATGTCGGCTCATCACATCCTGGGGCTGGAGCAGGTCCCAAGGGTTTGGCTGTTCGCCAATTAAAGTGGTACGTGAGCTGGGTTCAGAACGTCGTGAGACAGTTCGGTCCCTATCTGCTATGCGTGTAGAAGAATTGAGAGGAGTTGACCCTAGTACGAGAGGACCGGGTTGAACATACCACTGGTGGACCGGTTGTAGCGCCAGCTGCAGTGCCGGGTAGCTAAGTATGGACGAGATAACTGCTGAAAGCATCTAAGCGGGAAACTCACCTCAAAACTAGTTCTTCCTATAGAGCCGTGGTAGACCACCACGTTGATAGGCTGGATGTGGAAGCGCAGCAATGCGTGCAGCTGACCAGTACTAATAGCTCAATTGGCTTGATTTATGCACTGAAAAAAATTTGATGATAAGAGTAAAGATTTTCTATAGAAAACGAATATAGATTGCATTCAAATAAAATTTTTCCTTACGAGTTTTGAGGAAAAAAATAAAAAAAATCGATTAAATAATTTTAATGAAAAATTATTTATTTCATCTAGATATAGTATTGAGAGTTAAAGTTTATGGCATATCATAACTTTTATAATAGAAACTTTGATCTGATTTTATGAAAATATCAAATTTTCATAAGATTCAAAAGTGGTTAAAAGAAAATGATATTTATTTTCATAAGGATGTAGATATAAGCTCGAGATCTTGGATAAAAGCAGGTGGAATTGTTAGAACATTTATTCAACCTGACGATATAACTAAATGTCATGAATTAATTAAGTTTTTTTCAAAGGAAAAAATTAATTTTTATGTTTTAGGTAATCAATCTAATGTAATTGTAAGAGATGGAATTATAGAAACTCCAATAATAAACTTTATAAAATTATCACATGTTAAATTAAATAAATCGCTAAATGGGTTACACATAACTTGTGGAAGTGGCGTACCAATTCCAAAATTTTCAAAAAATCTAACTAATCGAGGTTATTCTGGTGCTGAGGGAATTTTGGGAATACCAGGAAGTATAGGGGGTGGTATTTGTATGAATGCATCATCTTATAATAGTTATTTAGCAACTTATATAAAGGATGTTAAAGTTGTATCTAATAACGGTGAACTTTTAACACTAAAAAAAAAGGATCTTAATTTGAGATGGAGAGGCTCCATAATTAAAGATAAGAGGTATGTTGTTTTAGAGTGTAAGTTTTTTATACCAAACAAGAATTACATTGGGGAAAATGAAACCAAAAAAATATCTGATAAAATACTTAAACACAGAAGATATTATCAAGAAAACAAATTACCAAATTTAGGAAGTATATTTGCAACCAAGAATATTTATAAAGATTTATCAAGAAAAAATATAATTTTCTTCCTACTTTATATTTTTTACAAATTAGGTAATTATTTTTTTTATAAGTTTAATAAGTCAAAAATTTTAAGTTTTAGAAAGTTCATAATAACTTTATATCTCAAAATGCTTGGTTTAGATAACTTTGACCAGTGGGGCACGTCTGATAAAACGTTAAATTGTTTGGTTAACAAAGGAGCTCAAGAAACAGATAAAGCAATAAGCTTTTTAAAAGAATTTAAAAAGAAAACTAAAAAATATTTTGAAATGGAAAATATTATTCTGGAAGATATTCACTAGATATGATTGAAATTGTAACTTACCATAACACTATTAATTATGGTGCATTACTACAAAGCTTAGCATTAAAAGATTTTATACAAAAGAATTTTAAGGTAAAAGTTAAACTTTGTGATTATCATCCAAAAAAATTAATATATTTAGAAAAGTATAGACCTCTAATTACTAAAAATTTTTATAAATTTTTTGGAAGTATAAAAAAGAATTTTTTAATTAATTCTTGGAAAAAAAAAGCTTTTTTAAATCAAGATTATGATAATTATGAGGGTATGGTAAAACTAAATATATACGGAAGCGATGAGATATGGAATGTAAATAATGCTTATCACGGTTATGATCCTTTTTATTTTGGCAAAAATCATGATAAAATCAAAATTGCTTATGCTGTAAGTGTAGGTAGAACAAATTTAAATAATGTTAGTGAAATAATAAAAGATGAAATAAAAGTTTTATTAAATAGATTTGAAAGTATTTCAGTCAGAGATGAAAATACTGCAGAATTTGTAAATAAATTAATTAAAACAACTCCAGAAATTGTTTTAGATCCTACATTGATATCCACCCCAGAAATATTAGAAAATGAAAAGTTTGTAGAAAAAAAATTAAATTATAATTATGCTTTAGTATATGGCACAGTATTTTCCAAATCTCAAATAGATGTTATTTTTAATTATTGTAAAAAAAAAAATTTAAAAATTATTTCTGTTGGTTACTTTAATAGATGGGTAAAAAAAAATTTCTTAGGTTTAAATCCAACGACATTTTATGATTTTATAAAAAATTCAAGTATTGTTTTCACATCAATGTTCCATGGAATAATGTTTTCAACAAAGCTTAATAAACAGTTTTATTTTTCACCTGATCCCATAAGATCTAATAAGATCAAAAGTTTTGTAGACGAAATGAATTTACACAGAAGAGAGTTTAAAGATTTTTTAGATGATGGTTATATTGATTATAATCAAATAAACAAAAAATTAAATAATAGGATTATATCAAGTCAGAATTTTTTACTGAAAAGCATTGAGAAATATTTAAGTTAAATTTTATTTAAAATTTAATGTGATTTTTTTTTAAAGGACTATTTTTTTTTAAATTAAATTTAGATTTTTTCCCTAAGACTTTAAAATAGTTACTTGCGCACAAACCATCTAAGGGTCTAAAACAAGCAATATTTTTACTGTTTAAAACATCATTTTTTTTTATATCTTTAATTGCATAAATTGATCTTCTAAAAATTTGACTAGCTTGCTCTGAATTATATTTAGCCTTTTTTTTTGGCTTTTTGATTGAATGTAATGAAATCACAAATCTCTTCAAGTCTCTTAATTCATCTGGCCCTATAGAAAATTTTACATCGGGGCTTTTTGAATTTTTACTTAACGTAAAATGTCTTTCAATTATTTTAGTATCATAATTCAGTGATCCGATTGAGGCATCAATACCCTGAGTATGATCAGAGAAACCAACAAATTTTACATTTGTTTTTTTTTTTAATTCAGCAATTTTTCCAAAATCGATTTCATCTAATGGCGTAGGGTACCCAGAGACACAATATAAAACAATTATTTTATCATGATGTTTTTTTATTATATTAAGCGCAGATTTAATTTCATTTATTGTTGAAAGACCAGTAGAGATTATTATTGGTTTTTGAGTTTTGGCAATTTCATTAATTAGATTTAAATCTGTAATTTCAAAAGAAGATATCTTATATAAATTTGGTTTATGTTTTTTCAAAAACTGAAACGCCCTTATACTAAATGGCGTACTAAAAAGTTCTATATTATGTTTTTTTGCAATTTTAAATGCATCTTTATGCCATTCAAATGGAGTTTGAGCCTTTTCATATAGTTTCCATAAATTAGAGTTTTTCCACAACCCTTTTTTAATTTTATATTTTTTATTGACAACCATATCCTGAGGCTCGTAAGTTTGAATTTTAACCAAATCTGCACCATTTTTTTTTGCCTCAACAATATGATTTAAAAAATTTTTTTTTGATCCACAATGGTTTGCTGAAATTTCAGCTATAATTATTGCTCTTGAATTATTTGATATTAAACATTTTTTTCCCAATTTAATCGTCATTTTTAATTAATCAATATGTCTAACCAAGTGAAAAGCCTCAGCGTAATCACATCCAGTGGAAGTTCCTCTTATTTGAGCTAAGGCTTTGATGGCTTTTAATGATCTGCTGTGCGGGTATCTTCTTAATTCACTTTTGTAAATTTTTAAAGCATCGATCTTTTTATTTATAAAGTCGTTTATATTAATGAAATAATTTGGATAAAAATTTTTATTTTTAGAACTTGCCCAATCTGTACTTGACATAACCTCATATGATAAGATTGTTTTGACTGTATTTTTTTTTAGTGGTCTACAAGCCGTTATTGTTGCTTTAAAAGCAATTTGATGATCAATATTTAAACAATTTTCATAATGAGTAAATATTACGTTAGGTTTTAATACTTCTATCTTTTTTTCAATCTTTTTTATTATTTTTAATAATGGTATTTTATCGAGTTGGTTATCAGGAAAATTAAAAATAGTTGGTTTAGGTAAATTTAAGTATCTAAAAACTTTTAAACATTCCTTTTTTCTTTTTTGAATAGCCAATTTATTTTTAGTTCTTGCAGACACTCCGTTCGTTAAAAAGACTACATTAATATCATGTGTTTTTTTGAATTTAATTATTGTACCTCCACAACCAAGTAATTCATCATCAGGATGTGCAGCAATGATCAAAATTTTATTTTTTTTTAATAATTTTAAATTCTCCATTTATGCTATTTTTATATTTCTTTGCATTATTTAACAATAATTTATATCCTTTAAATTCCAAATATGCATTTGGATAATCCTTTGCATCTAGCATTCTAATAAAATCATAAATTTTATTTAAATTTGGTTTTTCTAGTTTAATTAAATTGCTTTGATACGGTTTTCTTCTAGAAAAAAAAGATCCTTTTTTTGTTTGTTTAATAAACTTTAACTTTTTTGTTTTAATTATTTTTTTAATCATTGATAAAGAAATATTTTCTACTCTATCATAAATTTCTTTAGCACTACCTTTAAGAGAGAGAGATTTCTTCATACAAATATGACCAGAATCTAATATTTTTTCTACTTTAAAGGCAGAAATTTTTGTATTTTTAATACCTCTAATTATTTGATTCTGAATAGGACTCCCACCTTTAAAGAATGGTAAATTAGAGGAGTGGAATTGAATACATAAATAGTTTTGAAAAATTTTATCTGGTATTTTTTTTGACCAATGAATAAAAAAAATTATACGTGGGTTGGCCTTTATTAATTGTAAACTGTTGATCTTATTATTGTATATAATTTTTTTATTCAGATTTTTAAAATTTCTCTTATTCCAAATTTTTTTAGAGATGATTAAATATTTCATTTTTTTTTATATAATTTGATAAAAAATTTGTGATTTTTATAATTAAAAAATGAAGGATAAGTTTCATTATCACAAATTCTTAATAAATTAAATTGAGATTTAATAGACTTATTTATATTAAGTTTACTATCTGAAGGTGTTCTTAATTTAAGATATGTTGGTTTTCCTTTTTGTTCTTTAGCTTTTGGCGCTTTATTAAATTTCTTATAATATTTCAAAAATTTCTCGATCAAATATAGATTGTTGGCAAATTGTATTTCTTTAATTTCAGAAAATATTTTATTTTCATTTATTTTAACCTTTTTTTTAAAATATATTTTTCCATTATCTATTTTATTTCCAGCTTCTAAAATACAAAATGTTAAAACTTTCATTCCCTTTAATATTTGCCATGATATTGGGGACATACCTCTATCTTTCGGTAAATCTGATTCATGTAAAATTAAGTTATATTTTGAAAATTTTAAGAATTTTTTTTCAATGAAATTAAAATAACTAAATAAGACGCAAATTTCATATTTTTTTTTTAGTTTTTTATGATTATTGGCAAAAAAAATATTTTTTGAAAAAGATCGAAGATTTTTTTTTATCACTTTTTTGTATTTATTCGCCCATGAATTTTTACTAATTAAAATTTGAATTTTCATTTCATTTGAATATAGTCTATTCGAATTGCTTATATGAAAAAATCTGTAAAATATCAAAAATATATTAATAAAATTCAAAAAATTCGTGGAAAGAATAATATTAATTGGATGAATATACTAAGGTTAGCTTTTAAATATGCACCTAAGGAAGCAAGTGCAATCATGCAAAAAATTAATACAGATGATAAAAAAATTTCAAATTTATTAAAAAAACTAAAATAGATCAAAGCTTAATAAAATGATAAATTTTTAGAGGACTTCATCAAGGTTTAACCATATTGAATTTTCTATCCTTTATCTCAAAAATTTTATTGCAGTATTTGAGCGAACTTATTTTATGAGATATAATTATCAATGTTTTTTTTCCTTTAAGTTCATTTAACTTTTCAATAATCATATTTTCATTTTCAACATCAAGTGAGCTAGTTGCTTCGTCTAATACTACGATTTCTGGGTTGGAGTATAGTGCTCTTGCTATTCCAATTCTTTGTTTTTGACCGCCAGAAATATTATTACCCATATATCCCACATTTGAATAACTTTTTTCAGGTAAATTATTAATTAGATCTTCCAGATTTGTGAACTTAATAAGTTCGTCAATTTTTTGTTGATTTATGTCTTCATCATCTATACCCATTGCAATATTTTCTCTTATGCTAGCATCAAGCAAATAAACTTCTTGAGGAATATATCCGATTTTTTTTTGCCAGTTTTCAATATTATTTCTTACATTAATTCCGTCAGCTAAAATTTGTCCTTCAGTTGGAAAAAGGAGTCCTAATAAAATATTTATAAGTGTAGTTTTTCCTGTGCCAGACTCTCCAATTATTCCTACAAATTCACCTTTACTTATTGTTAAATCAATATTATTTAAAATTTTTTTATCAGTATAAGAAAATGATAAATTTTTAATATTTAACTCTTTTTTAAATTTAATTTCTTCCCGTAACCCATTTTTTTTAGTTTTTATTTCATCTCTTTTCATTAGAACTTCAATTTCCTTAGTAACAGTATCAAAAGATGGTTGCAGCCATCTAGTGGTTGAAAATGACGATGTAATCACATTGAAACCTGGGATAAATCTTGCACCAGACGCTACCATTAAAGTTATAACTGAAATTATGTATGCTTCTGAATAATTGGATAACATTAACATTATAGAAAATATTGTTATAAGAAGAACAGAAATAACTTCTATAAATAGCCTAGGTATAGAAGTTATAACATTATTAATAAAAGCTAAATTTTCTAAATCAAAGTTTATAGTTTTGTATTTGTCTGTAAAATAACCTTCTTTTTTAAGTACTTTTATTTCCTTTATCATCAAAAAGGTTTCATTCAGTATTTTCAATCTTGATGAGCTTTTTTTATGTAAATCTTCACCTCTTTTTTTTAATGTTATTCTATATATGTAATAGAACATTACACTCACTAATATAAATACAAAAAAAACAACGGAATGCACTGTAGGATTAATAGATATCAAAATTAAAGTAATCATAGAAATAATTGCACCTTCTCGATACATCTTAATTTTTGCAAGAAAGTAATTAAATGACTGGCCAACACATAAGGTAATATTTCTTATTAACGTTGATGGATTAGCTGATAAAAAAAATTTAAAGTTTGTGTTAATATAATATTCATATAATAATTTTGATGTAGATATTTTATAATCTCTTAATATTTTGTTTTGTAAGTAATTAATCCATCCTATGATAACGTTTTTTATTAAAAATACAGATAAAAGAGTGATTGAGAAAAAAATAACAGCCTGTTTTTTATTAAGATTATTAAAATAATCATTTATTCCAATAGTGCTTAATATTTTGGTTATAACCTCGTTATTGTCTGTTAACGATAATGCAAAAAGTGGAACCAATCCTACGCTTAACATTTCAAAGATAATTACAATAAAAGAACTAAAAAAATAAAAATATAATGTAAATAATTTTTGCTTATATATTAACGGTTTGTATTTTTTTGGTATCATTTTATATTGATGTCCAACCACCATCAACTATAAGGTTCGATCCCGTAATATATGATGAAGCATCAGAGGATAAAAAAATTATAGTTGATGAAATTTCGTGAGCTTTAGCCATTCTTTTGATAGGCACCTGTTCAGAGTAATTTTTGACAAACTTTTTATTTTGATTATCAAAAACACCTCCAGCACAAACTGCGTTAACTCTTATTTTGTATCTTCCATAATATGAGGCCATTTGTTTAACAAGGTTGCTTTGGCCACCCTTAATTATAGAATATGGAAAATTTTCTGTCATATTTGTGCTTTGATAGATATTCAAATTTTGACCTACAATTCCATAAATTGAGGACAATTGTATTATTGAACCTAATTTTTTCTTTTTCTTCATCTCATCAGCAAAAATTTTCAATATCCACGATGATGAAGTGAGCTGTAAATTAATATTTTGATAAAATGATTTTAATTTTATACTCAAGAAGTTGTTTTTTGACCAGTCGTTAGTCTTCGGATAGGAACAATTAATTAATACATCTGGACAACCATATTTTTTAATAATTTTAAAAAGGTTGATTTCTAAATTTTCAAAGTCAGCTATATCAAATTTAGTAAATTCATAATTTTTGTTTTTTATATTTTTTTTTTTGATATCCAAATTCAATACATTAGACTCAAATTCTAAAAATTCTTTACAAACTTCAAAACCTATAAGTCCAGATCCACCTAAGACAAATATTTTTTTTTTTTTTAGATTGTATTTTTTTTTAATTTTTTTCATTAATCATTTTTAATGTTTTTTCATATTCATTCCATTGACCTACGTCATTCCATTGACCTTCATCAATTTTAAAAATTCCTATCTTTTGTCTCCTTTTTTTAAGCAACTCTATTAAGTGATTAATATCTGTTTTTTTGTTCTTTTTAATTAGTTTAAAAATTTTTAAATTGAATATATATAGACCAGTATTTACAAAAAAAGTCTTAACAGGCTTCTCTCTCATTTTATTTAAAGTACTATTTTTATTATCGGCATCTAAAATACCAAATGGTATTTGAAATTTTTTTTTGCAACCAATTAAAGTTAGAAAATTCTTGTTTTTTTTGTGGAATTTCATTGCCTCATTAAAATTAATATTTAATAAAGTGTCACAATTTGACACAAAAAAATCACCTCTAATCTTCTTCTCTAAAAGTTTCAATGACCCGCAAGTACCCAATGGAATATTTTCTTTAACTACTTTAATGTTGATTTTATGTTTATTATTCAATTCTTGAATGAATGCTTTAATAATCTCTGATTTATAATTTATAGATACATAAAACTTGTTCATACTTTGGTTAAGAAAATTTTCAATAATGTGTTCGAGAACTGATTTTTCATTAATCGGAATTAATGGTTTTGGTAAAATATTAGTAAAAGGTCTCATTCTTAAACCTTCTCCGCCAGCCATAATAACAATTGGAAACTTGTGAAAAAATTTTTTTTTATCCCTTTTGTCTCTGAATGAAATAAAATCGATTACATTGTCCAAACTATCTACAATTGGCACAATAAAAAAACTGTTTTGTATTATTTTTTTTTTTGTTAATTGAAAATTATACTCACCATCATATACAAAGTATATATCTTTTTTTCTCATGTAATAATTTTTGATTTTTGAATTCATACTTGCACCTGAAAGCAAACATCTTCTAATGTTTGCATCATTTAAAATTCCAAGAAGTTTATTTTTTTTACTTACAACAATTAAAGCCTTAACCCTTCCTAATTGTATTTTTTTTAATGCATTTTTAATACTATCATTTTCTAGTATTTTTATATTTTCTAAATTAATACTCATTTTTTAAATTGATTAATTAATAATTTATTAATTTTTAAATCTAAAATATTGTCAATATCATATGCAGTTATCTCTGGCATTTCATATAATATTGTATTTTTAGATATTAATTTTTTTGTTTTTAATAAATATTTTCTTCTCCAAATATAGAACGATGCATTCATATCAAAAACATTTGGTGCATCTTGTCTTCTTTTGATGTTAGCATTTTTAACAAGTTTAATTTTACCCCTTTTAAGCTCTACCATATTAAAATACGGATTTTTTCTGGCTTTAGTGCCAGTTATTAGTAAGTCTGCTTTCTTTTTAAAAAACAACTTGAGTGCATTTCTAAAATCATTATTTTTTCTAAGAGGTGATGTTGTGTCAAAATCAACTATATAATCAAACTTTGTTCTAGCTAGTCTCTCTGTTTGTTGAAGCGCATGTTTTATAACTGGTATTTTTGAGGATCTAGATGTTGAAAGTTTTCTTGGTCTATGTATTAAAAAATCAACATTATATTTTTTTGACATATTTAATATCTTTTTTGAGTCAGATGATACGGTTATATAATTTGTTTTTTTTATATTACGCACATATTCTAAGGTATGATAAAAAAGTGGTTTATTATTTAATAGCTTAAAATGTTTATTTTTAATCCCCTTTGAACCAGATCTCATGCAAATAGTAAAAAGAATTTTTTCCATTATTCTAATTTATTTTTATCTTCTTTTATCAATTCTTTCTTTATTTCATTGTATTCTTTTGATTTTCTCTCCAAAAAATTTATTGCAAGTTCAGTTTTATGAGTAATACCTTTTGGCGTGAGAATATATAAATAATTATTTTTTGATTTTGGATTAAATCTATTTTTGTTTTTTTTAAAATTATTTATTTTTATAAGACCTTTAATTTTGAGAGCATTTAGACAATAGTTCAATTTTCCTAAACTAAATTGTACTTTTTTTGCCAAACTTCTTTGAGATAAGTTTGGATTGTTATTAATTTCTCTTAAAATCCTTAAAATTTCATCACTATTTTTCATAACCGTTTATAATTTAATTGTTCAAATTTTGAACAGACAGTTTACATTAGTCTATTTTTGGTCTATTGTCTAGATCAGTTCAAATTTTGAACAGTATTAATAAATGTTATATGAAAAAAATTTTTGTAACTGGAGCTGATGGATTTATTGGTTCTCACCTTGTAGAAAAACTTGTTTTAAAAGGCTATAAAGTTAAAGCCTTATCAATATATAACTCCTTTAATAATTGGGGATGGCTTGAAGATTTGCCAAGTCATATTTTGAGGGAAATTGAGGTTGTAACTGGCGATATTAGAGATGAGGATTTAGTAAAAAAATTCACAAAAGATGTGGATAAAATTTTTCATTTAGCAGCTTTAATTGGTATCCCATACTCATATATAGCACCCAGATCTTATTTTGATACCAATGTAATTGGAACTTTGAACATACTTAATGCTTCATCAAAAAGACAAATTGAAGTGATCCATACATCAACCAGTGAAGTTTATGGAACACCACAAAATATACCTATTAAAGAAACACATAGACTTTTTGCGCAGTCCCCATATGCTGCAAGTAAAATAAGTGCTGACCAATTAGCAATTTCATATTTTAATTCATTTAATCTGCCAGTATGCATTATCAGACCCTTTAATACTTTTGGTCCTAGACAATCATTAAGAGCTATAATTCCAACAATAATTTCACAAATGTTAAATGATAAAATCAAAAAAATCAAATTAGGGAATACTCATACAACTAGGGATTTTAGTTATATCACAGATACTGTTGATGGATTTTTAAAAACATTTAATAAAGATAAAATTTTTGGCGAGGTAATCAATCTTGGAACTGGGAAAGAAATTTCAATAAATAATATCGCCAAAATGATTGGAGAATTGACAAGACAGAATAAGAAAATAATTTATGAAGATAAAAGAGTAAGAGTCAAAAAAAGTGAAATAACAAGACTGTGTTCATCTAACTCGAAAGCTAAAAAACTTTTAAAGTGGCGACCAAAATATAAAAGCCTAAGCGAATTAAAAATTGCGATAAAAAAAACAATAGATTGGTATAAACAAAACAAAAATCAATTTAAAAAATCTAATATATATAACTTATAGAATTATAGAGTGGATAATTT